>NZ_AZUP01000001.1:3383701-3691310 GCF_000527135.1 Methyloversatilis discipulorum
CGCACCGGCATCGGCCAGCGGTTCCAGCACCAGCTGCAGCGTGCCGCCGCAGGGCAGGCCGAAGCGGCGCGCCTCGTCGGCGGTGACGCCGTAGCTCACCGCGTGTGCCTCGGTCGGCAGGCCGTCGCGGCGCAGCCGGAAGATGAGGTCGTCCTCGATGCAGCCGCCGGACACCGAACCGACCGCGCGGCCGTCGTCACGCAGCGCCAGCAGCGCGCCGGGCGGGCGCGGCGACGAGCCCCAGGTGCGCACCACCGTCGCCAGCATGACGCGGTGGCCGTCGCGCAACCAGTCGCGGGCGCGGGTCAGTACTTCGAGATCAAGGCTGTCCATATGTCATTCCTTCATGACGCGGACGGCGCGCCTGAGCGGCCGCCCGCGGGGCGATGCTTCGCTCAGGCCTGCAGCTGTTCGCCGATCGGCAGCGTGTGGATCACCTTGCCGGTCGCCGCACGCAGCGCGCTCGCCAGTGCCGGCGCCAGCGGCGGCACGCCTGGTTCGCCGACACCGGTGGGCGCGGCGGCCGACTTGACGATGTGCACCTCAACCTTCGGCATTTCGTTGATGCGCAGCACCGGGTAGTCGTTGAAGTTGGACTGCTCGACCACGCCGTCCTTCAGCGTGATGGCGCCGGTCAGCGCGGCGGCCAGCGCGTAGCCGATGCCGCCCTCCATCTGCGCCTTGACCACGTCCGGATTCACGACGACGCCGCAATCGACGGCACAGACCACGCGGTCGACCTTGAAGCTGCCGTCCTTCTGCACCGTCACCTCGACCACTTCGGCGACGAAGCTGTTGAACGACTCATGCACGGCGACGCCGCGGCCGCGCTTCGCACCGTCGGCGGCCGGCGCCAGCGGCTTGTTCCAGCCGGCCTTGTCGGCGGCCAGCTTGAGCACGCCGGCGTGGCGCGGATGCTTCTTCAGCAGTGCCATGCGGTAGGCCACCGGGTCCTTGCCGGCGTTCAGCGCCAGCTCGTCGATGAACAGTTCGGTCGCGTAGGCGGTATGGGTCGAGCCGACCGAGCGCCACCACTGTACCGGCACCTTCACGTCGGCATTGGTGGTGTGCAGATCGACGTTCAGGTTGGGGATGGCGTAGGGCAGCGTGGACGCGCCTTCGACCGAGGTGATGTCGACGCCATCCTTCACCAGCATCGGTTCGAACGGCGAACCGGCGATGATGGACTGGCCGACGATGCGCTGCTGCCAGGCGACCGGCATGCCCTTGGCGTCGACTGCCGCGCGCACGCGGTGCAGGTAGATCGGGCGGTAGAAGCCGCCGCGCATGTCGTCCTCACGGCTCCACACCAGCTTGACCGGCGCGCGACCGTTGATCGCCTTCACGATCTGCGCGGTTTCGAGCAGATAGTCCGACTGCGGATTGGCGCGGCGACCGAAGCTGCCGCCGGCATACACCATGTTCAGCTTCACGCGGTCGGCTTCGATGCCCAGCGTCTTGGCCAGCGAGAACTGATCGACCGTGTGCAGCTGTTCGCCGTTCCATACCTCGCACTGGCCGTTCTCCAGCTTCATGACGCAGTTCAGCGGCTCCATCGACGCGTGCGCCAGATAGGGGAACACGTATTCCGCCTCGATCACCTTGCCGGCCTTGGCCAGCGCCGCTTCGGCATTGCCGTCGTTGCGCGCGTTCAGCCCGGGCGTCTTCGCGCGTTCGCGGTAGTCGGCGACGATGGCATCACTGCTGCCGCGGTAGGCCTGCGATTCGTCCCACTCGACCTTGAGCGCGTCGCGGCCCTTCTTCGCGGTCCAGTAGTCGGCGGCCAGCACCGCGACACCGTTCGGGATGACGACGACGTCGCTCACGCCCTTGACCGCACGCGCAGCCTTGTCGTCGACCGACTTCACGCGGCCGCCGAAGCGCGGCGGGTGGGCGACCACGGCGACCAGCATGCCGGGCAGCTTCACGTCCTGGGTGAAGGTGGCGCGGCCGGTGGTCTTGGCGACGCTGTCCACGCGCGGTGCGCTGCGACCGATCAGCGTGAAGTCTTTCGGATTCTTCAGCTTCACGTTGGCCGGCACCGGCAGTTGCGCCGCCGCCTCGGCCAGTTCGCCGAAGCCGGCCTTGCGGCCGCTGGCGGCGTGCGACACGACACCGTTCTTCACCGTGATCTGCGACGCCGGGACCTTCCACTGCTGCGCGGCGGCTGAAACCAGCATGGCGCGCGCGGTGGCGCCGGCGCGGCGCATCTGTTCGTAGGAGTTGGCGATGGCGGTGCTGCCGCCGGTGCCCTGCGCCTTCCAGAACAGATTGCTGTAACGCTTGGCGTCGGCCGGTGCGCCCTCGACCGTCACGCGCGACCAGTCGGCGTCCAGCTCCTCGGCCACCAGCGTGGCCAGGCCGGTGTACACGCCCTGACCCATTTCGAGGTGCTTGGACACCACGGTGACCGTGCCGTCGGTGCCGATGCGCAGGAAGGCGTTCGGCGAGAACTCGCCATCGACCATCGCGCTGCCGGCGTGACCGGGGCCACCGACCTCGGCCAGTGCGACGGTCGGCGCGACGATGGCGAGCGCCAATCCGGCGCCGCCCTTGAGGAAGCCGCGGCGGGTGGTCTGGAATGCATTCTCGATGCGGAAATTCATCTGTGCGCTCCTCAGGCCAGGGACTTGGCGGCTTCGTGGATGGCCGCGCGGATGCGGACATAGGTGGCGCAGCGACACACGTTGCCGCTCATCGCGGCGTCGATGTCGGCGTCGGTCGGCGTCGGGTTCGAAGCGAGCAGCGCGGTGGCCGACATGATCTGGCCGGACTGGCAGTAGCCGCACTGCACCACGTCCAGCTTCTGCCAGGCGGCCTGCACGGCGGCACCGACCTTGGCTTCACCGACCGATTCGATGGTGGTGATCTTCTTGCCGGCGACGGCCGAGATCGGCGTCACGCAGGAGCGCGTGGCCTGGCCGTCGACGTGCACCGTACAGGCGCCGCACATGGCGATGCCGCAGCCGAACTTGGTGCCGGTCATGTTCAGGCCGTCGCGCAGCGCCCACAGCAGCGGGGTGTCGTCGGGCAGGTCGACCGCGACGTCGCGGCCATTCAGGTTGATCGTTGCCATGGTTGAGCCCTCATCGATGGCGGTCGGGCCGCCGGTGGTGGTTGGAATGCGCGGGCGGCGCCCGCAGTTCAAATGGAAATCAGGTGGTCTTCAGCTGCCCGGCGATCGGCAGCGTGCGTACGCGCTGGCCGGTGGCGGCGAACACCGCGTTCACCACGGCCGGAATCGCTACCGAGGTGCCGGGTTCGCCGACGCCGCCGGGCGCCTCGGCGCTGGGCACGATGTGGACGTCGATCTGCGGCGCTTCGTTCATCCGCATCATGCGCACGTCGTGGAAATTGCTCTGCTGCACGCGGCCGTCGGCCAGCGTGATCTCGTTCCACAGCGCGGCGGTGAGGCCGAACATGATGCCGCCCTCCATCTGCGCCGCAACGGTGAGCGGATTGACCGCAAAGCCGCAGTCGATGACACAGGTGACGCGGCGCACGCGCACTTCGTTGTCGGCATTCACCTCGACCTCGGCCACCTGGGCGACGCGGCTGCCGAACACGTGCATCAGCGCGACGCCGCGGCCGGCACGCGCTCCGGCGGCCGCCTTCAGCGGCGTGCCCCAGCCGGACCTCTGTGCCGCCAGGTCGAGCACGGCACGCGTGCGGGCGTCCTTGATCAGCGCGCGGCGATAGGCCACCGGGTCCTGTCCGGCGGCAGCGGCCAACTCGTCGATGAAGCCTTCGACCACGAAGCCGTTGCGGGTCGGTCCGACGCCACGCCAGAAGGCGGTCGGCACTGCGGGCGGCTCGACCCGCTGGTACTCGACCTGCATCGCCGGGATGGCGTAGGGCAGTTCGACCGCGCCATCGACCGCGTCGGGATCGACGCCGTCCTTGAAGGCCGGCGGGAAGAAGCGCGCCATGATGGACGAGCCGGCGATGCGGTGCGTCCACGCCACCGGCGTGCCCTTCGCATCGACCGCGGCGCTGATGCGGTCGAGATAGGGCGGGCGGTACATGTCGTGCTGGATGTCTTCCTCGCGTGTCCATACGACCTTGACCGGGCCGCGCACCTGCTTGCCGATGGCCACCGCCTGGGCGATGAAATCGACTTCGAGCCGGCGGCCGAAACCGCCGCCCAGCAGGTGGTTATGGATGCGCACCTGTTCCGGCTTCAGGCCGGCGGTCTGCGCGGCCACCGCCTGCGCGATGCCCGGCACCTGGGTGCCGACCCAGACGTCCAGACCGTCGGCTTTCAGGTCCACCGTGCAGTTGATCGGTTCCATCGTCGCGTGCGCCAGCATGGGCTGGCGGTAGATGGCGTCGATGCGCCGGGCGCCGCTCTTCATCGCGGCCGCCGCATCGCCTGTCTTGTGAGCGACCGCGCCCGGACCTTCCGACGATTTCTCAAGGTGGGCGAAGATCTGCACGGTATCGAGCTTGGCGTGCGCGCCGTCCTTCCAGCGCGGCGCACAGGCGGCGAGGCCCTGCTTGGCGGCCCACATGTGGTCGGCCACAACCGCCACGGCATTGTCCAGTTTCACCAGCTGGCGCACGCCTTTCACCTTCAGCGCGGCCGCTTCGTCGGCACCGGCCAGCGTGCCGCCGAACACCGGCGAAGCGGCGACGGTGGCCACCTTCATGCCGGGCAGCACGACGTCGATGCCGAAGCGCGCGCTGCCATTCACCTTGCTGGCGGCGTCGATGCGGCGCACGGGTTTGCCGATCAGGCGGAAATCCTTCGGGTCCTTCAGCGTGACCGCCGTCGGCAGCGGCAGCGTGGCCGCGACATCGACCAGTTCACCGTAGCCGGCACGGCGGGCGCCGGCGCTGTCGATCACCGCGCCGTCCCGCGCCAGCAGTTTCGCGGCGTCGGTATTCCATTTCTTCGCGGCGGCCTGGACCAGCAGCGTGCGCGCGGTGGCGCCCGCTTCGCGCATCGGCTTCCAGGCTCCGCGTATCGAGGTCGAGCCGCCGGTGATCTGGGCGCCGATGATGGGGTCGGCGTACTTCGGATCGGGCGGCGCATGCTCCAGTCGCACCGCGTCCAGCGGCACGTCCAGCTCTTCGGCGATCAGCTGCGGAATGGCGGTGTAGGTGCCCTGGCCCATTTCGACCTTGTGCATCACCAGCGTGACCACGCCGTCGCGATCGATGCGGATGAAGGCATTCGGCTCGAAACGGGCACCGTCGGCGGCCAGCGCGCGTGCGCCCGGCAGGCTCAGTTCGATCAGCAGGCCGCCACCGGCGGCCGCGCCCAGCTTCAGGAAGCTGCGCCGGCTCAGGCCGGTGCTGGGGGCAATCATGTTCATGGGGATCCCTCCGTACCGCGGAAGCCCGCGGGCGAATCGAGCGACGCATCGGAGCGAGGCGTCGTTGCGCTCGTTCACCGGGGCAGGGTGTGCGCTTGCTTTGCGCACGACACAGTGCGAAACATAGTCGCTTTGTTTTTTTAGATCGACTGGGTAATCTTTCAAGCCATATGAAGCAGAACTTCAAACTGGAGCCGGCCATGCTGCCGGCGCTGAGCGCCTTCGAATGCGTCGCGCGGCATGCGAGCTTCACCCGGGCGGCGGCCGAACTGGGCGTGTCGGCATCGGCGCTGTCGCAGAGCGTGCGCACGCTTGAACAGCGGCTGGGGGTGCGCCTGCTCACTCGCACGACGCGCAGCGTGTCGCTGACCGAAGAGGGCGAGCGCTTCTATGACGGCGTGCGCGTGGGGCTGGATGAACTGGGGGCGGCGCTCGACAGCCTGGCCCAGTCGCAGGGCCGGGTGACCGGCACCTTGCGCATCAATATGCCGCGCCCGGCCTACCGGGTGCTGATCGCGCCGCATCTGGCCGGATTCGCCGTGCGTCATCCGGACGTGCAACTGGAACTGGCGCTCGATGATGGCCTGGCCGACATCGTGGCCGAGCGCTTCGACGCCGGCATGCGCATGAGCGACACGATAGAGGCCGACATGGTGGCGGTGCGCATCGGCGGGCCCAACCGCATGATCACCGTGGCCGCGCCGGACTATCTGGCGCAGCGTCCGCCGCCGCTGTCGGTGGACGATCTCGGTCGCCACGAATGCGTGCGCTACCGCTACGCGTCCAGCGGTCGCACGATGCGCTGGATATTCCAGCGCGACGGCCGGCCGCTCGAGGTCGAGGTCGATGGTCGCTACATCGTCAACGACGCCGACGCCGAAATCGATCTGGCGCGCCGCGGCCTGGGCATGGTGCAGACACTGGATTCGCTGGTCGCCGACGATCTCGCGCGCGGCACGCTGCGCGCGGTGCTGAGCGACGTCGCGATGCCGATGTCGGCGATACACCTGTATTTCCCGAGCCGGGCGCAGATGCCTGAACGCCTGCGCGCCTTCATCGACTACTTCCAGCAGGCCAACGAGGCGCGCTAGCGTGTCCTCACGGCAGGCTCTGACGGTCCGCTAGCGCCCGCGCAGTCTGGGCGTGCGCGCCAGCACCAGATTGGTCACCGTCAGCGCGCCGCCCGCCTTCAGCACGCGGGCGACCTCGTGCAGGCTGGCGCCGGTGGTGAGCACGTCGTCGATCACCGCCACATGCAGTCCGGCGACCTCGGCGCGCAGCGCGAAGGCGCCGCGCACATTGCGCCGGCGCTGCGACCAGGCGAGGTCGCGCTGTGGCGGCGTGTCGTGCAGGCGTTCCAGGCCGAAGGCGTCGAAGCGCAGCCCTGCATTCCGAGCCAGCACGCGGCCGATCTCGACCGACTGGTTGAAGCCGCGTTCGGCCAGCCGCCGCGGATGCAGCGGCATCGCCAGCAGCAGGTCGGCCGGCGGCAGGCCCAGCGACTGCAGTGCGTCGGCGAACAGCCCGGCCAGCGGCAGCTGGGCGCGGAACTTCAGCGCGTGGATCAGCCCGTCCGCCGGCTCGGCGTAGGCCCATACGGCCAGCGTCGCGTCGAAGGCCGGCGGGTGCTTCAGGCAGCGGCCGCACACCTGCGCGGTCGGCACCGGCAGCGCGCACACCGGGCAGTGCGCGGCCGGCAGCCGCGGCAGATCGTCATGGCAGCCGGGGCACAGCAGTGCGTTGCCGGCGGGCAGGCCGCACAGCCGGCAGTCCTGTGGCAGCAGCAGGTCGAGCACACGACCGGTCGCGGTACCGATTACGCGCTGCAACATGAAGGGCCTGTTTTCGAAGAAAATGGCGGCTTCGCCGTTCCGGCGCATTCGCGTGCGCCCGTCTTGTACTCATGCACACCCAGGTCATCCATCTGCCGCCGTCCTCCCGTTCGCAAGCGCCCCAGCGCTGGACCACCGAACAGGTCGAGGCGCTGTACGCACTGCCGTTTGCCGATCTGATGTTCCGCGCACAGACGGTACATCGCGAGAACTTCGATGCCAATGCCATCCAGCGGTCGACGCTGCTGTCGATCAAGACCGGCGGCTGTCCGGAAGACTGCGGCTACTGCCCGCAGTCGGTGCGCTACGACACCGGCGTCGCCAGTCAGGAGCTGATGCCGATAGACGAGGTGCTCGAAGCGGCCCGCGCGGCCAAGGACGCGGGTGCCACCCGCTTCTGCATGGGCGCGGCCTGGCGCGGCCCGAAGGACCGCGACGTCGAGAAGGTGGCCGAAATGATTTCGGCAGTGAAGGGCCTCGGCCTGCAGACCTGCGCCACGCTCGGTCTGCTGCGCGAGGGGCAGGCCGAGAAGCTGAAGGAAGCCGGTCTCGACTACTACAACCACAACATCGACACCGCGCCCGACTACTACGGCGAGGTGATCGGCACGCGCACGCAGGAAGACCGCTTCGATACGCTGGAAGCGGTGCGCGAAGCGGGCATGAATGTGTGCTGCGGCGGCATCGTCGGCATGGGCGAATCGCGCCGCGCGCGCGCCGGCCTGATCGCCACGCTGGCGTCGATGGACACGCCGCCCGAATCGGTGCCGATCAACAATCTGGTCAAGGTCGAGGGCACGCCGCTGGCCGATACGCCCGACCTCGATCCGTTCGAGTTCGTGCGCACCATCGCCGCCGCCCGCATCACGATGCCGAAGAGCTATGTCCGCCTGTCGGCCGGGCGCGAACTGATGAGCGACGAAATGCAGGCGATGTGCTTCCTCGCCGGCGCCAATTCGATCTTCTACGGCGACAAGCTGCTCACCACCGGCAACCCGCAAGCCGAGAACGACCGCAGGCTGTTCGAGCGGCTGGGCATACGTTCCGTCTGATCGGGAGTCGGCAATCACCTCCGTTCCGCCTGATTTCGCGCTCGATGCCCGCGCGGTTGCGCGCGGTTTCGAGCGTGCCGCCGGACGTTTCGACAGCGCCGCGGTGCTGCACCGGGAAGTCGCGCGCCGGATGGCCGAGCGGCTCGATCTGGTCACGCTGAAACCGCAGCGCCTGCTCGATCTGGGCTGCGGCAGCGGCGCCGACCTGCAGCCGCTGCGGGCGCGCTACCCCGACGCGCTGATGACCGGTCTCGACCGTTCGGCGGCGATGCTGGCGCAGGCGGCGGTGCGCACGCCACGCTGGCGCCGTTGGCTGCCGGGCGTGCTCGGCGGCAGCCAGACCGCGGTGCTGCAGGCCGACATCGCGCGGTTGCCTATCGCGCCGCGCAGCCACGACATGGTGTGGTCCAACATGGCGCTGCACTGGCTGCCCGACCTGCCGGGCGCGCTGCGCGAGGTGCAGCGCACGCTGCGCGTCGGCGGCCTGTTCATGTTCTCGATGCTGGGCCCGGACACGCTGCAGGAACTGCGCGCGGCACTGGTCGAGGCGGGACTGCCCGGGCGGGCGCATCGCTTCATCGACATGCACGACGTCGGCGACATGCTGGTCGAGGCCGGCTTCGCCGAGCCGGTGATGGACATGGAGCACATCACGCTCACCTTCGCGTCGCCGGCCGACCTCTATCGCGATCTGGTCGACACCGGCAGCCTGGCCGCGCTGGCCGCGCGCCCGCGCGGTCTGCTGACGCCGCGCGCGCGGCAGAAGCTGGACGCGGCGCTGCTGCGCCGGCTCGACGACGGCCGTCTGCCGGCGACCATGGAAATCATCTACGGACACGCCTGGCGCGGCGAGCCGAAGCAGACCGAAGACGGGCGCGCCATCATCAAGTTCGAGCGCGGAGGCCGGCGATGAACGAGAAGTCGGCTGCCCGGCTGAGCAGCAAGCGGCGCACCTTGAAGCCGCGCAACCCGCTTGCCACGGCGGCGCTGATGCGCAAGGGCGGCGAGCACGCGCGCACCGACAAGAAGGCCGGCCGTGCCCGCCAGAAGGTGGCCTGGCTGAAATCGCGCGACGAGTGAGTGCGACCGCCGGCACCGCGCGCCTGACGCTGCTGATGTGCGCGGCCGAGGTGCTGGGCATGACCAGCCTTGCCGCCTATCCGTCCTTCCTGACCGAGTTGTCGGCGCTGTGGACGCTCAGCGGCGCCGAGGCCGGCTTCATCGGCGGTGCCTTCTTCTTCGGCTACATGGTGGCCGTACCCTTCCTGTCCGGCGCGACCGACCGCGTCGACGCGCGCCGGGTGTTCGTGCTGTCCAATCTGCTGATGGCGCTCGGCATGATCGGCTTCGCCTTCGCCGCGCACGGGCTGTGGAGCGCGGCTTTCTTCCAGGCGCTCAGCGGCGCCGGGCTGGCCGGCTGTTACATGCCGGGCCTGCGTGTGCTGGCCGACCGGGTGCCGCACGACGCCGGTACCCGCCACATCGCCTTCTACACGTCGAGCTTCGGCATCGGCACCAGCGCGGCGCTGTTGCTGGCCGGCGTGCTTGGCCGTCACTTCGGCTGGCACATCGCGGTGGCGCTGATGGCGATCGGTCCGCTGCTGGCGGCCGCGCTGGTCTGGCTGCGCGTTGGTCACGTCGCGCCGCCGGCCGCTCACGAGGCGCGCTGGTTGCCGCGCTTCGGTCCGGTGCTGGCGCATCCGCGCGTGCGCAGCCTGGTCAGCGGCTATGCCGTGCATTGCTGGGAACTGTTCGGCCTGCGCTCCTGGCTGGTCGCCTTCATCGCGTTTGGCTGGACGCTGTCGGCGAGCGCGCCCTGGCTTTCGCCGACCGAGGCGGCGGCGCTGGTCATGCTGCTGGGGCAGCCGGCCAGCATACTGGGCAACGAGGCGGCCAGCCGCATCGGTCGCCAGCGCTGGATCGTCTGGATGATGATCGCCTCCGGCCTCATGTGCTGGGTCGCCGGGGCCGCGGCCGGCGGACCGTGGTGGCTGCTGCTCATCCTGCTGTCGCTTTACAACGTGACCGTGATGGCCGATTCGGCCTCGCTGACCGCAGGGCTGGTGCACGCCGCGCCGGTGGCGCAGCGCGGTGCGGCGATGGCGCTGTACTCGCTGGGTGGCTTCGGCGCCGGCTTCGTCGCGCCGCTGGTATTCGGTGCCGCGCTCGATCTCGCTGGCGGTACGACGGTCCCGCTGGCATGGATGTTCGGCTTTGGCACGCTGGGTGCGGGTTGTCTGCTGTGGGCGATGTTCGGACGCCGGTCGGCGTAGTTCCTTCGGATCATCTCAGCGGGCTTTCGCAGCCACGCGACGGTCATGCTGGCGCTCTAGTCTGATGTCCTTCCGTGTCCAGGGTCCGCATGTCGCGGGTGCTTGGGCTACGCTAGACATCTCGACCGGATTTCCACATGTCATCGAAAAGTGTACGCCCGGCGCTGCCGCGCACCCTCGTTCTCGCGCTTGCCGCCGCCGGTCTGCTGAGCCAGCCGGTACTCGCCGACAGCACGCCGCAAACGCTGCCCTTTGCTCAGGACTGGTCGGACATCGGCCTCGTCGTCAGCAACGACGACTGGTCGGCCGTACCGGGCGTCGCCGGCTACCGCGGTGACGGTCTGACCGGCGCCACCGGTACCGATCCGCAGACCCTCGTCGCCGACGGTGGCAGCACCCCGATCGACGTCAATGCCAACCAGACCAGTCCGGACACCTTCACCACCGGCGGTGTGACCGAATTTCACCTGGCCGATCCGGTGCTCGCGCTGACCGGTTCCGGCACCGCCGACGCGCCCTTCCTGCTGCTGTCGCTGGACACCAGCGGCCGCAGCGGCATCACGGTGCGTTACGACCTGCGCGACCTCGACGGTTCGACCGACAACGCGGTCCAGCCGGTGGCGCTGCAGTACCGCGTCGGCAACAGCGGCAGCTTCGTCAATGTGCCGGCCGCCTTCGTCGCCGATGCGACCGAAGGTCCGTCGCTGGCCGGCAAGGTGACGCCGGTGTCGGTGACGCTGCCGGCTGCGGCCGACAACCAGCCGCTGCTGCAGCTGCGCATCATCACGACGAACGCCGTGGGCAACGACGAATGGGTGGGCATCGACAACATCGTGGTCGATGGTGGCAACGGTGGCGGCGTCAATCAGGCCATCGTCACCAGCTGCCCGGCGCTCAGCCTGCAGGCGGGCGAAGGCGGCAGCGTGAATGTGTCGGCCAGCGACGCCGACAGCACGGTCAATGCGCTGAGCCTGAACGGCAGCCTGCCGGCCGGCATCACGCTCGGCGCGCTGACGCCCGCCGCCGGCGACGGCGCCAGCGCGTCGGCCAGCGTCACCGTCGCTGCGGGTACCGCCGCCGGCAGCTATGCCATCGGCCTGCGTTTCGCCAATGACGATGCACAGAGCGCCGACTGCACGGTCAACATCACCGTCGCCACAGCCGCGGCGATCACGCCGATTCCGGCCATCCAGGGCAGCGGCAACGCCAGTCCGTTGAACGGTCAGACGGTCACCACAGAGGGCGTCGTCACAGCCGTGTTTCCCGGCCTGTCCGGCTACTACCTGCAGGACGAAGCGGGCGACGGCGACGTCGCTACCTCGGACGGCATCTTCGTCTACGCGCCGGGCAACACAGCCCAGGTCGGTCAGCGGCTGCGCCTGAGCGCCGGCGTGACCGAGTTCAATACGGTGACCGAACTGGTGTCGCCGACCGCGGTTCAGGTGCTGGGCAGTGGCGTCAGCGTGCAGCCGACCGACGTCGTGCTGCCGGAAGCGTTCGACGGCGAGCTGGAGCGCTACGAAGGCATGCTGGTGCGCATCGTGTCGCCGCTCACCGTGTCGCAGAACTACTTCCAGGGGCGCTACGGCCAGGTGACGCTGTCCGCCGAGGGGCGTCTGGAAATTCCGACCAACCGCCACGTCGCCGGCAGCGCCGAAGCGCTCGCCCTGCGTGACGCCAATGCACGCCGCCGCATCGTGCTCGACGACGGTTCGACTGCGCAGAATCCGAATCCGATTCCCTTCATCGGCGCCGACGACACGCTGCGCGCCGGCGATACGGTGCAGCTGCTGACCGGCGTGATCGACCACGGCCTGATCACCGCTGCCGGCGACGGCCCGCGCGACTACAAGATCCACCCCACCGTCGCCCCGGTGTTCGAGCGCAGCAACCCGCGTACCGCCGCGCCGGCGCCGGTCGGCGGCAACGTGAAGGTGGCCAGCTTCAACGTGCTGAACTACTTCACGACAGTCGATCAGGCCGGCGCGTCCTGCTTCCCGTCGGGCACGCGCAGCGACTGCCGCGGTGCCGACAGCGCGCTCGAATTTTCGCGCCAGCAGGCCAAGATTGTCGCCGCGCTGCGCGCCATCGACGCCGACGTGGTCGGGCTGATCGAGATCGAGAACAATGGCCAGACCGCGGTGAACAATCTGGTGTCGGCGCTGAACGCGACCTACGGCGCCAATGTTTACGCCGCGGTCGGCGTGCCGGTCGGCGGCAGGGGCGGCGATGCCATCCGCCAGGCGATGATCTACAAGCCGGCGCGCGTGGCGACGGTGGGCGCGGCGATCAGCGATACCGCCGCCATCCACAACCGCCCGCCGCTGGCGCAGACCTTCGCCGCCACCAACGGCGAGCGCTTCAGCGTCGTCGTCAATCACTTCAAGTCGAAGTCCTGCGGCGACGCGGCCGGTGTCGAGGCCGACCAGGGCGACGGTCAGGGCTGCTGGAATCCGCTGCGCGTGCAGCAGGCCGCGGCGCTGAGCGCCTTCGTGCAGCAACTGACGACGAGCAGTGGCGCCGCCGACGTACTGGTGATCGGCGATCTGAACGCCTACGGGAAGGAAGACCCGGTCAATGCGCTGACTGCGGCCGGCATGGTGAATCTGGCGGCCGGCATCGATCTGGCCTATAGCTACACCTTCGATGGAGAGAGCGGCGCGCTCGACCACGCGCTGGCCACGCCGGCGCTGGCGACCAGGACCAGCGGCGTCGCGCACTGGCACATCAATACCGACGAGCCCTTCGTCATCGACTACAACACCGAGTTCAAGCCGCAGGATCTGTACGCGCCGCACGCCTACCGCTCGTCGGATCACGACCCGGTGGTGATCGGTCTGTCGCTGCAGAAGAAGATTGCCGGCACGGCCGGCCGTGATCGCCTGAATGGCAGCGCCGGTGACGACGTGATCACCGGTGGCGCCGGTGCGGACACGCTGACCGGTGGTGCCGGTGCGGACACCTTCGTCTATCAGTCGATGCGCGACGCGGCCGATGTCATCACCGACTTCGCGCCAGCGCAGGACGTGCTGGATCTGCGTGCGTTGCTGGCCGGCCTGGGCGTCGTCGGCGATCCGCGGCAGTCCGGCCACCTGCGCCTCGTTGCGAACGCGGCCGGCACGCTGGTGCAGATCGACAGCGACGGCTTCGCCGGCGCCGGTGTGCCGCGCACGCTGGTCACGCTGAGCGGCGTGCAGCCCGGCCAACTGAGCGGCCAGAACTTCGCCTACTGAGTCCTTTCCCGAATACCTGCAGGAGACACAGCATGAAAACCCACGCCCTCGTGCGCAACCTGATCGCGGCCGGCCTCGTGCTGGCGAGCGGCGCTGCCAGCGCCGCCGCCTTCGCGGACAATTTCGAAAGCGGCCTCAATGGCTGGTTCACCGCAGGTGATGTGGCCGACGCCGGCGGCTTCATCGCCCTGACCACCGCCTCGCTGACCGAGGTGGACGACGATCCGCTGCCCGCCGGCGTGTTCAACTTCTCCGGCGTCACTGCGGTCGAGGTCGGCGTCGCCGACGGGCTGGAAAGCCGCATCGGTCTCGCTCCCGGGGCTCTCGATACCGCCGACGGCTTCGCCTACGAAGGTTCGGCGATGTGGCGCGAACTGACGGTGAGCGCCGGCGACACGCTGCGCTTCGACTGGCTGTTCGCCACCTCCGAGCCCTATGTCAATCCGCTGCCGGATTACGCCTTCCTGCTGGTCGGCGATCAGGTCATCCGCATCGCCGACGAGTCGGACGCGCCGTTTCCGCCGACCACGCCTTTCCGTCGCGAGAGCAACCTGTCGACCTTCGAATACGTGTTCACGCAGTCGGGTGCGGTCCGCCTCGGTTTCGGCATCGTCGATGTCGGCGACTACACGGCGACCAGCGCACTGGCGATCGACAACCTCAGCATTACGCCGGTACCCGAGCCGTCGGGCTGGGCGCTGCTGCTCGGCGGCCTCGGCGTCATCGTCGCCAGCGCCCGCCGTCGCGCCTGAGCTCAGGCGCCGCGCGTCATCTTCCAGGCCGCTGCACCGATCACCACCAGCAGCACGGTGGCCCAGCCGAGGCGATCGATGTAGCGGTGCAGCGTCGCCTCCATCCTTTCGCCACCCCAGGCCATCAGCCCGGCCACCAGGAAGAAGCGCGCGCCGCGACCGATGAAGGAGGCCAGCGTGAAGGGCAGTAGCGCCATCGAGATGGCGCCGGCGGCGATGGTGAACACCTTGTACGGAATCGGCGAGAAGCCGGCGACGAAGATGGCCCAGAAGCCCCAGTCGCCGAACCACTGCTGCGCTGTTTCGTAGCTGGCCCAGTAGCGGCTCTCGCGCAGCCAGGGCTCGATCAGGTCGAAGGCGAAGGCGCCGATCAGATAGCCGAACAGGCCGCCGGCCACCGAGGTGAGCGTCGTGATCAGTGCGTAGAACATCGCGCGCCGCGGTGCCGCCATGCTCATCGGCGCCAGCATCACGTCGGGCGGGATCGGGAAGAAGGACGATTCGGCGAAGCTCATCGCGCCGAGAAACCAGGGTGCGCGGCGGTGGCGTGCCCACTGCATGGCGCGTGTGTACAGCGGAGAGAAGATGTTCACCCGGAACGTTCCGTGAATGGATCGGGCGCCATGATACCGGCGCCCGGCGGGCGGCCTGCGTGCATCCGTCTCAGGCGGTCTGTACCTCCAGCGTGCGCCGCATGCGGTGGCCGTGCCACAGTCGCAGCGCGAACAGCGCAGCCAGTACGAGCGCGTAGGTGATGGGTTCGGTCAGGTCCTTTTTCACCAGCCACCAGTAGTGCGCGACGCCGAGCACGCCGACCGCGTAGACGGCGCGATGCAGGCGCTGCCAGGCGCGGCCGCCGAGGCGACGGATCATGCCGTTGGTCGAGGTGATCGCCAGCGGCAGCATGAGCACGAAGGCGGCGAAGCCCAGCGTGACGAAGGGGCGCTTGACGATGTCCGCGACGATGCCCGGCCAGTCGAAGAACTGGTCCAGCCAGACATAGGTCGTGAGGTGCAGGCAGCCGTAGAAGAAGGCGTACAGCCCCAGCGTGCGGCGCAGCCGCACCAGCCAGTGCCAGCCGGTGAGCTGGCGCAGCGGCGTCACCGCCAGCGTGAGCAGCAGCAGGCGCAGCGTCCAGTCGCCGGTGGCGCGCGTGATGTATTCGATCGGATTGGCGCCCAGCGCGTCGCGCAGACCGCCCGCGACCAGCAGCACCAGCGGCAGCAGGCAGGCGGCCCAGACCGCGCGCCAGATCCAGGCGAACTGCAGACGGTCGGGGGTGAAGCCGCGCTCGCGCATCGTCAGAAGTGCTTCTTCAGATCCATGCCGGCATACAGTGATGCCACCTGCTCGCCGTAGCCGTTGAACATGAGCGTCTTGCGCTTGGTGAATTCGCCGATGCGCCGCTCGCGCGCCTGGCTCCAGCGCGGGTGATCGACTTCCGGATTTACGTTCGAATAGAAGCCGTATTCGCGGGCGGCGGCGCGGGTCCAGGAACTGAGCGGCTCCTTGTCGGTAAAGCGGATCTTCACGATCGATTTCGCGCTCTTGAAGCCGTACTTCCATGGCACGACGAGGCGCATCGGCGCGCCGTTCTGATTCGGCAGCACCTCGCCGTACAGGCCGACCGCGAGCAGCGTCAGCGGGTGCATGGCTTCGTCGATGCGCAGGCCCTCGACATAGGGCCAGTCGAGCACGGCGCTGCGCACGCCGGGCATGGTTTTCGGATCGGCCAGCGTGGTGAACTCGACGTATTTCGCACCGCCGAGCGGCTCGACCTGCTTCAGCAGCGCCGACAACGGCAGACCGACCCAGGGCACCACCATGGACCACGCCTCGACGCAGCGCAGCCGGTAGATGCGCTCTTCCAGCGGCGCCAGCTTCAGCACGTCCTCGATCGCCAGCGTCTTCGGCTTCTGCACCATGCCTTCGATGCTCACCGTCCACGGTCGGGTCGACATGCGGTGCGCGTTGCGCGACGGGTCACTCTTGTCGGTGCCGAATTCGTAGAAATTGCAGTAGCTGGTGATGTCCTTGTAGTCGTTCAGCTTTTCGTCGGTCGACAGCGGGCTTTTCAGCAGCGGGCCGAGCGACTGGCCGCCGTAGCCGGCGGCGCGCGCCTCGCCCGACAGGCCGGCGCCGAGCAGCGCGGCGCCGACACCCAGACCGGCGGCGCGGATGAAGTCGCGGCGGCTGTCGAACAGCGCGCGCGGGGTGATTTCGGACGGCACGATGTCCGTCTGGCGTTTGATCAGCATGGGTACACTCCTGGCTTCATGTCTGTGCAGACCGTGTCAGGTCGCCAGACCTTACCGAAGACCGCAAATGAGCAGAAAGATTTTCGACGCACTGCACGATGCGCTGATGTGCGCCCACCCCGAGGACAAATGCGCACAGGTGGCGAGCCTGTGGCGCGACTGGCAGGCCGGCGCCGTGTTCGACCGGGCGGCCGCCCCGCCGCATGCGATCGACGACGCGGGCCGGCCGACCAGGCCCGAACTGGTCGAACCGTCGGCCCTGCGCTCGCGCCGCATCGGCAGCCGCGAGGGCCACGGCGCGATGATTCACGCCATCTGCCACATCGAATTCACCGCCATCAATCTGGCGCTCGACGCCGCCTGGCGCTTCCGTGAACTGCCGGACGACTATCTGGGCGACTGGCTGCGTGTCGCCGCCGACGAGGCGCGTCACTTCGGGCTGCTGCGTGCCCATCTGCGTACGCTGGGCTACGACTACGGCGATTTTCCGGCGCACGCCGGTCTGTGGGACATGGCGCGCCGCACCGCGCACGATGCGCTGGTGCGCATGGCGCTGGTGCCGCGCGTGCTCGAAGCGCGCGGGCTGGACGCGACGCCGCCCATCATGGACAAGCTGCGCGCGATCGGCGATCAGGCGGCGCTGGACATCCTGGACATCGTGCTGAGCGACGAAATCACCCACGTGGCGGTCGGTGACCGCTGGTTCCGTCACCTGTGCGCGCAGCGCGGGCTGGCGCCGGAGGCGACCTTCCTGCACTTGTTCAACACCTTCGATGCGCCGCGGCTGCAGCCGCCGGTCAACGAAAAAGCCCGCCTGGAGGCGGGCTTTTCCGAGAGCGAGATCGAAACGCTGGCGAATCAGCGCAGGCCGGCTGCGTAGTCGGCCACCGCCTTGATTTCGGCGTCGGTCATCTTCACCGCGATCATGCGCATCATCTTGGCCGGGTCGTTGGCGCGTTCGCCGACGCGGAAGGTCTTCAGCTGCGCTTCGGTGTAGTCGGCGTGCTGACCGGCGATGCGCGGGTACTGCGCCGGCAGGCCGGCGCCGGCCGGGCCGTGACAGCCGGCACAGGCGGGCAGACCCTTGCTCTGGTCGCCACCGCGCCACAGCTTCTGGCCCAGTTCGATGCTTTCACGCGAGCCCTTGGCTTCGCCGCCGGTCGGCTTCTGGCTGGAGTAGTAGGCGGCGAGGTTGCGCATGTCCTGATCGGACAGGCCGGCCACCATGCCGGCCATCACGCCATTGACGCGCTCGGCCGGCTTGCCGTCCTTGGCCTTGAAGTTCATCAGCTGCTTGTACAGGTATTCCGGGTGCTGGCCGGCGAGCTTCGGATTGGCCGGGATGGCGCTGTTGCCATCGGCGCCATGACAGGCTGCACACACCTGGGTGGCAATGGTCTTGCCCGCGGCTGCGTCGGCCTTCGGGGCTGCTTTTTCTTCGGAGGCCAGCGCGCTGGCCGAAACGAGGGTCAGGGACAGGGCGAAACCAAGAGCGGTGAGGTGGCGCATGACTTTCCTTGAGCGGTGATGCCGGGCAAAGGTCCGGGAAAATTTCGGTGATACGCTAAACTCCTCATTTTACCGTGTTTTCCCGGGCGCGCATTGCGCGATTCTGATTTGTCCTCTCTCTTCCGCGGCGCCTCCTTCCATATCTCCGTTGCCAAGCCATCCGGCCTGCCAGCGCCCATCGGCCCGGAGATCGCTTTCGCCGGGCGTTCGAACGCCGGCAAATCCAGTGCGATCAATACGCTGGTCGGTCACACGCGACTGGCCTTCGTCAGCAAGACGCCGGGCCGCACTCAGTTGATCAACTACTTCAAGCTGGTCAAGGGTGGCTTCCTGGTCGATCTGCCGGGCTACGGCTTCGCCCAGGTGCCGGTCGAGGTGCGTCGCGCCTGGGCGGGGCTGATCGAGCGTTACCTGAAGGAACGCGAAAGTCTGGTCGGGCTGGTGCTCATCATGGATTCGCGTCACCCGCTGACCGAACTCGACTGGAACATGATCCAGTGGTTCTCGCAGAGCGGAAAGCCGATGCACGTGCTGCTCACCAAGGCCGACAAGCTCACGCGCAGCGCACAGGCGGCCACGCTGGCCGACGTGCGCCGCCAGCTTTCGGGGATGGGTGAGCAGGTGACGGTGCAACTGTTCTCCAGCCTGAAGAAGACCGGCGTCGACGAGGTCGAGCAGGTGGTCGCGCCGTGGCTGAACGCGGCGCTGCCGGCGCCCGACACGCCCGCGGCCTGAAAAAAGAAAAAGCCCACGGCTAAAGGGGATGAAGCCGTGGGCTCGAAACGCCTCGCACGCAAGGCACCCGCTCAGGGAGGTGAAGCGGGTGACGGCTCGCACCGTCGCACGCTCTGACCGGGGGCGCTTTTTCAAAGTTCCGTTCTCTTCGTGCGCGAATTGAAGTGGCGGCGGAGCGAGCGGGAGGGCGCCGCGTACTATCATCGCGGCTTCCGTTTTCGCAGGTCCAGACGATGTCCTCTTCCGCCAGCCACTTCCCCTCGACCCGCATGCGCCGCATGCGCCGCGACGACTTTTCGCGCCGCCTGATGCGCGAGAACCGCCTCAGCGCCGACGACCTTATCTACCCGGTGTTCGTGCTCGACGGGCCGAGCCGCAGCGAGGCGGTGGCGTCGATGCCGGGCGTCAATCGGGTCAGCGTCGATCTGCTGCTCGGCGTGGCCGAACAGGCGGTGGCGCTGGGCGTGCCGGCGCTGGCGCTGTTCCCGGTCATCGACGCTGGTCTGAAGACCGACGACGCGGCCGAAGCGTGGAACCCGGAAGGTCTGGTGCCGCGCACCGTGCGTGCGCTGAAGCAGCGTTTTCCCGAACTGGGCGTGATCACCGACGTCGCGCTCGATCCCTACACCAGCCATGGCCAGGACGGCCTGATCGACGCGTCCGGTTACGTCATGAACGATGAAACGCTGGAGGCGCTGGCGAAACAGGCGCTGTGCCACGCCCAGGCCGGCGCCGACGTGGTGGCACCGTCCGACATGATGGACGGCCGGGTCGGCCGCATCCGCTTCGAGCTGGACGCGCATCAGTTGATCCACACCCGCATCCTCGCCTACTCGGCGAAGTACGCGTCGGCCTTCTACGGCCCCTTCCGCGACGCGGTCGGCTCGGCCGGCAACCTCGGCAAGGGCAACAAGTACACCTACCAGATGGACCCGGCGAACAGCGACGAGGCGATCCGCGAAGTCGCACTCGACATCGCCGAAGGTGCCGACATGGTGATGGTGAAACCGGGCATGCCCTATCTCGACATCGTGCGCCGGGTGAAGGCGGAACTGGCGGTGCCGACCTACGCCTATCAGGTCAGCGGTGAGTACGCGATGCTGAAGGCGGCGGTCGCCAACGGCTGGCTGGACGAGCGCGCCACTGCAATGGAAGCGCTGCTCGCCTTCAAGCGCGCCGGCGCCGACGGCATCCTCACCTATTACGCGCTCGACGCGGCGCGCTGGCTCAAAGAAGCTTGAGCGCGCGGCGCAGCTGCAGCGCCGAACTCAGCCGCAGATCGACGTAGCCGTGATGGGCGGCGTCGCGGCTGATCCACACCGTGCGCATGCCTAATTGCTTGGCGGTGCGCAGATTGGCCGCCGTGTCCTCGACCATGATGCAGCGTGCGGGCGTGAGCCGGTAGTCGCGCAGCAGGTGCAGGAAGCCCTTCAGCCGCGGCTTCGGCGCATAGCGCGAGTGCTCGATCGCGTGGATGCCGTCGAACAGCGCGCTCATGCCCATCACGTCGAGCACCGCTTCGGCATAGTGCAGTGGGCCGTTGGTGAACACGATCTTGCGGCCGGGCAGGCGGCGCAGTACGTGCAGCAGCGCGCGGTCGAACACGATGCCCGGGCGCAGTGCCTCGACGTCGTGCGTACCGTGCAGGAAGTGTGCGGGGCGGGTGCCGTGGTGCCGCATCAGGCCGAGCAGCGTGGCGCCGTAGCGATGCCAGTAGTGCTCGCGCAGACGGTCGGCCTCGGCGTGCGCCAGCCCCAGCTCCGTCATCAACCATGCGGTCATCGCCCGGTTCAGATGCGGAAAGACGTGCGGGTTGGCGTCGTGCAGCGTGTTGTCCAGATCGAAGATCCAGACTGGCTGCCTGCCCGTGTCCGGGCGTCGCGCGTGAATCGGGTGGCTGATGTTTTACCCCCTCCGGGGGACGGGCCGGGCGTCGCCCGGCCCAGGGGGCACGTTCACTTGCTCTTGATCAGCGTGCCGACGCCGTCGTCGGTCAGCACTTCGAGCAGCAGCGCGTTCGGCACGCGGCCGTCGATGATGTGCACGCTCTTGACGCCGCTGCGCGCCGCGTCCAGCGCGGAGCCGATCTTCGGCAGCATGCCGCCGGACAGCGTGCCGTCGGCGATCATCGCGTCGACGTCGCGCGGCGTGATGCCGGTCAGCAGATTGCCTTCCTTGTCGAGCACGCCCGGCGTGTTGGTGAGCAGCACGAGCTTTTCCGCCTTCAGGATTTCCGCCAGCTTGCCGGCGACCACGTCGGCGTTGATGTTGTAGCTCTCGCCGTCGGGGCCGACGCCGATCGGCGCAATCACCGGGATGAAGTCGCCGCTGTCGAGGAAGTTGATGATGGTCGGATCGATCGACACGATGTCGCCGACGAGGCCGATGTCGAGCATTTCGTCCGGCTTGTCCTTGTTCGGCATCATCAGCTTGGTGGCGCGGATGAATGAGCCGTCCTGACCGGTCAGGCCCACGGCCTTGCCGCCGGCCTGGTTGATCAGGTTCACGATGTCCTTGTTCACATGACCGCCGAGCACCATTTCGACGATGTCCATGGTCTCTTCGTCGGTGACGCGCATGCCCTGGATGAAGGTGCCCTGCTTGCCGACGCGCTTGAGCAGGTCGTCGATCTGCGGGCCGCCGCCATGCACCACTACCGGGTTCATGCCGACCAGCTTGAGCAGCGTCACGTCGCGTGCGAAGCCCAGTTTCAGCGCCGGGTCAGTCATCGCGTTGCCGCCGTATTTCACGACGATGGTGCGGTCCTGGAAGCGGCGGATGTAGGGCAGCGCCTCGGACAGCACCGCGGCCTTGGCGTGCGGCGTGATACCGGAGGTGAGGTCAGAGGTCAGGGGCATTTTCCGGGCTCGCGCGAGGTGTGAGGATGAGGCCGGATTCTAGCCTTGCACCGCACAAACAAAAAGCGGACACCGGCAGGGTGTCCGCTTTTGCCGGGGTGCGAACGGCTTACTGGATGGTGAGTTTCTTCGAGGCGGCGACAACCTTCTTCGGCAGCGTCAGTTCCAGCACACCGTCGGCGAAACGGGCCTGGGCCCGTGCTTCGTCGATGTCCTGGCCGAGCTGGAAGCTGCGCGACACCTTGCCGTAGTGGCGCTCGGAACGCAGCACACGCTCACCTTCCTTGTTCTCCACCGTGCGCTTCTTTTCGGCGCTGATCGACACCACAGAGCCCTCGATGTTCACGTGGATGTCGTCCTTCGCCACGCCAGGCAGGTCGGCGTGCACGGTGTAGGCGTCCTTGTCTTCCTTCACGTCGACCTTGAGCGCCGGTACGTCGGGGTTGCCGGCGAGATCGACCGGCTGCAGCACGAGGCCGCGAAAGTCCTTGAACAGATTTTCGAAGGGGTCCCAGCGGGTCACTTGATTCATCGTTTCGTCCTTTCCATGTCGGGTGCGGGTATCCGCGTACACCCAAACTAGGGTTGGAAAAAAACGATTTCAAGACCGCCCGTTCAGGCGCTTGCGCTGGGTCAACATCCGGATCGCATCGCGATTCGTCCATGAGAACACCGCATCGAGTGCCTCGCGCCAGGGCAGCCAGCGCCAGTCGCGGTGTTCGTCCGGCGCCAGCCGGATCGGCGTGTCGCGCGGCACGCAGAGGCTGAAGGCGTGCTCGGTGTTGTGGGTAACGCCCGGTGGATAGCGGTGGCGCCAGATCGGATAGATTTCGAAGCGGCTGCTGTGGTGCCAGCGGTCGAAGGCCGCGGCTGGCGCGACGATGCCGGTCTCTTCCTCGACTTCGCGCTGCGCCGCCTGTTCCGGTGTTTCACCGGCTTCGATGCTGCCGGTCACCGACTGCCAGTAGCCCGGATGTTTTGCCCGCTCGATCAGCAGGATGTCGCCGCCGTCGCTGTGGATCAGCACCAGGACCGACTGCGGGCGCTTCATGCGCTGGCCATGAAGGGGCGGGCGCGGGTGTGCGGCTGGTCGATCAGCACCCAGAAGGGGGTGCCGCGGCCGCGCCACTCGTCGGCGGTGTCGTTCAGCACGGCCACCAGCGCGTCGAAATCGTCCTTGCAGCGCTCGACCGGCTTGGCGCAGTTGCTCAGATGCAGCAGGTAGCCGCCGCTGGCCGGCAACCAGGACAGGTCGCCGAGGCAGTCGCCGAGCGCGTCGAGGTTGTGGCCGAAGGTGTCGGGAAAGCCCATCGTTTCGGCGAACAGCTGCAGCAGCGACGCCTGGTCGCGCGTGTCTTTCAGGTCGAGGCCGATCAGCAGCAGGCCGGCCGGCTCGGCGAAGCGTGCTGCGCGCGCGGCGGCGGTCGGCTGGGCGGAGAACACGCCGCTGCGGGCGGCGTCGCCGAGGCGTGCCTGCATCGAATCAGGGGGCAGTGCGGACATCGTTCATTCCTTGATGCGGCGGAAGCTGCGGTAGTGATCCGCCGTGTACCAGTATTCGCCGGAACTGCGCACGTCGCCGTCGGCGCCGCTGCCGGCGACGATGCGACGGGCGCCGCGGTGGTTCAGGCCGGGTGTGGGCACCGTGTATTCGCGGTAATAGCCGCGTTTCTGCATCGGCAGACGGCGTTCGCGATTGTGGAACACGACGCCGTCGCGTTTGTACGGGAAAGGCCCGCCCTGGCGGATCAGCGCCAGCGTCTGCGCCGCTTCCGGCGGCAGTTGCGCCAGCTCCACCTCGGGCGAGGCGAAACCGGTCAGCAACAGCCACAGGGCCAGGATCGGCGCCAGCAGTGGCGCCGGGAGCAGACGGGTCGTCACGGACTCAGGCGCCGGCGTCGGCCTTCGGCGTATTGCGCAGCTTGATGTGCAGTTCGCGCAGCTGACGCTCGTCCACCGGGCTCGGCGCCTGGGTCAGCAGACACTGGGCGCGCTGGGTCTTGGGGAAGGCAATCACGTCGCGGATCGATTCGGCGCCGGTCATCATCGTGACGATGCGGTCCAGACCGAAAGCGAGGCCACCGTGCGGCGGTGCACCGTACTTCAGCGCGTCGAGCAGGAAGCCGAACTTGAGCTGCTGCTCTTCCGGCCCGATGTTGAGCGCTTCGAACACGGTTTCCTGTACCGCCGCCTGGTGGATACGCACCGAGCCGCCGCCGATTTCCCATCCGTTCAGCGCCAGGTCATAGGCCTTGGCCAGGCACTTGCCCGGATCGGTCTTGAGCAGCGCGATGTGTTCGTCCTTCGGGCTGGTGAAGGGGTGGTGGCAGGCGTTCCAGCGCTTCTCGTCCTCGTCGTACTCGAACATCGGGAAGTCGACCACCCACAGCGGCCGCCAGGCGTCGCCGGTCACATAGCCCTTCTCGTGACCGATCTTCAGGCGCAGCGCGCCGAGCGCGTCCGACACCACCTTGGCCTTGTCGGAGCCGAAGAAGATCACGTCGCCGCTCTGCGCACCGGTGCGCGCCATGATGGCGGCCAGCGATTCCGGGCTCAGGTTCTTCACGATGGGCGACTGCAGGCCTTCCTCGTTCAGCTTGGTGACGTCATTCACCTTGATATAGGCCAGGCCCTTGGCGCCGTAGATCTTGACGAATTCGGTGTAGCCGTCGATCTCGCCGCGCGACAGCGAGGCGCCGCCAGGCACGCGCAGCGCGGTGACGCGGCAGGCCGGATCGTTGGCCGGGCCGGAGAACACCTTGAAGGCGACGTCCTTGACCGCGTCGGCGACGTCCACCAGTTCCAGCGTCACGCGCAGGTCGGGCTTGTCCGAACCGAAGCGGCTCATCGCCTCGGCGTAGCTCATGCGCGGGAAGGGCGCGGGCAGCTCGACCGACAGCGCTTCCTTGAAGACATAGCGGATCATGTCTTCCATCATCGCGGTGATTTCGTGCTCGTTCAGGAAGCTTGTTTCGATATCGACCTGGGTGAATTCCGGCTGGCGGTCGGCGCGCAGATCCTCGTCGCGGAAGCACTTGGTGATCTGGTAGTAGCGGTCGTAGCCGGCCACCATCAAGAGCTGCTTGAACAGCTGCGGCGACTGCGGCAGCGCGAAGAACTGGCCGTCGTGCACGCGGCTCGGCACCAGGTAGTCGCGCGCGCCTTCCGGCGTGCTCTTGGTGAGCATCGGCGTTTCGATGTCGATGAAGCCCTGGCCGTCGAGGAAGCGGCGGAAAGCCATCGCCGTCTTGTAGCGCAGCATCATGTTCTTCTGCATCGCCGGGCGACGCAGATCGATCACGCGGTGGGTCAGGCGCACGGTTTCCGACAGGTTGTCGTCGTCCAGCGGGAAGGGCGGCGTGACCGAGGCGTTCAGCACCTCGACTTCATGGGCCAGCACTTCGATCTCGCCCGACACCAGGTTGGCGTTGGTCGTGCCTTCCGGGCGACGGCGCACGCGACCGGTCACCTTCAGGCAGAACTCGTTGCGCACCGACTCGGCCACGGCAAAGGTTTCCGCACGGTCCGGGTCGCACACCACCTGCACCAGACCTTCGCGGTCACGCAGGTCGATGAAGATGACGCCGCCGTGGTCGCGACGACGGTGAGCCCAGCCGAACAGGGTGACGGTCTGGTCGAGATAGCCCGCGTCGAGCAGGCCGCAGTATTGCGTGCGCATGGTGTGATTCCGGGAAAGTGCGGGGTCGGAAACCCCGGTTCAGTTGTCGAGTGCGGGCACGGCGGCCGCATGCGGTTTCGGTTTTCTGGCCGGCGGGACGACGCCCATCGACACGATGTACTTGAGTGCTTCATCCACCGTCATGTCGAGCTCGATTACCTCGCTGCGCGGCAGCATCAGGAAGAAGCCCGAGGTCGGGTTCGGCGTGGTCGGCACGTAGACGCTGACGTGATCGGGCAGGTGATTGACCACGTCTCCGCCCGGCTGGCCGGTCAGGAAGGCAATGGTCCAGCTGCCCTGGCGCGGATACTGGACCAGCAGCGCCTTGCGGAAGGCTTCGCCGGAGCTGGAGAACAGCGTGTCCGACACCTGCTTCACGCCGTTGTAAATCGACTTCACGACCGGGATGCGCGACAGCAGGCCCTCCCAGTAACGCAGCAGGCGCTGGCCGATGATGTTGTGGCCGATGATGCCGCTGACCACGATGATGAGCACGGTCAGGATGACGCCCAGGCCAGGCACGTCGAAGCCGAACAGCTGTGCCGGCCGCCACTGCCAGGGCACCAGCAGCATGGTCTGGTCCAGCGTGCCCAGTATCCAGGCCAGCACCCAGATCGTGATGGCCAGCGGAATCCAGATCAGCAGCCCGGTAATGAAGTAACGCTTCATCAATGGCAGGCGCAAGAGCCGCCACAGGGCGTCGAGGGTGCGGCGGCGCTGTCACCGGAAGACGAGGACGCGGTCGATGCGGACGTGTCCGCCTTCGGCGTCGTGGTGCTGCTGCCCGAGCCGCCGCCCTTGAAGTCGGTGGCGTACCAGCCGCTGCCCTTGAGCTGGAAGCCGGCTGCGGACAACTGCTTGGTGAAGGTCGATGCGCCGCAGGACGGGCAATCGGTCAGCGGCGCGGCGCTGATCTTCTGCATCACGTCCTTTTCAAAACCGCAGGACGAGCAGCGGTAACCGTAGATCGGCATGTCGAGCTCCAGAAAACGCGAAATTATAGACTAAGGCATTGTTGCACATGCACATTTCGCGCCAGGAAATCGCCAGCCCTGCGCATGGCGGGAGCGGGTGCGCGAAATGGACGCTGCGCTGGAGAAATGGGGCGCCCATTCTGGGGATTCAAGCCCCGGCCGATGCCTACATCAGCCCCAGATAGGTGCGGTTGATCGTGGCGCCGAAGAACAGCGCGATCACGCCGGCGGCGGCCAGATAGGGCCCGAACGGAATCGGCACGTCGCGACCGTGCGAGCGCAGCACGATCAGCGCGATGCCGACCACCGCACCGACCAGCGACGACAGCAGGATGATCACCGGCAGCATCTGCCAGCCGAGAAAAGCACCGAGCGCGGCCAGCAGCTTGAAGTCGCCGTAGCCCATGCCCTCCTTGCCGGTGGCCAGCTTGAACGCCCAGTAAACACTCCAGAGCACCAGATAGCCGGCGATGGCACCGACGACGGCCGACTGCAGATCGGTGAAGCCGCCGACAAGATTGAGCAGCAGCCCAGCCCAGATCAGCGGCAGCGTGATGCTGTCCGGCAGCAGCTGGGTGTCGAGATCGATGAAGGTGAGCGCGATCAGCGCCCATACCAGCGCAAGGGCGCCGATCAGCAGCAGTGTCGGTCCGAATGTCCAGGCACAGGCCAGGCTCAGCAGCCCGGTCAGCAGTTCGACCAGCGGATAGCGGACGCTGATGCCGGTACCGCAGCCCCTGCACCGGCCGCGCAACAGCAGCCATGACAGCACCGGGATGTTCTCCAGCGCACCGATGCCGTGGCCGCACTTGGGACAGCGCGAACGCGGCGCCAGCAGCGACAGCGTCTCGAACTCCGGCGCCGGTTCGCCGCGCAGATCGGCGCACTGTGCCGCCCACTCCCGCTCCATCATGATGGGCAGGCGGTGGATCACCACGTTCAGGAAGCTGCCGACGGCCAAGCCGAGCAGGCCGACCAGCGGCAGCAGCAGGCCGCTCTCGGCCAGCGATTCGAGTCCGCTCACGATTCCGGTGTCAGACCGACTGGGCGACCTTGAAGATGGGCAGATACATGGCGACCACCAGACCGCCGATCAGCGTGCCGAGCACCACCATGATGATGGGCTCGAGCAGGCTGGACAGCGCGTCGACCGAATCGTCGACCTCCTGTTCGAAGAAGTCGGCCACCTTGGACAGCATCGAATCGAGCTGACCGGATTCCTCGCCGATTGACGCCATCTGGATCACCATGACCGGGAACACATTGGTGTTCTGCATCGCGACGGTCAGGCTGGTGCCGGTGCTGACTTCGTTCTGGATCTGTCGCGTCGCCGTCTTGTAGATGTGGTTGCCGGCCGCGCCGCCCACAGAGTCGAGCGCCTCGACCAGCGGTACGCCGGCGGCGAACATCGTCGACAAGGTGCGCGCCCAGCGCGCAATGGTGGCTTTGCGCAGGATTTCGCCGAGAACCGGAAGCTTGAGCGACAGGCGGTCCACGGCGATCTGCAGCGGTACCGATCGCTTCAGCATGTACAAGAAGGCGCTGATTGCCGCAAAGGCCCCGCCGAAGATGAGCCATGAGTACTCGACGAAGGCGTCGGAGATTGCGATGACGAACAGCGTCGGCGCCGGCAGGTCGGCACCGAAGCTCGAAAACACCTTCTTGAACTCGGGAATGACGAAAATCATGATCACGGCGGTGATCACGATGGCCACCACGATGACCGCGATCGGGTAGAACATCGCCGACTTGATCTTGCCCTTGATGGCCAGAATCTTTTCGCGATACGTGGCCAGACGGTCGAGCAGGCCGTCAAGAATACCGGCCTGCTCACCGGCGGCAACGAGGTTGCAGAACAGCTGGTCGAAGTGCTGCGGATACTTGCGGAAAGCCTGGTTCAGACTGGAGCCGGATTCGACCTCAAGCCGGATGTCGCCGAGCAGCTTCGATACCGCCCGATTGCCGGCGCCCTTGCCGACGATGTCGAAGGCCTGCAGCAGGGGGACACCCGCTTTCATCATCGTCGCCAGTTGCCGGGTGAACAGCGTGATGTCCTTTTCGGTCACCTTGCCGCCACGGCCGAAGCTGCGCTTCTTGACCTTGGTAACCAGGATGCCCTGGCGACGCAGCGTGGCCTGGACCATGGCTTCGCCGCCGGCGCGCATTTCGCCGCGCACCAGCTTGCCGCTCTTGTCCTTGCCTTCCCAGTTGAAGACCGTTTCCTTGGAACCGCTGTCCTTGCGTACGGGGCGGGTTGCGGTGGCCAAATCAAGCTCCTTGCGGGGTGAGTCCGCTCATGCGGCGACGCCGTGCGCGGCGTCGCTCATTCGTTGGTGCAGGCGAGCACTTCGGCCAGCGAAGTGACGCCCTGCCTGACCTTCAGCAGACCGGACTGGCGCAGGTCCTTGACGCCCTCGCGCCGTGCCTGCGCGGCAATGTCGATCGAATTGCCGTTGGTCATGATGATATGCGCAATCTCGTCGGAGATCGGCATCACCTGATAGATGCCGACCCGACCCTTGTAACCGCTTCCCTTGCAGCGCTCGCAACCGACCGGCGCATAGGGCTGCCAGCTGCCGTCGAGGTCCGCTTCGGTGAATCCGGCCTCCAGCAGCGCCTCGACCGGAATGTCCATCGGCTGTTTGCAGGAGCATAGCCGGCGCGCCAGTCGCTGGGCAGTGATCAAAATGACGCTGGACGCAATGTTGAAGGCGGCGATGCCCATGTTGCGCATGCGGTCCAGCGTGGTCGGCGCGTCGTTGGTGTGCAGCGTCGACAGCACCAGGTGACCGGTCTGGGCGGCCTTGATCGAAATCTCGGCCGTTTCGAGGTCGCGGATTTCACCGACCATGATCACGTCCGGATCCTGCCGCAGGAAGGACTTCAGTGCGGCAGCGAAGGTGAGGCCCGCCTTGTCGTTGACGTTGACCTGGTTGATGCCCGGCAGGTTGATTTCGGCCGGATCCTCGGCGGTCGAGATATTGACGCCCGGCTTGTTCAGGATGTTCAGGCAGGTATAGAGCGACACCGTCTTGCCGGAGCCGGTCGGACCGGTCACCAGAATCATGCCGTAGGGGCGCTCGATCGCATGCATCAGCGAGGCGCGCTGCTCGGGCTCGTAACCGAGCGCGTCGATGCCCAGCATGGCCGAACTCGGGTCGAGGATACGCATGACGATCTTCTCGCCGTGCAGCGTCGGCAAGGTACTGACGCGGAAGTCGATCGCCTTGGTCTTGGACAGCACGAATTTCATCCGGCCGTCCTGCGGCACCCGCTTCTCTGAAATGTCCAGCCGGGAAATGACCTTGATGCGCGACGCGATCTTCTCGCGCAGCACCAGCGGCGGCTGGGTGATCTCGCGCAGTACGCCGTCGGTACGGTAGCGGATGCGGTAGTACTTCTCGTAGGGCTCGAAGTGGACGTCGGAGGCGCCTTCGTTGATCGCGTCGAGCAGAATCTTCTGGATGAAGCGCACCACCGGTGCGTCGTCGATCTCGACCTGGGCGTCGTTGCTGGCGGCGGCGTCTTCCTCAGGCGCCATTTCACCGTCGAAATCGAAGTCGACCGAAGCGATCGATTCCAAAGCCTTCTCAACGGTTTCCGACAGCTTGTCGACGAGGGTGGCGAGCTTGTCGGTCTCGACGACGACCGGGTCCACGGCCAGACCGGTCTGGAAGCGGATCTCGTCGATGGCGCGCAGGTTGGACGGATCGGCGATCGCCACCGCCAGCCGGTTGCCGCGCTTCTTCAGCGCCAGCACGCGGTGGGTGCGCATCAGCTTCTTGTCGATCGCGTCCGCCGGGAACTGGTCCGGGTCGTACTGCGCGAGGTCCAGCAGCGGATAGCCGAAGGTTTCCGAGGCGAAGGCGGCTGCGTCGCGTGCGCTCATCTTGCCGCTGGCGACCAGTTGCGCGATGAAACCGTGGCCAGATTGCGCGCCCTCGCGTGTCAGGCTCTCAGCTTCGGTCTCGGTCAGCCGCCCGCTCTGCGCCAGCGCGCGGGCAAGACCCGACAGTGCATTCTTAGCGGTGGCGGCCATGGCGCATTAGGGGGAATCAGCGAGCGGTGTTGAAGTGTCGTCTTCGATGATGACGATTCAGGCTTGATCTGTAAACGGTTTGTGGCCGGCGTATCTTGAGCGCCGGCTCAGGCTGCGTCCTGTGGTTTGAACAGACGCACACTGCGCACCATGCGGTCCTCGGTGTGCAGGATTTCCATCGCGACAGTGCCGATCCGCACCGACAGACCGGATTCCGGAATGTCCTGCAGGTGTTCGAGCAGCAGGCCGTTCAAGGTCTTCGGTCCGTCCAGCGGCAGGGCCAGCCCGAGCTTGCCATTCAGCTCGCGCAGACTGCGTCCGCCGTCGACGATGACGCTGTTGTCGCCGTTCCAGCTCAGCGACTGTCCGCTGCCCGGCACGCCGGTGGTGAACTTGCCGACGATTTCCTCGATGATGTCTTCCAGCGTGACCAGCCCCTCGACCTCGCCGTACTCGTTCACCACCAGCGCCAGACGCTGCCGGTTCTCCTGGAAGAACTGCAGCTGGCTGTACAGCGGCGTTGCTGATGGCACGAAGTAGGGCCGGGTCAGCAGGCCGCGGATTTCGTCCTGATCCAGTTCGCCGGCCGACAGCGCGCTGACCACACGCCGCTGCGGCAGCACGCCGAGCACGCGGTCGAGGTCGCCTTCGAACACCGGCACGCGGCCGTGATGACTGGTGGCGATCTGGTGCTGGATCACGTTCAGCGGTTGCTCCAGATCAATGGCCTCGATCTGGTTGCGCGGCGTCATGACGTCCTCGACCGTCACGTCCTCCAGTTCGAACAGATTGATCAGGATGCGCCGGTGGGCGGCCGGGATGAAGTGGCCGGATTCCGTCATCAGCGCGCGCAATTCCTCGGCAGACAGCGTCTGCCCCTCGTCCGTGTTGCCCGGCTGCAGCCGTGTGATGCGCAGCAGCGCCGATACGAACAGGTTCACCGTCCACACCACCGGATAGAACACCTTGAGCAGCGGCGTCAGCACGAAGGCCACCACGGGCGCGATCGCGTTCGCGTAGCCGGCGCCCACCACCTTCGGGGTGATTTCCGAGAACACCAGGATCAGGAAGGTGATCAGCACGGTGCCCAGCCCGAGCGCCAGTTCGCCCTCGCCGAAAAGATTGATCGCGATCACTCCGGTCAGCGTCGCGGCCGCGGCATTGACCAGGTTGTTGAACAGCAGGATGACGCCGAGCAGCTTGTCCGTTTGCCCCAGCAGATCGAGGGCGCGCTGCGCGCCGCGCGAGCCATTCTGGGCAGCTGCCTTCAGGCGGAAGCGGTTGGAGGCCATCATCGCCGTCTCGGCCATCGAGAAGAAGCCGGACAGCACGAGCAGCACACCCAGCACGATCAGCTGGGTGGAAAGTGGGATCGAATCCATCGGTCAGGCGCGGCCGAGCACGACCTCGAGCACGAATTGCGTACCTATATAGGCGAGCAGCAGGACGAAGAAGCCGCCGAGCGTCCACCGCAGCGCCAGCCGTCCGCGCCAGCCGCGGAAGTGACGCCCCACCAGCAGGGTGCCGAAAACCACCCACGCAAGGATGGCGAACACCGTCTTGTGGCTGAACGCGAGAGGCTTGCCGAACACCTGTTCCGAGAAGGCGATGCCGGTGATCAGCGTGGCGCTCAGCAGCACGAACGCGATGGTGATCAGGCGGAACAGCAGACCTTCCATCACCAGCAGCGGCGGCATGTTCTCCAGCAGACGGATCAGGCGGCCGCGGTGCAGGTTGCGCTCGACCGCCGACATCAGCATCGCGTGCAGTGCCGCCAGCGTGAACAGGCTGTAAGCCGTCATCGCCATCACGAAGTGGGCGCGGAACAGAAGGTTGTCTGCGTTGCCGATGTCGTGCCGGCCGGGCCAGATGACCGGCACCGCGGCGCACAGGGCTGCGGCCGGCAGGGCCAGCATGTGCAGACCATCGAGTCGCGACGACAGGCTTTCAATCCAGTAGAACACCAGCGCCAGCCAGGTCATCACCGCCAGCGCGTCGCCTGCGCCGAAGCGCATGCGGCCCTCCGGAAAGATCTGTACCGACAGCACGGCGGCGTGCACCAGCAGTGCTGCGGCCAGTGCTGCCGGGCGCACGCCACCGGCCGCGGTGTGTGCGCCTGCCCGCGCCGGGCGCATGAACCAGAAGGCGAGCGCGGCGTAGAGGGCGGAAGGAAGCAGTTCGATTAGAATCATCGGCTTCAGTTTAACCCAAGGCGCACGCCGCTCTTTCATGCTGGATAACCTCACCCAACGGCTCGCCAAGGTCGTCAAGACGCTGCGCGGACAGGCGCGACTGACCGACGAGAACATTTCCGACATGCTGCGCGAAGTGCGCATGGCGCTTCTTGAAGCGGACGTCGCCCTGCCGGTGGTGAAGGAACTGGTCACCCGCATCCGCGAGAAGGCGGTCGGCCAGGAGGTCGTCGGCTCGCTGACGCCGGGCCAGGCCCTGGTCGGCGTAGTGCACGACGAATTGGCGGCGCTGATGGGCGGCGCCACCGCCAGCCTCAACTTTGCGACGCAGCCGCCGGCCATCGTGCTGATGGCCGGTCTCCAGGGCGCCGGCAAGACCACCACGGTCGGCAAGCTGGCCAAATGGCTGAAGGAAACGCAGAAGAAGAAGGTGCTCACGGTGTCCTGCGACGTCTATCGTCCAGCCGCCATCGAACAGCTGCGTACCGTCACCGGCCAGGCCGGCGCCGAGTTCTTCCCGTCGACGCCGGAGCAGAAGCCGGTCGACATCGCCCGCGCCGCTGTCGAATTCGCGAAGACGCGCTATTTCGACGTGCTGCTGGTCGATACCGCCGGCCGGCTGGCGATCGATCAGGCGATGATGGACGAGATTCGCGCGCTGCATCAGGCGCTCAACCCGATCGAAACGCTGTTCGTCGTCGATGCGATGCTGGGCCAGGACGCGGTCAATACCGCCAAGGCGTTCAAGGATGCGCTGCCGTTGACCGGCGTCGTGCTGACCAAGCTCGACGGCGATGCGCGCGGTGGCGCTGCACTGTCGGTGCGCCACGTCACCGGTGCGCCGCTGAAGTTCGCCGGCGTCGGCGAAAAGCTGACCGGGCTGGAGGAGTTCCATCCGCAGCGCATGGCGTCGCGCATTCTCGGCATGGGCGACATCATGGGCCTGGTCGAGGAAGCGCGTCGCCAGGTCGACGAAGACCAGGCCAAGGAATTCGCGCAGAAGCTGAAGAGCGGCAAGGGCTTCGATCTGAACGACTTCAAGGCGCAGATCGCGCAGATGCGCAAGATGGGCGGACTGTCGGCGCTGATGGACAAGCTGCCGGCGCAGTTCGCCGGTGCGGCGCAGCAGTTGCAGGGCGGGCAGGACGAAAAGGCGATCCGCCGCATCGAAGGCATCATCAACTCGATGACACCGGCCGAGCGCACCAAGCCTGAACTGATCAAGGCCAACCGCAAGCGTCGTATCGCGGCGGGTTCGGGTACCTCGGTGCAGGAGGTAAACCGCCTGCTGAATCAGTTCGAGCAGACGCAGAAGATGATGAAGCAGTTCTCCAAGGGCGGCATGCAGAAGCTGATGCGCGGCATGAAGGGCATGCTGCCCGGCATGCGCTGAGTCGCCTGCGATCCGATGACGCGTCCGCTGGTCTGCGTGGTCGATGACGACGCCGCGATGCGGCGTGCGCTGTGCCAGGCGCTGACCGGGGTCGACGCGGATGTGCAGGGCTTTTCCGGCGCCGGGGTGTTGCTTCAGGACCGCGAGGCGCTGTCGCGTGCCGCCTGCGTGCTGCTGAACGCCGCGTTGCGCGGCATCAGCGGGCTCGACCTGCAGTCCAGCCTGCGGGTAGTCGGCAGTCGTGCGCCGGTCATCTTCGTGTCCGGTCCCTGCGACGTGACCGTCGCCGTGCGCGCGCTGCGTGCCGGCGCACTCGATTTCATGCTGATGCCAATCGAAGCAGCGGTGTTGCGCTTGCGGGTCGCCGAAGCGCTGGCTCGTGCCGCCGCTGCGGACGCGCGGCGCCAGCGCGTGCAGCAGGTCGCCGACGCGCTGGCGAGTCTCACTGCGCGGGAGCGCGAGGTACTCGACCGTGTCTTGCGCGGCCTGTCGAACGCGGGTATCGCCGGTGAACTGGGCATCAGCGCGAAAACCGTGGAACAGCACCGGGCCCGCGTGATGGACAAGATGCGCGCTGCGTCGCTGGCCGAACTGGTCGCGCGCGTGACCGAGTGGCGGGTGCTGTCGGAGTCGGTCTGATCAGGGGTTGCTGGCCGACGTGATGGCTGGCCATGACCAGTGGCGCTCCCACGCGCCGCGCACCATGTTCGGATATTCCGCCTTGCCCAGGCTGCCGTTGTAGCGGCCGAGCGCGCGGAAGAGGTTGCCCTTCTCGATGTCGAGATAGTGACGGAGGATGGTGCAGCCGAAGCGCAGATTGGTGCGCAGGTGGAAAAGGTTGCTTTCTTCGCTGCCGATCAGCTTCACCCAGAACGGCATCACCTGCATGTAGCCGCGCGCCCCCGCGCTGGAGACCGCGTACTTGCGAAAGCCGCTCTCGACCTGGATCAGGCCCAGCACCAGCTGCGGGTCCAGGCCGGCGCGCGTGGCTTCGTAATGCACCGTCTTCAGGAACTCCATGCGCCCGGCCTCGTCCGGCATGCGCTTGGCGAGGCGTTCCGACATCGTGCCGAGCCACAACTGCTTCTGTGGCGAAGAGAACGCGGGCAGGTCGGGGGCTGCGCGGTCGCTGATGGCCAGATGCAGCGCCGCGCGCACGCTGTCCGCCAGCGGCTCGTACTGCTGCGACGCGCGTGCGCCGCCGGCCGCCAGGGCCAGCGTCAGCGCGAGGGGCGCAGCCAGCCGCTTCATCGTCAGACCGGCTCGCCGATCAGTGCGCGCACAGCGTTGGGCGCCACTTTCTGCGCCGCCGCGTCGCGCCGGTTCTGGTACTCGATCACGCCTTCCTTCAGGCCGCGCTCGCCGACCGTGATCCGGTGCGGCACACCGATCAGTTCCCAGTCGGCGAACATGACGCCCGGGCGCTCGTCGCGGTCGTCGAGGATGACGTCGAAGCCGGCCTCAGACAGCTCGTCGTAAAGCTGCGTTGCAGTCGCGCGCACCTGTTCCGACTTGCTCCAGCCCACCGGGCAGATGACTACTTCGAAGGGGGCGATGGACTGCGGCCAGATGATGCCGCGCTCGTCATGGTTCTGTTCGATCGCGGCACCCACCAGACGGGTCACGCCGATGCCGTAGCAGCCCATGACCATGGTGCGCGGCTTGCCGGTTTCGTCGAGATAGGTGCAGTTCATTGCTTCCGAATACTTGGTGCCGAGGAAGAACACATGTCCGACCTCGATGCCGCGCTGTATCGACAGCCGGCCCTTGCCGTCGGGTGACGGATCGCCCTCGACCACGTTGCGGAGATCGGCGACGGCCTCGGGTTCCGGCAGGTCGCGCGCCCAGTTAACGCCGGTCAGGTGGGCGTCCACCTCGTTCGCGCCGGTGACGAAATCGCTCATGTTGGCAACCGTCAGGTCGGCGATCACATGCACCGGCTTCTTCAGTCCGACCGGACCCAGATAGCCCGGCTTGCAGCCGAAGTGCTCGACGATCTCGGCTTCGGTGGCGAAGCGGAAGCCGTCCTTCAGGCCGGCCAGCTTGGATGCCTTCACCTCGTTCAGTTCATGATCGCCGCGCAGCATGAGCAGCCACAGTTCGGTCTTGCCTTCCCTATCGGTCGCCAGCACGACGGACTTGACCGTGCGTTCGATCGGCAAGCCGAGCAGGGCGGCGACGTCCTCGCAGCGCACGGTGCCCGGTGTGGGGGCTCTTTCCAGCGCCTGGGTCGGCGTTGCGCGGTCGGCGATCAGCGCGGTGGCCTGCGCCAGTTCGATGTTGGCGGCGTAGTCGGAATCCGGGCACCAGGCGATCAGGTCTTCGCCGGTGTCGGCGATCACCTGGAATTCGTGACTGCGCGAGCCGCCGATGGCGCCAGTGTCGGCGGCGACGGCGCGGAATTCAAGGCCCAGGCGGCGGAAGATGCGCATGTAGGCGTCGAACATGATGTCGTAGCTGCGGCCGGCGGTTTCTTCGTCACGGTCGAAGGAGTAGGCGTCCTTCATCGTGAATTCGCGGCCGCGCATGACGCCGAAGCGCGGTCGGCGCTCGTCGCGGAACTTGGTCTGGATGTGATAGAAATTCTTCGGCAGCTGGCGCCAGCTGTGGATTTCGGCGCGGGCGATGTCGGTCACCACCTCTTCCGACGTCGGCTGAATGATGAAGTCGCGGTCGTGCCTGTCCTTCACGCGCAGCATTTCCGGACCCATCTTGTCCCAGCGGCCGGTTTCCTGCCACAGCTCGGCCGGCTGGATCAGCGGCATCAGCAGTTCGATGGCGCCAGCGCGGTTCATCTCGTCGCGGATGATGCCCTCGATCTTGCGGATCACCCGCAGCCCCATCGGCATGTAGTTGTAGATGCCGCCGGCGAGCTTGCGAATCATGCCGGCGCGGGTCATCAGCTTGTGCGACACGACCTCGGCGTCCGAGGGGGCTTCCTTGAGCGTGGAAATGAAGAATTTGCTGGCGTACATGGAGGGTGTGGAATCCGCTGCGGATCGGTCAATAAACCTCTGATTCTAGCCGTTTCGCGCGGATCGGCCCGCGCCGGGTCGTTTGCTTCAATTCGGCGGCGAAATGTGGAAGAATCCACGGAAAATCTTACACAGCAGGTTCAACCATGCTCGACCGGGAAGGGTACCGCCCGAACGTCGGCATCATTCTGATCAACGGGCGCAACGAGGTCTTCTGGGGCAAGCGCATAGGCGAGCACGCCTGGCAGTTTCCCCAGGGGGGCATCAACCACGGCGAATCGCCGGAGCAGGCGATGTATCGCGAGCTCTGGGAAGAACTGGGGCTGCGTCCGCAGCATGTGCGCATCGTCGGCCGCACGCGTGACTGGCTGCGTTACGACGTGCCGCGCAACTGGGTGCGGCGCGAATGGCGCAGCGCGTATCGCGGCCAGAAGCAGATCTGGTATCTGCTGCGCATGGTCGGTCGCGACTGCGACGTCTGCCTGCGCGCCACCGACCACCCGGAATTCGACGCCTGGCGGTGGAGCGACTACTGGATTCCGCTCGACTCGGTGATCGAGTTCAAGCGCCAGGTCTATCAGCAGGCGCTGACCGAACTCGCGCGGCTGGCTTTCCGACCGCCGCGCCCGCGTGGTGCGATGCGTCAGCCGGATGGCAGCGATGCAGGCGAACACGTCCTCCCGGGTTCTGGTGCGCTGCAGGATCCTCTGCACTCGTCATCCTGACCGCGCGACGCCTCCGCCCCGTCGTCCTTGAAGCGGCTGAATGCCTGTTTATACTGGGTCTAAGCCGCACCGATTCTTCGCCTGTTGCCGGCGCGGCCCTGCCCTCCGGGGCATCCCTCACCCATTGTTGAAGGAGGCGTCCATGCAACTCAAGGGTTCGAAGACCGAGGACAATCTGAAGTGTGCGTTTGCCGGAGAGTCGCAGGCGAACCGCCGCTATCTGTACTTTGCGGCCAAGGCCGATGTCGAGGGACAGAACGACGTCGCCGCCGTCTTTCGTTCCACGGCCGAGGGCGAGACAGGTCACGCACACGGGCATCTGGAATATCTCGAAGCCTGTGGCGATCCCGCCACCGGTCTGCCGATTGGCGGTACGCGTGACAACCTGAAGGCGTCGATCGCTGGCGAGACGCACGAGTACACAGACATGTATCCGGGCATGGCCAAGACCGCTCGCGACGAGGGGTTCGAGGAGATTGCCGACTGGTTCGAAACGCTGGCCAAGGCCGAGCGCTCGCACGCAAATCGGTTCCAGAAGGCGCTAGACGGACTGCTCGACTGAGTGCGCGCCGGCCCTGGGCCGGCACCGCTCCGACAAGGTGGGCGCGGGACCAGCCCGCGTCCGCCACCCCGTGCGTCGACCGGAGGATGTGCGATGACCGTTCGCGAAGGCAGTCTGGAGCCACCGAAGCGCCACCCGATAGACTGGAAAAGCGCCGCCTACTACGACGAGGCGGCGCTGATGCAGGAACTCGAACGCACCTACGACATCTGCCACGGCTGCCGCCGGTGCGTGAACCTGTGTACCGCCTTCCCCAAGCTGTTCGACCTGATCGACGAGGGCGACAGCGGCGAAGTGGATGCGATCCCGAAGCACCGGTACTGGGAGGTGGTGGACCAGTGCTATCTGTGCGACATGTGCTTCATGACCAAGTGTCCTTACGTGCCGCCACATCAGTGGAATCTAGATTTCCCGCATCTGATGCTGCGAGCCAAGGCGATCAAGTTCAGGAAGGGCGAGACGCGCTTCCGCGATCGCCTGCTGACCAGCACGGACGCCATCGGCAAGCTGGCCGCCATTCCGGTGGTGGCGCAGACGGTCAACGCGGTGAACGGCAACGGCGCCGCGCGTTCGCTGATGCAGCGAGTGCTCGGCGTGCACAAGGATCGTCAGCTGCCGCCCTATGCACCGTACCGCTTTCGCGGAATCGCGGAGCCAGCCGACGGTTTCGCCATGCGTGACGGACAGCGTACACCCGGAAAGGTGGCGGTGTTCTCCACCTGCTACGTCAACTACAACGAACCGGGTATCGGCGTCGATCTGCTCAAGTTGCTGGCCCACAACGAGATTCCGGCCACACTGATCGAGAAAGAAGCCTGCTGCGGCATGCCCAAGCTCGAACTGGGCGACCTGGAGCAAGTGGCAAAGCTGAAGGAGATCAACATTCCTCCGCTGGCGCGACTGGCGCGCGAAGGCTGGGCCATCCTGACGCCGGTGCCGTCATGCACGCTGATGTTCAAGCAGGAGCTGCCGCTGATGTTCCCCGACGACGCCGATGTTCGCGCGGTGGCCGACGCGATGTTCGATCCGTTCGAGTACTTCGTGCTGCGACACCGGGACGGTTTGCTGAAGAACGATTTCCGGCGCGAGCTCGGTCGCGTGTCCTATCACATCCCCTGCCACTCGCGCGTGCAGAACGTCGGCCAGAAAACGCGCGAGGCGCTGCAACTGGTGCCCGGCACGCAGGTCAGCACGGTCGAGCGCTGCGCAGGTCACGACGGCACCTGGGGCGTGAAGGCGGAGTTCTTCGATCTGTCGATGAAGATCGGCAGGCCGGTGTTCCGGCAGATGCAAGTCAGCGACCCCGACTTCGTCAGTTCGGACTGCCCGATCGCCGGTCGGCACATCATGCAGGGCATCGCCGACAGTCAGGGCGGCACGCGCGCGCAGAAGGCGCATCCGCTGACGCTGTTGTGCATCGCCTACGGATTGGACTGAGGAGGGATGAACATGCCGGCGATCGCACGCGACAGTCTGATGAGTCTCGAACAGTACGCACGCGAGCGCCCGCAATTCCGCGCGCGCGTGATCGCGCACAAGCGCGAGCGCACGCTTCACCTCGGCGAACACGTGACGCTGGTGTTCGAGGACGAGCTCACCATCCGCTATCAGGTGCAGGAAATGCTGCGGATCGAACGCACTTTCGAGGAAGCGGGCATTCTCGACGAACTGGGCGCTTACAATCCGCTCATCCCCGATGGCAGTAACTTCAAGGCGACAATGTTGATCGAGTACCCGGACGAGCACCAGCGCAAGCAGAGCCTCGCCCGCCTGATCGGCATCGAGGACACGGTATGGGTACGTGTCGATGGATACTCTCCGGTAACTGCGATTGCCGACGAGGATCTTGAACGCGAGAACGCGGTCAAGACGTCGGCGGTGCATTTCCTCCGCTTCGAGCTGACTGCCGAAATGAAACACGCGCTCGCCGAGGGCGCGGCCCTGTCGGTGGGCGTCGACCATCCGCATTACAGTGCGGGGGTGTCGCCCGTGCCGGCAGCGCTGCGGGCTTCGCTGTGCGCTGACCTGGTGAATTGAAATGCCGTTTTTTTCTGTCGGCCGTTTGTTGACCGGCCTGATCTTCCTGGCGGGTGTGTCTGCAGCCCCGGCTCAGATCACCGACTGGCAGAAGCCGGAGCCCTTTCGTGGCGAAACCGTCGATCCCGCGGCCAAGGTGACCGAAGACGATTACGAGGTGCCGCCGCTTCCTGAGAAGGTCGAGTGGGAGGAGTTCTACCTGAACGCGTCGACCCGCAACCGCTACTACATCGCACGCGCACCGCTGACGGTCGGCAAGGACGGCGCCATCCGCTACATATCCCGCGTCGTCGCGCCGAGCGGGACCGAGAACATCGCGGCCGAGGCACTGCGCTGCGGCACCGGCGAACGCAAGGTGTACGCGACCCTGCGTTCGAACCGCGAGTGGGCGCTGACACGCGGCAGCCGCTGGATTCCGATCGGCGGCGGAAACCGTCTGAATTCATACCCTTTCATGCTCTACTCGGACTATATGTGCGCCGACGGATTCGCGCTGCAGCCGAAGAAGGTGCTCGAAATGCTGGCCAACAGCTTCAATTCACGCACCGGCACGCCGCTCACCGGCTATCGTTGAACATCCCGACTTTCATCGAAGGCATCCATGCTCGACCGCCTGATTACCGAACTTGACCGCGCCTTGCGCACGCTGGCCGCACCCGCGCGCACCGGACGGCCGTTGCCCGGCGGCGACCTGCCCGAGGCCGAACTCGACGAGACGCAGCGCAGTCATGTTGGTGCGTTGATGCGCATCAACCACGTCGGCGAGATCTGCGCTCAGGCGCTCTACCAGGGGCAGTCCCTGACTTGCCGCGAACCCGCCGTGCGCGACGCCCTGCGCCGTGCGGCTGTCGAGGAAACCGAGCACCTGAGCTGGACGGCTTCGCGCATGGCCGAACTGGGCAGTCGTCCCAGCCTGTTGAACCCGCTGTGGTACGGCGGTGCGCTGATGATGGGTGTCGCAGCCGGGCTAGTCGGCGACAAGTGGAATCTGGGCTTCCTTGCCGAGACCGAGAAGCAGGTCGAAGCTCACCTGCAAGGGCACCTCGATCGCCTGCCGCCGGCCGATCAGAAATCTTGGCGGATACTGGAACAGATGCGTCAGGACGAACGCGAGCACGCACACACGGCCGAACGTCTCGGCGCCGCGCAACTGCCGGCGCCCGTCCGACTCGCGATGCGGGCAGCCTCCCGGGTCATGACCGGCGTCGCCTATTACGTCTGAACAGGCGGCGTCAGCCGCCTGTTTCGACGATCTCCCATGTGTGCTCCATCTTCGCGGTCTTGCCGATCATGATGGACGCCGAACAGTACTTCTCGGCCGACAGGTGGATTGCGCGCTCGACCACCTCGGGTTTGAGGCCGCGGCCGCTGATCTTGAAGTGAAAACCGATGCGGGTGAATACCTTGGGGTCCTCGCTCGCGCGATCCGCCTTCAGCGCAACCTCGCAACCCGTGACCTGCTGACGACTCTTCTTCAGGATGAGCATGACGTCGAATGCGGTGCAGCCGCCCGTGCCCGCCAGCAGCAGTTCCATCGGGCGCGCCGCCAGGTTGCGGCCGCCTGCTTCGGGTGCGCCATCCATATTGATCATGTGTCCCGAGCCGGTCTCGGCCAGGAAGCTCATGTTGTCCACCCACTTCACCACACAGTCCATTGCGCACTCCCTTCAGTGATGCGCGATTGTAATCAGGTGTCGGCCGGCGCGCCGTTGATTGGCTTTGGTGCGCTGCGGCACTTGTGCGATCGCTGAACGCGTGTGTGCCGACGAGACCGGCGGGCTTTCTGGGAGAACGACGCAAGTGTTTTTCTTATCCACATGATTTGAATGGTTGTTTGCTGTGGACTCTCCGACGAACAAGCCGGGTTTGGCGGCGACGCAAACTTTGTGCGATGCAAAAAATCCTTGCCTTTGTGTTGAGCGTGATCAATAATCAAGTCAGGTTTCGCGGGCGTCGTTCAGTGCGACGTCTGCCGCAGGTGTCTCCTCCACCCTCCTCCTTTGGTGTGGATTCAGCGCGACTCCCAGGAGTCGCGCTTTTTTTGTTGTCTATCAGGGATTGACACGCTCGAACTCGCGAGTTAAATTCGCGGGCTTTTGGGCGAGATCGCCCAGAATCACAGGACGTTCGAGATGAAAACCTTTTCAGCCAAGCCGCATGAAGTCGTGCGCGACTGGTACGTTGTCGATGCCTCTGACAAGGTACTCGGGCGCCTCGCCAGTGAGATCGCACGCCGTCTGCGCGGCAAGCACAAGCCTGTCTTCACCCCGCACGTGGATACCGGTGACTACATCGTCGTCGTGAATGTCGAGAAGCTGCGTGTGACCGGCGACAAGGCGCAGGACAAGAAGTACTACCGCCATTCGGGCTACCCGGGCGGTATCTACGAAACCAATTTCACCAAGCTGCAGCAGCGCTTCCCGGCGCGCGTGCTTGAGAAGGCCGTCAAGGGCATGCTGCCCAAGGGTCCGCTCGGTTACGCGATGATCAAGAAGCTGAAGTGCTACGCCGGCGCCGAGCATCCGCACGCCGCGCAGCAGCCCAAGGCTCTGGACATCTGAGGACGGAACGGTCATGGCATTCAAAGTTGATTATTACTATGGCACCGGCCGTCGCAAGACTGCAGTTGCCCGCGTGTTCCTGCGTCCGGGCAAGGGCGCCTTCGTCGTCAATGACAAGCCGGTGGACGAGTTCTTCTCGCGCGAAACCGGCCGCATGGTCGTCCGTCAGCCGCTTGAGCTGACCGAACACGTCAGCACCTTCGACATCCTCGTGAATGTCACCGGTGGTGGTGAATCGGGTCAGGCCGGTGCGGTGCGTCATGGCATCACCCGCGCGCTGATCGATTACGACGCGACGCTGAAGCCGGCGCTGAGCAAGGCTGGTTTCGTTACCCGCGATGCCCGTGAAGTCGAGCGCAAGAAGGTCGGCTTCCACAAGGCGCGTCGTCGCAAGCAGTTCTCGAAGCGCTGATACACCGCGCTCCGGCGTACGGGAAAGGCCGCCTTCGGGCGGCTTTTTTCATTTCTGGCATCATTCCGCTTTTTCCGTGATCGATCCGGCAGGGTCGGTGCGGCTGAGCGGAGGAGGGGCGAAGTGGGTATCAAGGCGGGTATCGTTGGTGGAACCGGCTACACCGGGGTCGAATTGCTGCGCCTGTTGGCGCGCCACCCGGAGGTCGAGCTGTCGGCCATCACTTCGCGCGGCGATGCAGGGCGCCCGGTGGCGGACATGTTCCCCAGTCTGCGCGGTCACGTCGATCTCGCTTTTTCCGACCCGGCCCAAGCCGGGTTGGAGAGCTGCGACGTCGTCTTCTTCGCCACGCCGAACGGCATCGCAATGCAACAAGTACCGGCGCTGCTCGACGCCGGGGTGAAAGTGGTCGATCTGGCCGCGGATTTCCGGCTGAAGGACGAAGCGGCATGGGAAAAGTGGTACGGCATGCCGCACGCCTGTCCCGACGTGCTGAAGACCGCGATCTACGGGTTGCCAGAAGTCAATCGTGAGCAGGTGCGCTCGGCGCAGCTGGTGGCCAATCCCGGCTGCTATCCGACGGCGGTGCAACTCGGATTCATTCCGCTGATCGAGGCGGGGGTGATCGACCGCGCGACACTGATCGCCGATGCGAAGTCGGGTGTGTCCGGCGCCGGTCGCAAGGCCGAAGTGCACACCTTGTTTGCCGAGGCTGGAGACAACTTCAAGGCTTACGGTGTCGGCGGACATCGGCATCTGCCCGAAATACGCCAGGGGCTGGCCGCCGTGGCCGGCGCCGATGTGGGTCTGACATTCGTGCCTCATCTGACACCATTGATCCGCGGCATCCATGCGACGCTCTACGCGCGACTGACCAAGGACTGCGACCTGCAGGCCCTGTTCGAGAGCCGCTATCGTGGTGAGCGCTTCGTGGATGTACTGCCCGCCGGCAGCCATCCGGAGACGCGTTCGGTGCGTGCGTCGAACACTTGCCGGATCGCGGTGCATCGTCCGCAGGGCGGCGACACGGTCGTGGTCTTGTCGGTGATCGACAACCTGGTCAAGGGGGCTGCCGGGCAGGCGGTGCAGAACATGAATCTGATGTTCGGATTTGACGAGTCGTGTGGGCTAGAACTCGTTCCGGTCTTGCCCTGAGGGCGCGCCGCTGGCGTTTTCGCCACGGTATCGCCGCCCGGCAGGTGGCGATCCGTTCGCACGCGCCCTGGTGGCTCAAGCTTCTCGTCGCGGCCGGCGTCATGGCACTGGCGCTGGCGGCTGCCCGCGGAATCTACGACGCGGGGCGAGGTTGGGTCGGGCTGGACGTCGATGACATGCAAGCCGAGGTCGTTTCGTTGCGTGAACGTCTGGCCGTGGTCGATGCCGAACTTGCGAGCATGCGACAGCAGGCGGATTCCGCACACAGCAGCCTGCAGATCGAACGTACGGCACAGGAACAGCTGGCAGCCAGGATACGTTCGCTGGAGAGCGAGAACGCACGCTTGCGGGAAGACGCTCTGATTTTCGAAAGCCTGGCTGGGGCGGGCTCCAGCGGTATCGAGCAGGGTTTCAAGATAAATCGGCTGGTGCTGGAGCCGGACGGAGAGGCGGGGCGGTACCGCTATCGCATGCTCATCGTCCGCCAAGGAGGCAAGGCCGATGCAGATACGAAGGGTTCTTACCAGATCGTGGCGTCGATTGACCGTGCCGGTCAGGGTGCTACCATCACTTTCCCGCCGGATTCGGGTGCCGAGAACAGTCGGCTGACTTTCCGGCATTTCCAGCGTGTCGACGGCGTGCTTGCCGTGCCGAAGGAGGCGAGGTTGCTCTCCATCGAGGCTCGCTTCCTGCAGGATGGACAGATCAGGGCAAGAGCGACCGCATCCTTGTGACGGTTGCCGGAATCGGAGGGGACATGTTCGGCAAGAAGTCTGAGAAACCCAGCAAGCGCATCGACAGCCTGATTGGTGCAGGCACGCGCGTGAATGGCGACATCCATTTCCGCGGCGGCCTGCGTGTCGATGGCGAGGTGATCGGCAACGTACGTGCTGATGACAACGCGCCGAGTACGCTGGTGTTGAGCGAGCATGCGCGTATCGAAGGTGCGGTCACCGTGACTCATGCGATGATCAACGGGGCCGTACAAGGTCCGATCGTATCGACCGAGTTCTTGGAATTGCAGCCCCAGGCACGAATTTCCGGTGACGTGGTCTATAACCGTCTGGAGGTGCACCTCGGCGCCATCGTCAAGGGGCAACTCGAACATCAGGAGACTGCGCCGCGCGCGGTCGAATTGAAGCTGGCCAGCGGAAGCTGATGCCGGCGAAGCGTCAACCAGGAGTACATACTCATGAATGCAGTGACTGAAATGCCCCTTCCGCTGGTCTTCTCCGAAAGCGCCGCCAACAAGGTGAAGGAACTGATCCTCGAAGAGGGCAACCCGGATCTGAAGCTGCGCGTTTTTGTGTCCGGTGGTGGCTGTTCCGGCTTCCAGTACGGATTCACTTTTGACGAAGTGACCAACGAGGACGACACCGCGCTCGAGAAGAATGGCGTAACGCTACTTATCGACCCGATGAGCTACCAGTATCTGGTCGGAGCAGAGATCGACTACAGCGAAGGCCTGGAAGGTGCGCAGTTCGTGATCAAGAACCCGAACGCGACCTCGACCTGCGGCTGCGGATCGTCGTTCTCGGTCTGATCGATCGCTGCCTCAGGCGGGCCAGACCGCGCCGAGCACGCGCAAGCCGCGTGCCCCGGTCACCTCCGGCAGGTTGCCCGGCTCGCGGTTGAGCGTGCGCTGTGCCAGCCACGCGAATGCCAGCGCCTCCACCTGCTCGGGCGGTACGCCCTCATCGGCCGAGCTCCGCACCGGGCGCCCGACGTGCAAGGCGAGCCGCTGCAGTAGGTGATGATTGAACGCGCCCCCGCCGCACACCGCGACATCGTCCGGGCGAAAACCCCCGGTGTTCAGTGCGTCGGCGACCGACTGCGCGGTCAGCTCCGCCAGCGTGGCCTGGACGTCCTCGTCGCGGATCTGCTCCGGCAGCAGTTCGAGTAGCCACTCCAGATTGAATTGCTCGCGCCCGCAACTTTTCGGGGGCGGCGCGGCGAAGAAGGGGTGTGCAAGCAGTTTCGCAAGCAGTGCCGCGTCGACCTGACCGCTCGCCGCCCAGGCGCCGTCCCTGTCGTAGTCAAGGCCGCGACGATGCGCGATCCAGGCGTCCATCAGCACGTTCGCGGGACCGCTGTCGAAGCCGCGCACGGGACGAGCGGATTCCAGTAGCGTCAGGTTCGCCATTCCGCCCAGATTCAGTACCGCGCGCGCCCGGTCCGTCGATCCGAACAGGCTCGCGTGGAACGCCGGGACGAGAGGGGCGCCCTGTCCGCCCGCCGCCAGGTCGCGCGCGCGGAAATCCGACACCACGCAAATATCCGTCTCCTCGGCCAGGATGGCTGGTGCATTCAGCTGAACGGTGTAGCCGTGGGCGGGCATGTGGCGGACAGTCTGTCCGTGGCAACCGATGGCCTTGATTGAAGTTGCCGCAACACTTGTCTGGTTCAGCAGCGTGCGGACCAGCCCTGCATAGACGCGCGCCAATTCGATCGCCGCGACCTGCGACCGGTGTATTTCATCGTCGCCGCTTGAGCAGAGCGCCTGCAATTCCTCCCGCAAGGCGGCTGGAAAGGCCAGGTGCGCATGTCCCACCACCTGCGGTCGCGGGCGGGCCAGGTCCGCAATCACCGCATCCACTCCGTCCAGACTGGTGCCCGACATCAGCCCGATGTACAGCGCGCTCATCGGCTCGTCCTTCTGCCTGCCGACCCGCTTGCGCTAACATCGAGCGCTTTGTCGGTCGTCGCGTGGCACCTGCCTGCGCGAGGCGCGTGTATTCGGGGTTCGGTCATGGTTGAAGTGGAACAGGCGTTGGCGTTGATCAAGCGGGGGGTCGAAGAACTGCTCCCCGAAGCGGATCTGGTCGAGAAACTCAAGTCGAGGCGACCGCTTCGCATCAAGGCGGGGTTCGATCCTACCGCACCGGACCTGCACCTCGGTCACACCGTGCTGCTGAACAAGCTGAAGCACTTCCAGGATCTTGGTCACCAGATCCTTTTCCTGATCGGCGACTTTACCGGCGCCATCGGAGATCCGTCGGGCAAGAACGTGACCCGGCCGCCGCTGTCGCCCGAGCAGGTGCTGCAGAACGCTGAAACCTACCGCGAACAGGTGGGCAAGATCCTCGACCCCTCGCGCATGGAGGTCGTGTTCAACTCGACCTGGATGAACCAGCTCGGCGCAGACGGCATGATCCGGCTGGCGTCCCGACACACGGTTGCCCGTATGCTCGAACGCGACGACTTCGCTAAGCGCTATGCCAGCAACCAGCCGATCGCCATCCACGAATTCCTCTATCCCCTGTGCCAGGGCTACGACTCGGTTGCGCTGAAGGCCGACGTCGAGCTCGGCGGCACGGATCAGCGCTTCAATCTGCTCATGGGGCGCGAACTGCAGAAGCAGTACGGCCAGGCGCAACAGGTTGTGCTGATGATGCCGCTGCTGGAGGGACTGGATGGCGTCAACAAGATGTCGAAGTCACTGGGCAACTACATCGGCGTGTCCGAGCCGCCGAACGAAATTTTCGGCAAGGTCATGTCGGTGTCCGACGAACTGATGTGGCGTTACTACGAACTGCTGTCCTTCCGCGGACTCGACGAGATCGAGGGCCTGCGTGCAGAAGTCTCCGCAGGGCGCAATCCACGAGACGTGAAAGTGATGCTGGCGCAGGAACTCGTCGGTCGTTTTCATGGCGCGGCGGCAGCGGCAGCAGCGCTGGTCGACTTCGAATCGCGTTTCCGTCAGGGCGGCATCCCGGAGGACATCGAGGAGGTGGTGCTCGACAGTGCGGGGGCAGGTATCGGTATTGCGCAGGCGTTGAAGGCGGCTGGCCTCACCGCCACCACCTCGGAGGCCTTGAGGATGATCGATCAGGGCGGGGTTCGGCTCGATGGTGACAAGGTTTCCGATCGCGGGCTTGTGCTCGCGGCAGGCACGACAGCCGTGGCGCAGGTGGGCAAGCGAAAATTTTCTCGCCTCGTCGTGCGTTGAGAGGTGCTCGTCTCGAGCTTGATTTTTCGGGATGTTTTTATTCATTCGTACTTTCCCGCAGTCGCTTGAAAGAGGTGCGCCAAAAAAACTTAAAAAATCTTTGGTGAAAGTGTTGACCACCTCGAAATTATCCGTAGAATGCGCACCTCTCGTTGCTCAGCAGCGAACGTTCTTTAACAAAACAAACAGCCGATAGGTGTGGGCACGGCGTGGTTGTAACGGCGAGCAGCTGTCGTTTCAGGGATTCCTGGGGTGGTGGTTGATCGCATGACAACTAAATTGAAGTGCTCATACGAATCAAAGGTTTTAAGCGAAAGCTTATACCTGTGAATTCTGACGAGTTTTGGGAATTAAACTGAAGAGTTTGATCCTGGCTCAGATTGAACGCTGGCGGAATGCTTTACACATGCAAGTCGAGCGGCAGCGCGGTCTTCGGACTGGCGGCGAGCGGCGAACGGGTGAGTAATACATCGGAACATGCCCAGTCGTGGGGGATAACACTTCGAAAGAAGTGCTAATACCGCATACGTCCTGAGGGAGAAAGCGGGGGATCGCAAGACCTCGCGCGATTGGAGTGGCCGATGTCAGATTAGCTAGTTGGTGGGGTAAAGGCCTACCAAGGCAACGATCTGTAGCTGGTCTGAGAGGATGATCAGCCACACTGGGACTGAGACACGGCCCAGACTCCTACGGGAGGCAGCAGTGGGGAATTTTGGACAATGGGGGCAACCCTGATCCAGCCATTCCGCGTGAGTGAAGAAGGCCTTCGGGTTGTAAAGCTCTTTCGGCAGGAACGAAACGGTGAGCTCTAACATAGCTCGCTAATGACGGTACCTGAAGAAGAAGCACCGGCTAACTACGTGCCAGCAGCCGCGGTAATACGTAGGGTGCGAGCGTTAATCGGAATTACTGGGCGTAAAGCGTGCGCAGGCGGTTGTGTAAGACAGGTGTGAAATCCCCGGGCTTAACCTGGGAACTGCGCTTGTGACTGCACGGCTAGAGTATGGCAGAGGGGGGTGGAATTCCACGTGTAGCAGTGAAATGCGTAGAGATGTGGAGGAACACCGATGGCGAAGGCAGCCCCCTGGGCCAATACTGACGCTCATGCACGAAAGCGTGGGGAGCAAACAGGATTAGATACCCTGGTAGTCCACGCCCTAAACGATGTCGACTAGGTGTTCGGTGAGGAGACTCATTGAGTACCGCAGCTAACGCGTGAAGTCGACCGCCTGGGGAGTACGGTCGCAAGATTAAAACTCAAAGGAATTGACGGGGACCCGCACAAGCGGTGGATGATGTGGATTAATTCGATGCAACGCGAAAAACCTTACCTACCCTTGACATGTACGGAACCCTGCTGAGAGGTGGGGGTGCTCGAAAGAGAGCCGTAACACAGGTGCTGCATGGCTGTCGTCAGCTCGTGTCGTGAGATGTTGGGTTAAGTCCCGCAACGAGCGCAACCCTTGTCATTAGTTGCTACGCAAGAGCACTCTAATGAGACTGCCGGTGACAAACCGGAGGAAGGTGGGGATGACGTCAAGTCCTCATGGCCCTTATGGGTAGGGCTTCACACGTCATACAATGGTCGGTACAGAGGGTTGCCAAGCCGCGAGGTGGAGCCAATCCCAGAAAGCCGATCGTAGTCCGGATCGCAGTCTGCAACTCGACTGCGTGAAGTCGGAATCGCTAGTAATCGCGGATCAGCATGCCGCGGTGAATACGTTCCCGGGTCTTGTACACACCGCCCGTCACACCATGGGAGTGGGTTTCACCAGAAGAGGCTAGCCTAACCGTAAGGGGGGCGGTCGCCACGGTGAGATTCATGACTGGGGTGAAGTCGTAACAAGGTAGCCGTATCGGAAGGTGCGGCTGGATCACCTCCTTTCTAGAGTCACAATCAGGTCGTGTCCACAACCTATCGGCTGTTAAAGAAGCAACAAGGGCAAGGAGCTCGGGCAAGTCAGCGATGACGAGCCCGCGTTGAGCACCCGACCCTGGAAGGACCGGGTCTGTAGCTCAGCTGGTTAGAGCACCGTCTTGATAAGGCGGGGGTCGTTGGTTCGAACCCAACCAGACCCACCAGATTGCCTGCATGAGTAAGTGCAGTCTTTGGGGGATTAGCTCAGCTGGGAGAGCACCTGCTTTGCAAGCAGGGGGTCGTCGGTTCGATCCCGTCATCCTCCACCACTTCCTTTGATGGGACGTCGGTTGTTCTTGTTGCCGTAGCTTTGAGTGTGAGGCGTGGGGTGCAGAGATGCTGCCCAGACCTCACCCGCAAGGGTGCGAAGTTTGATCTTTAAAAATTTGGAAGAAGTAAAGGGATGTCGGCGTTTCAACCGCGTCGGCATCTCATGGGTAGTGATTGCATCGTCCCACCTCTTTGAACCAGCGGTGGGATAGATAGCGCGAGCGCTTGAGAACTATCCTGTAGTGCGGTGTGAGACGCAAGTCGAGCACAGCGTTATAGGGTCAAGTGAATAAGTGCATGTGGTGGATGCCTTGGCGATCACAGGCGATGAAGGACGTGCAAGCCTGCGAAAAGCTGCGGGGAGCTGGCAATGAAGCTTTGATCCGCAGATGTCCGAATGGGGAAACCCGGCCCGTAAGGGTCATCCCTGGCTGAATACATAGGCCAGAGGAGGCGAACCGAGCGAACTGAAACATCTAAGTAGCTCGAGGAACAGAAATCAACCGAGATTCCCAAAGTAGTGGCGAGCGAACTGGGAGTAGCCTGCACGACTAAACCATTTACTTAGCAAAACGGTCTGGAAAGTCCGACGATACAGGGTGATAGTCCCGTATGCGAAAAGTAGATGGCGGGTCTGAGCGTGCGACAAGTAGGGCGGGACACGTGAAATCCTGTTTGAAGATGGGGGGACCATCCTCCAAGGCTAAATACTCGTGATCGACCGATAGTGAACCAGTACCGTGAGGGAAAGGCGAAAAGAACCCCGGGAGGGGAGTGAAATAGATCCTGAAACCGCATGCATACAAACAGTGGGAGCCTCGAAAGGGGTGACTGCGTACCTTTTGTATAATGGGTCAGCGACTTACGTTCAGTAGCGAGCTTAACCGAATAGGGGAGGCGTAGCGAAAGCGAGTCTGAATAGGGCGATTCAGTTGCTGGGCGTAGACCCGAAACCAGATGATCTATCCATGGCCAGGATGAAGGTGCCGTAACAGGTACTGGAGGTCCGAACCCACTAATGTTGAAAAATTAGGGGATGAGCTGTGGATAGGGGTGAAAGGCTAAACAAATCTGGAAATAGCTGGTTCTCCCCGAAAACTATTTAGGTAGTGCCTCATGTATCACTCTCGGGGGTAGAGCACTGTAATGGTTGGGGGGGTCATTGCGATCTNCCCCGCCATAGCAAACTCCGAATACCGAGAAGTGCGAGCATGGGAGACAGACGGTGGGTGCTAACGTCCATCGTCAAGAGGGAAACAACCCAGACCGCCAGCTAAGGCCCCCAATGCGTGGCTAAGTGGAAAACGAGGTGGGAAGGCATAGACAGCCAGGAGGTTGGCTTAGAAGCAGCCATCCTTTAAAGAAAGCGTAATAGCTCACTGGTCGAGTCGTCCTGCGCGGAAGATGTAACGGGGCTCAAGCCACGAGCCGAAGCTGCGGATATGTCGTAAGACATATGGTAGGGGAGCGTTCTGTAAGTCTGCGAAGGTGTCTGGTAACGGATGCTGGAGATATCAGAAGTGCGAATGCTGACATGAGTAGCGATAAAGCGGGTGAAAGGCCCGCTCGCCGAAAGCCCAAGGTTTCCTACGCAACGTTCATCGGCGTAGGGTGAGTCGGCTCCTAAGGCGAGGCCGAAAGGCGTAGTCGATGGGAAACAGGTCAATATTCCTGTACCAATCCATGATGCGATGGGGGGACGGAGAAGGTTATAGCAGCCGGGTGTTGGACGTCCCGGTTTAAGCAGGTAGGCGTGCTGCGTAGGCAAATCCGCGCGGCTTAGCCGAGATGTGATGACGAGGAGCCACGTGCTCTGAAGTGCTAGATACCACGCTTCCAGGAAAAGCCTCTAAGCTTCAGTCATGGATTGACCGTACCGCAAACCGACACAGGTGGGCAGGATGAAAATTCTCAGGCGCTTGAGAGAACCCAGGAGAAGGAACTCGGCAAATTGATACCGTAACTTCGGGAGAAGGTATGCCCTTAGTAGGTGAAGTCCCTCGCGGATGGAGCTGAACGGGGTCGCAGAGAATCGGTGGCTGCGACTGTTTAATAAAAACACAGCACTCTGCAAACACGAAAGTGGACGTATAGGGTGTGACGCCTGCCCGGTGCCGGAAGGTTAAGTGATGGGGTGCAAGCTCTTGATCGAAGCCCCGGTAAACGGCGGCCGTAACTATAACGGTCCTAAGGTAGCGAAATTCCTTGTCGGGTAAGTTCCGACCTGCACGAATGGCGTAACGATGGCCACACTGTCTCCTCCTGGGACTCAGCGAAGTTGAAATGTTTGTGAAGATGCAATCTCCCCGCGGCTAGACGGAAAGACCCCATGAACCTTTACTGTAGCTTTGCATTGGACTTTGACGGGACTTGTGTAGGATAGGTGGGAGGCTGTGAGACGTGGTCGCCAGATCACGAGGAGCCATCCTTGAAATACCACCCTGGTGTCGTTGAGGTTCTAACCTAGGCCCGTGAATCCGGGTCGGGGACCGTGCATGGCAGGCAGTTTGACTGGGGCGGTCTCCTCCTAAAAGGTAACGGAGGAGTTCGAAGGTTCGCTTGGTACGGTCGGACATCGTACCTAAAGTGCAATGGCAAAAGCGAGCTTGACTGCGAGACTGACACGTCGAGCAGGTGCGAAAGCAGGACATAGTGATCCGGTGGTTCTGTATGGAAGGGCCATCGCTCAACGGACAAAAGGTACTCTGGGGATAACAGGCTGATTCCGCCCAAGAGTTCACATCGACGGCGGAGTTTGGCACCTCGATGTCGGCTCATCACATCCTGGGGCTGTAGCCGGTCCCAAGGGTATGGCTGTTCGCCATTTAAAGTGGTACGTGAGCTGGGTTTAAAACGTCGTGAGACAGTTTGGTCCCTATCTGCCGTGGGCGCTGGAAGTTTGAGGGGGCCTGCTCCTAGTACGAGAGGACCGGAGTGGACATACCTCTGGTGTACCGGTTGTCACGCCAGTGGCATCGCCGGGTAGCTAAGTATGGAAGAGATAAGCGCTGAAAGCATCTAAGCGCGAAACTCGCCTCAAGATGAGACTTCCCGGGGACTCGATCCCCCTGAAGGGTCGTGGAAGACCACCACGTTGATAGGCTGGGTGTGGAAGTGCAGTAATGCATTAAGCTAACCAGTACTAATTGCCCGTGCGGCTTGACCCTATAACCGTGTGCTCAACGAACCGTTGAATCAGCACCGGTGTGATCCAAGTGCCTCGCGCACACAATCACCCCATATCCTTTACTTCTTCCACATGTCGGCCCGATGCACCTCGCGCCTGCATGAAAAGCTTCAGCCTGGTGCCCATAGCGCTGTGGAACCACCCCTTCCCATCCCGAACAGGACCGTGAAACGCAGCCGCGCCAATGATAGTGAGCACCTCGCTCGCGAAAGTAGGTCAGCGCCAGGCTACCCCACAACACAACGCCCGATCACACCCCAGTGATCGGGCGTTTGTGCTTCCAGACTCACTCCCGTACATCCCAACAACCCCTCAAACGACCAAATCCGGACCACAATCCGTCACATGGCCGACCAAAACACACCACGCGCCTTCTCCGGTATCGACCGGCTGTACGGCAACGGCGCCTACGCAAAACTCAGAAAATCCAGCATCACCATCGTCGGTGTCGGCGGCGTCGGTTCATGGACCACCGAAGCCATCGCACGACACGGAATACAAAACATCAATATCATCGACCTCGATAACGTCGCCGAGTCGAATATCAACCGGCAGTTGCAGGCCCTGCAATCGACCCTCGGGATGGCCAAGGTCGATGCCATCGCCCAGCGCATCGCGTTGATCAATCCGGAATCCAGCGTGGCATGCGTCGAGGATTTCCTGACGCCGGACAATGCAGGCGACTTGCTGTCGTCGAAACCCGATGCGGTGATCGACTGCACGGATCGGACGGCAGCGAAAGTGGCGATGGCGGAATATTGTCATCAGGCGGGCATCCCGCTGTTCATGGCTGGAGCCGCAGGCGGACGTACCGATCCGACGCGCATCCGTCACGCCGATCTCGGCGCCACTCAGGGCGATGCATTGCTCGCACGCGTGCGCGCTTTGTTGCGCCGTAACGCGCGGATGAACGTGTCGCGCAAAGAGCATTTCGGTATCGAAGCCGTCTATTCGGCGGAAGCGATGCGCAAGCCGGTGGCGGAGGCCTGCGATGCGGGCGCCGCGCCACAGGGGCTGAACTGCGCTGGTTACGGTTCCAGCGTCTGTGTCACAGCCGGCTTCGGTTTCGCGCTGGCTGCACGCGCGATAGAACATCTGCTGAAACAGTGAGCGCAACACTTCAAGCGGAAACACCGCTACACTGCGCCTGCGCCGTGCCAATAGGCGCTTTCCCTTGTCTCCCTGACAAGAGGAGGCATGAGCCTCCCTTCCGGAATCCACACCCTGTCTGCCTGTATTGGTGTCACTCAGCTTGAGCGACGGGCCGTCGCTGGAGAACTGTTTGAACACTGAAGTCGATTTCGCCGGGCTTGGCCTGGCCGAGCCCCTGCTGCGCGCCATTTCCGAAGAAGGCTATACGCAGCCCACACCGATCCAGCAGAAAGCCATTCCGCTCGTGATGGCCGGGCGCGACCTGCTCGCTGCCGCACAGACCGGCACCGGCAAGACCGCCGGTTTCACCCTCCCCATCCTGCACACCTTGATCAACCGTCCGGCCAGCATTCCGGCGGGACGGCCACGCGTACTGGTCCTTACGCCGACGCGCGAACTCGCGGCTCAGGTCGAGGAGTCGGTCCGCACCTACGGCGCGCACGCCAAGCTGCGTTCCATGGTCATGTTCGGCGGCGTGGGCATGAACCCGCAGTTGCAGGCGCTGAAGCAGCGCGTCGACATCCTGGTTGCCACGCCCGGTCGTTTGCTTGACCACCTTGGCGAGAAGACGCTGGATCTGTCCGGCGTTGAAATCTTCGTGCTCGACGAAGCGGATCGCATGCTGGACATGGGTTTCATCCGTGACATCCGCAAGGTGATCGCTGCGCTGCCGAAGGCGCGCCAGACCTTGCTGTTTTCGGCGACCTTTTCGCCCGAGATCCGCGAACTCGCGCACGGCATGCTGAACGATGCCGCCGAGGTGGAGGTTGCGGCGCGCAACACCACCGCCGAGCGCGTCGATCAGGGCGTCTATATGGTTGAGCAGAAGCAGAAGCGTCATCTGCTGGCGCATCTGATCAACAAGGGCGAATGGTCACAGGTACTGGTGTTCACGCGCACCAAACATGGTGCCAACCGTCTGGCCGAACAGCTCGACAAACAGGGCATCACCGCCGCTGCCATCCACGGCAACAAGAGCCAGAACGCCCGCACCAAAGCGCTGGCTGACTTCAAGACGAATACGCTGCGCGTGCTGGTCGCTACCGATATCGCGGCGCGTGGTCTGGACATCGACCAGCTGCCGCACGTGGTGAATTTCGAACTGCCGAACGTACCCGAAGACTACGTGCACCGCATCGGTCGCACCGGTCGAGCCGGCGCCAGCGGCGCCGCGGTGTCGCTGGTCGATCGCGAAGAAGTAAAGCTGTTGACAGCCATCGAAAAGGTGACCCGGCAGTCGATTCCGCGCGTGACGGCTGAGGGTTTCGTGCCGGTCGCCGGCGCCAGCGAGGAGCCGGATCGCGGCCCCCGTCCGCAGGGGCGAGGTGGTCGTGGAGACGGCGCGGCACGCAGCAAGCCGGCATCAGGCAACGGACAGCCGCCGCGTCAGGGTCAGCAACCGCGGCCTGCCGGTGATCGTCCGGCGCGTACTCCGCAGAACAAGCCGGCTGCACGTGGCAACGGCAATCCGGGCCGCCCGCAGAGCAGGAGTGGCGGCGCCAATGGCAACGTTGCGAACGGCAACCGCGCGCCGGTGCGCTCGCACGACGATGACGACGACAATCGCGGCAATCGCATCCAGCCGGCGGCCAAGCCGCCGCGTGAGGTCAATGGCAACGTGATGCCGCGCGGCAACGAGGCGCGACGTCCGCAACAGCCGGCGCTGTTCTCGCGCAACCGCAGCGGACAGCGATAACATCACGCCATTTGCATGAAGGGCTAGGGGCGACCGCGTGCGTGACGATGCACTGAAAGTGCTGAAGGACGTCTTCGGCCATCCCGGTTTCCGCGGTGCGCAGGGCGAGATCGTCGAGCACGTCGCGGCCGGTGGCGACGCCCTGGTGCTGATGCCGACAGGCGGCGGCAAGTCGCTGTGCTACCAGGTGCCGGCGCTGCTGCGCCCAGGTACGGCAGTCGTCGTGTCGCCACTGATCGCGTTGATGCAGGACCAGGTCGCCGCGATGACCCAACTGGGCGTACGCGCCGCCTTCCTCAATTCCACGCTCGATCTCGATCAGGTGCGCGCGGTCGAGCGCAGCCTGCTCGATGGAGCGCTCGATCTGCTCTACGTCGCCCCTGAGCGGCTCAACACCCCGCGCTGCCTCGATCTGCTGAGTCATATCCGGCCGGCGTTGTTTGCCATCGATGAGGCGCACTGCGTCGCGCAATGGGGGCACGACTTCCGTCCGGAGTACCTGCAGCTTTCCGTGCTGCACGAGCGCTTCCCGGAAGTGCCGCGCATCGCGCTCACCGCCACCGCCGATCCGGCGACGCGCACCGAAATCATCGACCGTCTCGCGCTGCACGACGCACGCGTGTTCGTGTCCAGCTTCGACCGGCCAAACATCCGCTACACCATCGTAGACAAGGACGACGCGCGCAAGCAGTTGCTGCGCTTCATCCGTAACGAGCATCCGGACGATGCCGGCATCGTCTATTGCCTGTCGCGCAAGAAAGTGGACGAGACGGCGGAATGGCTGCTCGCGCAGGGCATCAAGGCGCTCCCTTACCACGCCGGCATGGACGCGGCGACGCGTGCAACGCATCAGGCCCGCTTCCAGCGAGAGGAGGGTATCGTGGTCGTTGCCACCATCGCCTTTGGCATGGGCATAGACAAGCCGGACGTACGCTTCGTCGCCCACCTCGATCTGCCACGTTCGATCGAGGGCTATTACCAGGAGACCGGACGTGCCGGCCGCGATGGCGGCGCCGCCGACGCCTGGATGGCCTATGGTCTGGCCGACGTCGTGCAGCAGCGCCGATTCATCGATCAGTCGGAGGGCAGCGAAGCCTTCCGCCGCATCTCAAGCAGCAAGCTCGACGCGCTGCTGGGCCTGTGCGAAACCGCTCAGTGCCGGCGCGTCCATCTGCTTGCCTATTTCGGTGAGCAGGGACAACCCTGCGGGAACTGCGATAACTGCCTGACGCCGCCCGAAACCTGGGACGCGACGGTGGCCACACAGAAGGCGCTGTCAGCGATCTATCGCACCGGCAACCGCTTCGGCGTCACCCACCTGATCGACGTGCTGCGTGGCAAGGACACCGAGCGCATCCGTCAATGGGGGCATGACAAGTTGAGCGTGCATGGCGTCGGCAAGGCCGAGGACGACAACCTGTGGCGCGGCGTTTTCCGTCAGCTGGTCGCGCTCGGACTGGCGCGCGTCGATCACGAATCCTATGGTGCACTGGTGCTGACTGAGGCCGCCCGCCCGGTACTGCGCGGCGAACAGCCGGTGATGATGCGGCGCATCGCCGAGAAGGCCCGTGAATCGGTGGCGCGGCGCACGCGCAGCGTCACCCCGGTGTCGATGGACGGCGTCGACGCCAATCTGCTGGCGGCGCTGAAAGCGTGGCGGCTGGACGAGGCGAAAACCCAATCGGTTCCGGCCTACGTCATCCTGCACGACAGCACGCTGATCGAACTGGCGCGCAAACGCCCGGCCGATCTCGATGACCTGACCGACATACCGGGCTTTGGTGCACGCAAGGTCGAGCGCTACGGCGACTCTCTTGTCGAGTTGATCTCGGGCTTCGACTAAGGGCATATTGCACTGCAATAGTGCTTTGTCGGCTTCGTGCCCCGATGTGACGCAGGCCCGACGATAGGATGCATGCCTGAATCTATTTAAAACAACGGTTTGTCGCCAATAGGTCGTTGGTCTGGATATTGCATAGTGCATCACTGACTTCGTTATTGAAGCTGGGAGGGCATCATGCGTTGCAACATTCGACCACTCCTTTTCGTCGTCGCCTGCGCGCTGACACAACCGCTGACTGTCTGGTCGGCAGCACCCGATTGCCGTGCGAGCAGCCAGGATCCGCTGGCTGCGGAGTCGTGTGCGGCGCATGCGCGGTCCGCTTATCCGCTGGCGCACCTGTTCGAAAATCCTTCGGAATCCAGAACCAGTCTCGCGCTGGCAGCACTGCTGTTGGGCGGCATGGCGATGCGCGCCCGCGTGCGCTGAGCGAGCCGCCGCCGGACGTCACTCAGCCTCGATGCGGATGAAGCCGTCGCGGTTCGGCATCCGGACGGCCGGCAGGGTGCGCGCGTCCATTACGGCGTCTGCGCCAACCACGCCGTTGATGTGCAGCAGCCAGGCGCTCAGCGCATACACCTCGTCGGCATTCAGTGTGCCGGGCGCGGTCATTGGTTTGGCGCGACGGATGAAGTCGAACAGCGTCGTTGCGTAGGGCCAGTAGCTGCCTATTGTCTTGTCGGCCGCCGGTGTGTTCAGCGGGCGTGTCGCGCCTGCCAGTTCCTCGGCGCTGCCGCCGCGCGCGTCCTTGCCGTGGCAGGCAGCGCAGTGGCGGGCAAACAGCGCGGCGCCCTCGCTCACCGTTCCGCGGCCGGGCGGAAGGCCGCGACCGTCCGGGAATACGTTCAGTTGCTGCCGGGCGAGTGCGGCGCCGTCGACCGCCTGCCCGAGCCGCGGCGCCTCGACCGCGTTCGGCGTCGCGACGCAGGCACTCAGCAGCAGCGACGACAGCAGTGCTGCTGCGCGTTCAGTATGTGTGCGTGACCAGCCCATCGTCCTCGACTGCCCAGGCAACGATTGCGTTGTAGTGGAAATAACCGGCGCGCCCGCGCTCGGCGACCAGTGCCGCGCGCTCCGGCTGCAGATTGCCGTGCTCGTCGGTGGCGCGGCTCTTGAGCACCGCAGGTTTGCCGTCCCAGCGCCACGGTATGCGGAAACGGGTCAGGCAGCGTGGCAGCGCCGGCGATTCGAGCGCGGCGTCGGCCCAGCTCTTGCCGCCATCCGCCGACACTTCGACCCGCCGGATGCGGCCGTGTCCGCTCCACGCCAGCCCGCTCACCTGATAGACGTCGGGGCGCGGCAGTGTCTGGCCGTGCGACGGTGACGTGATGAGCGACTTGCAGTCCATCGTGAAGGTGAACTGGCGCGCCTTGCCGGAGGGCTGCAATTCGGTGTACTTCGACGTTTCGTTGCGCGACATCACCGGCTGGTCGGTCACTTCGAGCCGCTGCAGCCATTTGACGTGCAGCACGCCCTCCCAGCCAGGCACGATGAGGCGCATCGGGTAGCCGTTCTCCGGACGCAGCCGTTCCCCGTTCTGGTACAGCCCGATCAGGCAGTCGTCGCGTATCTTGGTCAGCGGGATGCTCATGTTCATCGCACCCGCGTCAGCACCTTCGGCGATCACCCACGACGCGCCGGCATCGACACCGGCCTCGTCGAGCAGAATGGACAGCGGCACGCCGGTCCATTCGGCGCAGGACAGCAGCCCATGCACGGAGCCGGCCGATCGCTGTATCGGCTCGCCATGCCAGCCTGCGTTGCTGTTGCCGCCGCACTCGATGAACAGCATCTGCGAACGCATCGGGTAGCGCAGCAGCGATTTCACGTCGAAGCTCAGCGCTTGGCGCACAAGACCGTGCACGACAAGTCTGTGGCGCGCCGGGTCGATCTGCGGCACGCCGTTGTGATGGCGTTCGAAATGCAGGCCGTTCGGCGTGATGATGCCTTCGAGTTCCTCCAGTGGCGTAAAGGACACGCCGTTGCCGGCGACCGCGCGATTGGCGCCGATGCGTCGCGCCGTCAGGCGCTCGTGCGATGAGGGTTGGCCATAGGGCGTGAAGGGTGCGCCCGGCGTGTGCAGCCAGGGAAGCTCGTCAGCGGCCTGCGTCTCCGCCGCAGCCGCGGCCGTTGCCAGTGCCAGCCCGCGACGCAGGAAGAGCCGGCGATCGAGCAGGCCGCCGCCGGCGACTTCCGGCAAGGTGTGGAGATCGGGCCGCTGGCGGGGCATGGGATCAGAGGAAGAGCGTCAGCACGCCGGTGTAGCCATACAGCTGGTCGTGCGAAATTTCGCCGCCGGCGAAAAAACCGGCTACCGGCATGCCGGGAAATGCCTCCTCCAGCATCTCGGGCTCGGTGTTGTCGTCGCCGAACATGTGCGCGCCGCGTGCGGCGCAGGAGATGTAAAGCGCCGCGAGCGGCGGCTGCTCCAGTGTCGCACGCAGGTCGTTCAGCATGCGCTGCATGTCAGCGCGCGCACAGTCGGCGTCGCGCCGGTAGAAGCGCAGCCTCTGTCCAACCTCGACCGTGTCGTTGATGGCGATCAGACCGTTGCCGGGGTCGAGGCCGATCACGTTGCGCACGCGGAATTCGGCCTCGTCTCGTCCAGTCACGCCCAGTCCGGGCAGGATGTAGCGCGCCGCCCGCCGCAGATCCTGGCCGAGCGAGGTGCCGGCCGCTTCGAGGAAGGCGTCCAGCGCGGGGCGGCCGTTGATTTCGGTGATGACGTTCTGGTCGCAGGCGGTGACGACATGGGTTTCGCCGACCGCGCAGCAGCCCTGCGTCAGGCGCGTCATGATGGAAACCTGCTCGTTGAAGGCGACGCCGCTGATGCCGCCGCGCAGGGCACCGTTGGCGATCATCGGTGCCTGTCCGCGCGCCAGCGCCAGCCCGCCGGTGACGAAGCCGCTCGACACCTTGGTGGCCATGTCGGCGACCAGATCCGCCATGTCCGGCGTTGCCGGATCGGCGTGCACCACGGCGAAGTAGGGCTGCTCGGGGGCGGCGTCGGTGCCCAGCGCGTTGGGCAGGCGCTCGCGGCCTGAGAACACGCGGAAGCTGCCCTCCGGCAGGCTGCCCACCAGCAGCGAAAGGCCAGGCCGGTCCTGTGCCGCGATGGCGCGGCCGATGACGCCGACCGAGCTGGTGCCGACCCAGTTCTCGATGCCGGTGAGCCGGGTCAGGCGCTCGAACATTTCCTGCAGGTCGCCGCCGTAGTGATCGGCGAAGTAGACGAAGCCGAGGTTGGCGTCCTCAGGCATGTCGAGCGCCGACAGTGCCAGGTCCATCGCGACCGGCCAGTCTTCGTGGAAGGCCGAACTGGCAGCGAATCGGGCCATCCGCAGTACCTCAGCCTCCGCCGGAGGGCGGCGGCGTGTCGTCGCCCGCTGCGGTCGACGACGGATGTGCGGCACCCGCGTTCTGCATCAGCGTCCACGGCCACATGGCGGCGTTGCCGAATGCCTGCATCGGGTTTTGTGCCGGGTCCTGTGCATGCGCTGCGCCAGCGGCCGCTGCGCTGGTGGCGCTGGCCGCCATCGCCTGCATGGTGGCCAGCGTCGCGCGCTGTACCTCCAGGCCCTGGATGCTGGTCTGCAGCATGCTGAGGTTCATGCGCAGCCAGCCTTCGACCGCCTTCAGGTCGGTGATGCGCTTGTCCAGTTCGCCGACGTCGAGCGTCGGGGTGACGAAACCGGGTACCGGGAAGGGCATCTGCCCCCATACGGAACGCAGGAATTCCATCGGGTCGTACTGTGAGGAGTCGCTGGCCATGGCATCACCTGTGTCGGTCTGTGTGCGCCAAGCATAGCGCGCCGTGCCTCGCCGGGGGACACAAAAGAAAACGCGGCCACTGCGGGCCGCGTGAAGGGAGACACAACGTGCACAACGCCTTCATTCTTGTGCAGCGGCGCTGGCAGCGGCAATCGTCCGTTCGGCTTAAGCCGAAGCGACCTGCTCCTTCAGCTTGAACTGGATCAGCGTGCGCAGCTTGGCTGGCATCACCGGCTTGAGCAGCAGGTGATGGCCGAGGTCCTTCGCCTCTTCCAGGCGCTCCGGTGTTGCGCTGCCGGTGACCAGGATGGCCGGAATGTCGACGCCGAAATGCCGGCGCACCGCCGCCACCACATCCGGCCCGACTTCGCCGTCGCGCAACTGGTAGTCGGCGATGATGAGGTCGGGCGGTGTGCCGCGTTCGGTCACGCTGTTCATCGCTTCCTCGTGCTTGCTGGCGATCAGCGTCTGCGCGCCCCAGCTGCCGAGCAGCGCGGCCATGCCATTGACGATGCTGGCCTCGTCGTCGATGACCAGGATGCAACGACCGCCGAGGTCGGCCTGGCTGCGCTCGGTGCGCACTGCGGTGGCGCGGACTACCGGGGCGCGGCCCATCGGTACGTCGATGCGGAACACGGTGCCTCGACCGGGGCGCGACGCCAGGCTGACCGGATGCCCCAGCAGGGCCGACAATCTCTGCACGATGGACAGGCCGAGGCCCAGGCCCTTGCGCCGGTCGCGTTCGGCATTGGCCAGCTGCACGAACTCCTCGAAGATGCGGCTCTGGTCGTCCGGTGCGATGCCCATGCCGGTGTCCCACACCTCGAAACGCAGTCCGTTACGGCGCACGCGCGTGCTGACCAGCACGCCGCCCGCCGGCGTGTAGCGCATCGCGTTCGAAATGAGGTTGCGCAGGATGCGTTCGAGCAGCACCGGGTCGCTGCGCACCCAGGCGGCGCGCGAGCGGATGCGGAAGGCCAGGCCACGATCGAAGGCTTCCGGTTCGAAATCCATGCGCAGCCGGTCGAACAGGGCGCTGACCGACACATCGGTGATTTCCGGCTTCACCTTGCCGGCGTCGATCTTCGAAATGTCGAGCAGCTCGTTGAACAGTCCTTCCAGCGCCTCGACCGAACTGCTGATGCTGGTGACCAGATTCGCCACCTCCGGCTCGTGCGCCTTGGCCGACAGCGCGGCGGCGAACAGGCCCATCGCGTGCAGCGGCTGGCGCAGGTCGTGGCTGGCCGCGGCGAAGAACTGGCTCTTGGCGCGGCTGGCCTGGTCGGCGCGGTCACGTGCTTCCGACAGCTCGATGTTCTGTGACTCAAGGCGGCGACTGAGCACCTCGTTGGCATAACGGCTGCGCAGCGCACGCTCGATCAGTGCGTTGAAATTCTTGCCGACCCGCCACAGCGCGATCATCAGCACGGACACGATGAAGGCTACCAGCAGGTCGTGTCGGCTGCCCTCCCAGATGTAGCGCGCGATCACCGGCAGCAGCGTGGCACCGAGGAAGGTGTAGTAGCTGGGCAGGTGCATCGAGGTCAGCGCGGCCGCGACGCCGCACACCGACACCAGCAGCGACATCAGCACGATCTGCTGTTCCGGCGCTTCCGGACTGAAGAACAGCCACAGCGTCGAACTCCACAGCACGCCGGAAATGGCGGCGCCGATCAGCCAGTAGGTGCCCCAGCGCGGCGCGCTGGCGGCGTCCGGTGCGGCACGTCTGTACTGGCGCAGCAGCACCAGACGCGACACCTGGTTGGCCATCGACAGCACGAACCACAGTGCGACCGTCCATAGCGGGGCGGTGTCATATACCGTCCAGGCGACCAGCAGCGTGCCGAGGATCTGACCACCGAAGGCAGTGCCCAGGTTGGCGTACAGCATCTGGATCTGCGTTGCCACGACCTGACGGTCGAGCTGGGCCTGTTCGCCCGGCTCCAGCCGCGCCGCCGCGTCGCCGCGCTCGCGCGTCAGCGACTCGATGGTCGTGTCTTCGGGCAGCACGACCGGAGGCGTCATCTGGCTCATGGTGTCGAGCCCGGCGTTCCGAGCTTCAGTCCGATGCGGCTCGCAGCCAGCACCGCCTGCGTGCGGTTGCTGGCGCCAAGCGCCTTCAGGATGGCGGTGATGTGCACCTTGACCGTGCCTTCGGCCAGATTCAGTTCGCGACAGATTTCCTTGTTCGGCTTGCCCTGCACCATCAGAGTCAGCACTTCCGCCTGACGCTCGGTCAGGCCGATGTCGGAAGCGGTCTGCGGTCGCCGTGGCGCCTCTTCCTGGCGCGGCGCACCGAGGCCCAGTTCGCCGACGATGGCCTGGCGCGGCACGTAGACGCCGCCGGACAGCACCAGGCGCAGCGCGCCGAGCAGTACTTCGTTGGTGCTCGATTTCGGAATGAAGCCCATCGCGCCCTCGTCGAGCGCCGCCAGAACCGTGTCCGAATCGTCGAAACCCGACAGTACGACGATGGGCAGCGCCGGATGTGCGCCGCGGAAGGTCTGCAGCGCGCTCATGCCGCGGCAGCCCGGCAGCGTCAGATCGAGCAGGGCGAGGTCGAGATCGGGGTGCTCGTCGGCCAGCCGCAGACCGCCTTCGCAATCTGGCGCGTCGTACAGACGGATGTCGGCCGCAAGGCCCGGCAGCACGTGGCGCAGCGCTTCGCGTATCAGCGGGTGATCGTCAACGATCAGTATCTTCATGGGTGTCCGGGGCCATCACATCGTCAGCGCCTGAAAGTGCTTCGCGCATCGGAGACGTCAATGATGGCGGAAAGTAGCGCAACTCGGGATCTGTATTATTACTTTAGTCGTAGTCCGCTTGGATGAACTGCACCGCGACGGTGCGCAATTACACTCAGGCAGCCCGCCGCTGGCTCACACCGTGCCGAGGCGGAGCACATCGACACGTCATCGGGAGGTGCTGTTTGGGCTGTCTGCTCATCGTCGAAGATCATGCGCTGGTGCGCGAAGGCATGGCCCAGACGCTGGCGCGGCTGGGTGCGGAGTGGTGCGTGATCGAGGCGTCCGACGCGGCGCAGGCGCTGGCCGTGATCGACGGCGGTGCCGAGGTCGATCTGGTGCTGACCGACCTGATGCTGCCCGGCATGAACGGCTTTTCTCTGCTCGCCACGCTGCGCGAACGCGATCCGTCGCTGCCGGTGGTGGTGGTGTCCGCGCTGAGCGACAAGGCGACGGTGTCGCGTGCGATGCGCCAGGGCGCGTCGGGCTTCGTGTCGAAAGGCGATTCGGGCGACCAGCTGGTACAGGCGGTCCGCCTGGTACTCGACGGCGGCCTCTATACCCCGCCCGAGCGTCGCCCGCCCAACGCGCGGGCCGGGCGCACGTCGGCGACGATACGCCCGAGTCCGGCCGACGACTACGGTCTGACACAGGCGCAGACGCGGGTGCTGCACCTGCTGGCCGAGGGGCGTTCCAATCGCGAGATCGCCGAGTCGCTCGGCCTGGCCGAAGGTACGGTCAAGGTGCACGTGACGCGCATCTTCAAGGCGATGAAGGTGACGTCTCGTGCGCAGGTACTGATCGCGCTGGCACAGCGCGGTACGCGCCGCGAGAACTGAGCGCGGGCCGCACGCAGGGCGCGTCCCGCAGCGACCGGTTCAGTGTGTGGTGGTGCTGCCCATCGTCGCTTCGACGCTGCTCCGTGACTGGGCCGGCAGCGCATGTTCCATCGCGTCCTCGGCGTCGATATCCACTTCTTCGTGGTCGATGCGCAGGATGTCCAGCACCGGTGCGGCGACACGGCGACAGGCGTTGGCCAGCGGCGACGGCAGGCTGTCCGGGATGCGCTTCTGCAGCAGCTGCTTCGACGACGAGATCGCGAACACCGGTTCCAGGATGCGAGTGCGGTACTGACCGAGCTGGCTTTCGATCAGCTTGTCGGCCGCTTCGCGCGCCCACGGATTGGTCGGCCACTGGGTCGGGATGGCCAGTGCGCGCGGGAAGGTTTCCAGATCCTGCTGCACGGTGCGGATGTCCTCGTGCGAGTCGCGGAAGGGCAGCAGCACCAGATGGGCGAGTCCGTACAGGTGGCGGTCCATTTCGCTGCGGTTGGCGCCGCCGTCGATCACGCCTATCCACTTGTTCAGGCCGCGTATCTTGTCCACCACCTTGGCCAGCGCATCGCGCGAACGCGCGTCGGCGGTCAGATAGCGGCGGCCTTCCGGGTCCAGCGGCTCGCGACCGATGTCGGTCAGCACGCAGACCGAGCGCTGGTTCAGCAGCCCCAGACCCTGACACAGCATGTGTGAAAGCGTGGTCTTGCCGGTGCCGCCCTTGTTGCCGATCACGCAGATGATTTCAGCCATTTCGTGTTCTCCACCTACCGGGGTTCGAGCAACGATTATTCCGCGATCAGGCGTGCGCCATCGGCGGGAACTGCAGTCGAAACCGGTTCCATTTCCGCGACCGGGCGGCCATTCTTGCCGCGTCGTCCGGCAAATGTGTACACATATAGCGCACGCGCGGCCGGATCGCCGTCGATGACGCGGTCGGCCGCCATGCCGGGAATTTCGAAGCTGTTGGCAATCAGCTGCCCATCCGCCTTCATTTCCAGCGCCGCCTTGCGACCCAGCCGAGGCATAGGCACCGGCGACAGGAAGGCATAGACGATATCGAACTGCCCGAGCGGCACCGACCACAGGTCGTCGCGCCGTATCGTCACATTGGGCAGATGGCGGTTGCGCCAGCGGGCGATCAGCCAGGGCAGCGGCGCGTTCTCGACGCCGGTGAAATGGCAGTCGGGCCGCGACATGGCGAGCCGGCGCAGCAGTTCGCCGGTACCGCAGCCGAGGTCGACCAGGTGGATGGCGCGCTCCTGCGGCAGCGCCTGCAGCAGCGCGCGGGCGGTCGCCTGGTTGGTCAGGAACAGCGGCACCCGGCTGCGGAAGGTGGACCAGAACACCGCCGACAGCAGCAGGAAGGCGAACAGATACCAGGCCGGTGCGATGTCCAGCATGCGGGCGCCGACCACCAGCGGCGAGAACAGCAGGTGGATCACCACCCACCAGCGCGGTGCCTTCAGGGTCAGCGCGAAGGCGGCCGCGATGCCCGCCTGCATGACGACGATGGCGCCGATGCCGGCTGGTGGCGTTACCGTGTAGCGTAGCGCGAACACGGCAACGATCCAGGACACGAGCTGTATGGCGAGGGCGCGGAACAGGTGCATAGCGAGGCCGCCGTGCGGGAAGTCGATGCCCTTACAGTAGCCGAGACGCGGCGGGCGCAGCCAACGATTAGCGCGCGCAATGACCCGCATTCCCGCGATTTGGCGTCAGCTGCGGGTGGCTTCTTCCAGCTTCTGCAGCCAGTGCAGCGCGTGCACGCGGTCGCCTCCGCACATCTCCGCCGACGCCTGCAGCCCGCCGCAGCAGGCCGGGCGCTCGGGCGAACCGAAGATGGCGCAGCGCAGGTCTTCGGTCAGCTGCACGCAGCGCACGCCGGCCGGCTTGCCGTCCGGCATTCCGGGGATGGGGCTGGAGATCGACGGCGCGATGCAGCAGGCGCCACAGCCGTCCCGGCACCGCAGCACCTCAGTCATCGAGCGCCTCCAGCAGGCGGCGCACCGGCGCCGGCAAAGCCGCAGAGGTAGCGTCGGCGCGTGGCTGCCAGTGCAGCGACGAGTCCGCGACGAAGGCGCTGCGCGCGTCGGCCTCGACGCGCAGTGGGACCAGATGCAGTTCGAAGTGGGTGAAGCCGTGGATCACCGGCGCCATCGTCTGCACCGCGCGTCCGGCGATGCCGTGCGACGCCAGCCATTGCGCCGCTTCGTTCAGCGCTTCGGGCAAGGTCTGCGCAGCCAGTTCGGGCAGGCTGAGCAGGCCGCCCCAGATGCCGTGTCCGGGCCGGCGTTCGAGCAGCACCGCGTCCGGTGTCGTCACCAGCAGCGCGTGGCGCAGTCGCTGCGGACGCAGCTTCGCCGGGCGCGGCGACGGCAGTTCGCGTTGTCGGCCCTGCAGGCGCGCTTCGCAGCGCGCCGCGACCGGACAGGCCTCGCAGCGCGGCCGGTTGCGCGTGCATACGGTGGCACCCAGATCCATCAGCGCCTGCGTATAGACTCCGCCGTCGCGCGTCGGCATCAGCGCGTGCGCCAGTCCCCACATGCGCTGTTCGACTGCACGCGTGCCGGGGAAACCGTCGATGCCGAAGACGCGGGCGAATACGCGCTTCACGTTGCCGTCGAGTATCGGTGCGTGCGCGCCGAAGCAGAAGGTGGCAATGGCCGAGGCGGTCGAGCGGCCGATGCCGGGCAGGCTTTCGATGTCCTCGACGGTGGTGGGAAAGCGGCCGCCGAAGCGCGTCATCACCTCGCGCGCGGCGCGGTGCAGGTTGCGCGCGCGGGCGTAGTAGCCGAGGCCGCTCCAGTGCTCCATCACCGTCGCTTCGTCGGCGGCCGCCAGTGCGGCCAGCGTCGGAAAGCGCTGCATGAAGCGGCCGTAGTAGCCGATCACCGTCTGCACCTGTGTCTGCTGCAGCATGATTTCCGACACCCAGACGCCGTAGGCGTCGCCGGTCTGCCAGGGCAGGTCGTGCCGGCCGTGCAGGCGCTGCCAGCGCACCAGCGTGGCAGCGAAATCGTCGCTGACGGCTACCTCTGAGGGAGTATTCATGGGCGCGGATTGTAGGCCGTGATGCAAAAGCGGCGATAATCCGTGCTCACTTGCATGCAGCCCGCCCGATGAATCTTCCCGCCGTCCCCGTCCCGCGCCGTCCGGTGCCCGTCTCCGTTCGTCCGCATGGAGCGGTGCGATGAGCAATCCCGCGCACGACAGCCGTGCCTTCCGCGATGCGCTGGGCCTGTTCGCGACCGGCATCACGGTGGTTACCACGCGCGCGCCGGGCGGCGAAGCGGTAGGCCTGACCGTCAATTCCTTCAACTCGGTGTCGCTCGATCCGCCGCTGGTGCTGTGGAGCCTGTCGCTCGGTTCGCCGAGCGAGGCGGCGTTCCGCGCCTGCTCGCACTACGCGGTGCATGTGCTGGGCGAAAGCCAGCAGGCGCTGTCGCGTCAGTTCGCCAGCAGCCGCGAACAGCGCTTCGCCGGTGTACAGACGACCGACGGCCTTGGCGGCGCACCGCTGATCGAAGGCTGCCTGGCGCGCTTCGAATGCCGCAACGACATCCAGTACGCCGGCGGTGACCACCTCATCTTCGTCGGTCGCGTCGAGCGCTTCGAGCGCAGCGCGGGCGATCCGCTGCTGTATTTCGGTGGCGGCTACCGCGGCATCCGCCAGCCCTGATCACCAGACGTAGCCCAGACCCAGCAGCAGCGTCGAGTCGGTCGCTTTGCGGCCGGGCGCCGGCGTGCGTTCCCAGTCGGCGTTGAGCTGGGCCGAGGCGGTGATGCCACCGGCGATCGGCAGGCGCACGCCGGTCTTGGTCCGGATGGTCAGGAAGTCGTCGTCGGACAGGCTCCAGAAGCCGTCCTGGTCGTGGAACAGTTCGGCCCGCCGGTCGAACACCCAGTGCGAGGCGCGCACGCCCCAGCCGGCGGCCGGATAGTCCTCGTCCATGCCGACGTCGCGATCGAGATTGACGTGGTCTAGACCAGCACGCAGCGACAGCCTCGTCGTGTCGTCGTTGTACAGCTGCCAGCCGTAACCGGCACCGGTCGTCGTCCGCAGCTGGATGTCCTTGAACTTGTCCTGTTCCAGCGACAGGCGAGCGTAGATGAAGTTGTCGTCATCGACGAAGTGGTCATAGTTGCCGTCGAACAGCCACTGCTGCGCGGTCCGCACGCCGCGGTCCTTGCGCCGGTCCACCTTCATGCCCAGTCCCCAGGCGTAGCCCTTGGCCCGCGCATTCAGGCCGGCGTCACCATACACCCGGTCGTTCTCTGAATTGCCGCGCACCATGGCCGCCGACAGGTTCACCCGGCCGTTGTAGCTCACGCCGTTGCCCGACTGTTCCGGCGTCGGATTGATGTAGGCGATGTCGTCGCGTGCCACCGGCGCGCTGCCGGTGGCGCTCGACACCTCGACCTTGTCCGGCGTGCTCGGTGACAGCTGGGCCTTGTTGAGCAGGTCGCCGTCGCGCGTCATCACGGTGAGCGCTTCGTCAGTGCGCACGCTGGTGACCTGGTCCCAGCGCAGCTTCACCTCTCCGGCATATTCGGTGGCGATGATCAGTTCGTTGTCCGCCTTGCTGACGATGCGTCCGCTCAGGCGGTCACCGTTGGCGAGCAGCACCTCGTCGGCGCTGGCGGAGGTGGCGCCGAGCAGCGCCGGAATCAGGATGGAAAGGCAGTGCGGCAGGCGGCGCAATCGCATGGTGGGTTCTCCCGGATTGTGTGGCGTGCATGCCGGCGAACGGCGTCGGCCGGCGGCGATGGATGGATCAGGCGATCCGTTACAGCGGGGGTGTTACGAGGGGGTGCGGTTCAACAGGCAAGCCAGTCTAGCGGCGCAACTGCCATACGGCTGTAGGAGAAGGGGAAGCGGGGATCGCAGAGGTGGGGTGGAGCGGGTGAAGGGAATCGAACCCTCGTCTTAAGCTTGGGAAGCTTCAGCTCTGCCATTGAGCTACACCCGCATCGCTGCTCCGGCAGGTGCCGGAGCGCTGCGGATTGTACGCCGGATGCGTGTCTACTTCACCTCGATGGTCGCTCGCATGCCTGCTTCGGCCTGCGAGCGCTTCGACATTACGTCGTCGAACTTGCCGGTGCGTATCGGCAGGAACCACCACTCGACGCTGTGACCGGGTGCCACCTCGATGCGCCGGATCGGACCGTAGATTTCGGCCACCACCTTGCCGGCGGCGTCCTTGGCGACGACCTTGCGGGTGTAGACGGCATCGGCCAGACCATTCGAGCCGAAGTAATAGGGCTCGCTGCCGGTGTTCTCGATGCGCATGGCGTAGAGGCGGCCGGTTTCGAGCGTCAGCGTGTCCGGCGTGAAGCGGTGCTGGCCCTTGTCGATGCCCATCTGGATGGTGACGTTCGTCGCTTCCTGCTTGCCCAGATCGCCGGCGGCAAGGGCGGCAAGCGGCGACAGGAAAAGTACGGCGGCGATGCAGTATCGGTTCATCGGGCACTCCGTGGATGGACTGTCGCAGAGAGTCGTGCCAGCGCAGGCAGTTCCCGTCCGCTCGCGCGGACGGGCATTTCCGGACCGTGACGGAACTGGATCAGAAGTCCCAGCGCACGCCGGCGATCACCTGCCGCGGCCGGTTCACGTGGATGCCGTTCACGCGGCTCACGATATAGGTGCGGTCGGTCAGGTTGGCGGCACTGAGGAACAACGTCATGCCTTGCGGCTTCAGGCGGTAGTTGGCCGATGCGTTGAATATGGTCTGCGCATCGATCTCGCCCGACTGGCCGTCCGGCAGCGGCGTCTTCGAATTCAGGCCGTCGGTGTATTGCTCGCTGATGTGCTCGACGCCCAGCCGCATGTCGAAGCCGGACGCGTGCTCGTAGCCGATCGCCGCCGCCAGCAGGTGGCGCGGCGCGTACGGCGTGCGGTTGCCATTGACATTGACCTCGCCGATTTCGTTGCGCGCGGCGTCATAAACGGTGTTCAGCACGTCGTTCTCGAAGCGCGCCGTCCACAGATGCGTGTACGAGCCCTTCAGATAGACGTTGTGCGCGCTGCCGTTCATGCGGCCGAAGTCGATGCGGCCGCCCAGTTCCAGGCCTTCCTTGCGGGTTTCGCCGCCGTTGGCGAAGGTCTGGCCGAGGCCGAGCGACTGGCCGGGCACGATCTGGTTCTTGAAGTCGATGCGGAACAGCGTCGCTTCGAGCTGCACACCCTTGAGCGGCGCCGAGCGCATGCCCAGCTCGTAGTTGGTGCTCAGCTCCGGGCTCACCGCCACGTAGTCGGCGTCGAACGGCGACAGCGTGGCGTCCGGGCGCGGCGGCGCAAAGCCGCGATGCACGCCGGCGAATACCGTGGTGTCGGGCAGGCCGAACCAGGTCACGCCGAAACCGGGCAGCACCTTGTCGTTCTTGTCGGACAGGCGGGCATTGACCGGGTTGAAGTCCTCGGTCGAGGCGCTGAAGGTCTGCCGGTACTGTTCGTAACGCACGCCCGGCGTCAGCGACCAGTTGCCGACGTAGAAGGTGTTCTGCACATAGCCGGACAGCGCGTCGGTCTTGATGCGGAAGTCGTCTCGCAGCAGCGTGCCGATCGAATTCTCGCGCGCGGTCGAGAAGGCGCCGTTGTAGCGCTTGCGGCTCACGTCTTCCCAGTGCAGGCGCACGCCCATCACCAGTTCGTTCTGGATGCCGAAGGTGGTGTGCTTCAGGTCCAGCCGCGGCTCGATGCCGAAGGTTTCGTAGCTGCGCGGACGCATGTTGTTGCCGCACAGGCGGGCGAAATCCTCAAAGCCGTTCGGCACCGTGTAATCGATGTTCGCCGGGCAGGCGCCGGACAGCGGCACCGGATCGCCGTCACGCAGCGTTTCCAGTTCGTCCTCTTCGGCGATGGCGTCGAGCTGGCGGTAGGAGGCGCGATCCACCTTGCTGTAATACATATTGGTGGTCAGCTTCGCCTCCTCGTTGATCTGGAAGGTATGCACCGCCTGCGCGGCGTTGCGTTCCAGTTTGAAGCGGTCGTCGCGGAAGGGATTGGCGTAGGGGTCGCGCTCGTAGCGGGCCTGATCGAGGCCGGCTTCGCCGAACTTCGAGTCTTCCTCGAAGTAGCCGTACTTCAGCATCAGCGTGTTGCGCGCATTCAGGTTCAGCAGCGCCTTGATCGAAACGTCGGTCATCTTGTGCTCGTTGCCGCGGCGGGTGCCGTCGCCTTCCTTCTGGGTGGCGCTGAGCAGCACGCCACCCCAGTCGCCGCCGGTACCGACGCTGGCTGAAAGACCGTAGAAGTCGCGGCTGCCGGCCGACGCCTGCACCGAGCCCTGGAAGGTGCGCGGTACGTCCTGGGTGACGAAGTTGATCACGCCGCCCACCGTCTGCGGGCCGTGCACGATCTGGCCCGAGCCCTTGATGACTTCGATGCGGCGGATGCGCTCCAGCGGCGTGTGGTAGTGCGTGGTCGGGTCGGCGTAGGGCGCGAGCTGTATCGGGGCGCCGTCCTCCAGCAGCAGCGTGCGGCTGCTGCGGCGCGGATCGAGGCCGCGCACGCCGATGTTCAGGTTCAGGCCGAAGGCGTCCTCGCCGACCACATGCACGCCCGGTGCTTCGCGTACCGCTTCCATGATCGACAGCGGGCGCTGCGCTTCGAGCTGTTCGGGACCGATTGCATGGACCGAGCCGGGAATGGCTTCGAGCCGGTCGGGCAGCGCTTCGATCACGGTGATCGCAGGCAGCGCGGTCGGGCTGCTCTGGGCATGGGCGGTTGCGCCAATGCAGCCGATGGCCAGCGCGATCAGGGTGGGGGCGGGGCTCCTCGCGATTCTTCTGGTTCTCACGTCTCTGATTTCTCCGTTGTCGCGCGCGAACGCCTGTGCATGCGAGTGCACCGGCAGACGGCACGGGGTGGCTTTGTTGTGCGCCCGGGCGCACCTTCTTGCGGGTGCATGGGGCCGACGTCGAGCGCGCCGCGACTATGATCAGTAGTGCGCTAATTGTTAAGGGACTAAATCCCGAGCCGCGGCGGCGCCTCTGCCCGGGTCGGCGCGCGTTGCGCCGCAATACCGGTAAACTTCCGGGGTGAGCGCATCCAACTTATCCATCCATCTGAACGGCCAGCCGCATCCGATCGCCCCCGGTCAGACCGTGGCCGATCTGGTTGCCGGGCTGGCGCTAACCGGCAAACGCATCGCGGTCGAGCGCAACGGCGAGATCGTGCCGCGTGCGGCGCATGCGCTGACCGTGCTGAGCGCTGGTGACCGCCTCGAAATCGTCGTCGCCGTCGGCGGCGGCTGAAACCGGACCATTCCCATGAGCAAGGACATCCTGAAGATAGGCGCGCGCGAGTTCTCGTCGCGCCTGCTGGTCGGCACCGGCAAGTACCGCGACTTCGACGAAACGCGCGAAGCGGTCGAGGCCTCTGGCGCCGAAATCATCACCGTTGCCATCCGCCGCACCAATATCGGCCAGGAGCCGGGCCAGCCCAGCCTGCTGGAAGTGCTGCCGCCGGACCGCTACACCCTGCTGCCCAATACCGCCGGCTGCTACACCGCCGACGACGCGGTGCGCACGCTGCGGCTGGCGCGCGAACTGCTCGACGGCCACAACCTGGTCAAGCTCGAAGTGCTGGGCGACGCCGACACGCTGTTCCCGGACATGACGCAGACGCTGGCCGCGGCCGAGACGCTGGTCAAGGACGGCTTCGACGTGATGGTTTACTGCTCGGACGACCCCATCATGGCCAAACGGCTGGAAGAGGCCGGCTGCGTCGCGGTGATGCCGCTGGCCAGCCTGATCGGCTCCGGCATGGGCATCCTGAATCCGTGGAATCTGCGCCTCATCATCGACAACGCGCGCGTGCCGGTCATCGTCGATGCCGGCGTCGGCACCGCGTCGGACGCCGCCATCGCGATGGAACTGGGCTGCGACGGCGTGCTGATGAACACCGCCATCGCCAAGGCGCAGAATCCGGTGCTGATGGCCAGCGCGATGAAGAAGGGCGTCGAGGCCGGCCGCGAAGCCTTCCTCGCCGGCCGCATGCCGCGCAAGCTCTACAGCGGCGCGCCCAGTTCGCCGACCAGCGGCCTGATCACCGGCTGAACCCACTTCGCGCGGCGCCTGATGCGTCGCGCAGCAGGACCTTTCGCATGAACGACGACAACACGCCGGACACCTCGGAGGGCGCCGACGACGCGCGCCCGCAACGCCACATCCGCAGCTACGTGCTGCGACAGGGCCGCATGTCGCCCGGCCAGGTGCGCAACATCGAAGAAGGCATGCCGCGCTGGGGCATTCCGTACGCGGCGCAGGCCATCGACTACGCCGCGGCATTTGGTCGCCGCGCGCCGGTAGTGCTGGAGATCGGCTTCGGCATGGGCTTCACCACCGCCGAAATCGCTGCCGCGCGGCCGGACACCGATTTCATCGGCATCGAGGTGCATGGCCCGGGCGTCGGCAATATGTTCAAGCTGATCGCCGAACAGCAGCTTGCCAACGTACGCGTCATCCAGCACGACGCGGTCGAGGTGCTGCGCGACATGATTCCCGATGGCTCGCTGGCTGGCGTGCACGTGTACTTCCCCGACCCGTGGCCGAAGAAGCGCCATCTGAAGCGCCGCCTGATCCAGGCGCCGCTGGTCGCCCAGCTCGCCACCAAGCTCGCACCCGGCGGCTATCTGCACTGCGCGACCGACATCGAGGACTATGGTCAGCAGATGCTGGACGTGCTCAGCGCCGAGCCGCTGCTGGAAAACACCGCCGACGGCTTCGCGCCGCGGCCGGACTATCGTCCGCTGACCAAGTTCGAAGCGCGCGGCCTCAGGCTGGGCCACGGCGTGTGGGATGTGATCTTCCGGCGCAGGGGCTGAGGCGTAACCAGCTGCAGGCGGAGCGCCCGCCCGCAGGCAGCTCAGTCCAGAAAACGCTGCAGCAGCTCGTTCAGGAAGCGCCGCCCCTGCGGCGTCGGCTTCACCCGTCCGCTGTCCAGTTCCAGCAAACCGGCTTCGCGCGCTTCGAGCAGGCGCGGCATGAGCTGTTCAAGCGGGAGGCCGGCGTGGCGGGCGAACAGGTCGACGTGGAAACCGTCGTTCAGCCGCGCCGCATTCATCATGAATTCGAAGGGCAGTTCGTCGGCACCCACCGTGCGCGATTCCTGCACGAAATCGCCGCGCGCCGCGCCTTCGAGGTAGGCATTGGGATGCTTGTGTCGCATGTCGCGCCGGATGCGGTCGTGGAAGCTCAGCTTGCCGTGGGCGCCGGCGCCGATGCCGAGGTAGTCGCCGAACTGCCAGTAATTCAGGTTGTGCAGGCACTGCTGGCCCGGTTTTGCGAAGGCCGACGTTTCGTAGTGCATGAAGCCGGCGTCGGCCAGACGCGCTTCGATCGCCTCCTGCATGTCGGCGGATACGTCGTCGTCCGGCAATTCCGGCGGCTGCGCGGCAAAGGGCGTGTTCGGCTCCAGCGTCAGGTGGTAACAGGACAGATGGCTCACGCCGGTGGCGATCGCGGTGTCGAGGTCAGCCAGCGCCTCGGCCAGCGTCTGCTGCGGCAGCGCGTACATCAGGTCGATGTTCACCCGTTCGAAGGTGTGCAGCGCGAGCTCGATCGCGCGCTGCGCTTCACGCGTGTCGTGGATGCGGCCGAGTGCGGCGAGCTGGCGGTCGTCGAAGCTCTGCACGCCGATCGACAGACGGTTCACGCCAGCGTCGCGGAAACCCTTGAAGCGGTCGGCTTCCACCGTGCCCGGATTCGCCTCGAGCGTGATTTCCGCTTCCGGCGACAGATTTACCCGTGCGCGCACCGCGGTGAGCAGGCGGTCGAGCGCCTCAGGTGTCATCAGGCTGGGCGTGCCGCCGCCGAAGAAAATGGTCTGCACCCGGCGGCCCCAGATGTCGGGCAGCGACGATTCCAGGTCGGCGATCAGTGCGTCGATGTAGGCGGCTTCGGGAATGCCGTCGCGCACCGTGTGCGAGTTGAAGTCGCAGTACGGGCACTTGCGTACGCACCAAGGGAAATGGATGTACAGCGACAGCGGCGGTGAAACGGTGAATGCCGGCGAGTTCGTGTTGGCCGGCGATGTGGCGCCCGCCGCCACCGGCTGCGCGGCGCGCGCCGGCTTCAGCGGGATGACGCGGGTCATGCGGCGCTCTTCAGCCGGTCGAGCAGGTGGCGCATCGCCGCTGCGCGATGCGACAGCGTGTTCTTCAGTTCGGATGCAAGTTCGGCGGCGGTCTGTTCGAGCGACGGCACGAAGAAGTGCGGGTCGTAGCCGAAACCGCCGTCACCGCGCGCCTGCTCGATGATTTCGCCGTGCCATTCGCCGTCGGCAATCAGCGGCTGCGGGTCGTCGGCCGAGCGCACCAGCACGATGACCGAATAGAAGTGGGCGCGACGGTCGTCGACGCCATGCAGATCGGCGATCAGCTTGGCGTTGTTGGCGAGGTCGGATTTCGGCTCGCCGGCGTAGCGCGCCGACAGCACGCCCGGCTTGCCGCCGAGCGCCGTCACGCACAGGCCGGAATCGTCGGCCAGTGCCGGCAGCCCGGTTTCGCGCGCAGCGTGGCGCGCCTTGGCCAGCGCGTTCTCGACGAAAGTGGCGTGCGGCTCGTCGGCTTCGCTGACGCCGAGCGAGCTCTGGGTGACCACCTCTATGCCCAGAGGCGCCAGCATGGCCGACAGCTCGCGCAGCTTGCCGGCGTTGTTGCTTGCGAGTACCAGGCGTTCGATCGGCATCGGAATCAGATCTCCAGTGCGCGGCGCTGGGCGGCGATCAGCCCGTTGATGCCGCTTTCGGCCAGATCCATCAGCGCGTTCAGTTCGCTGCGGGTGAAGGGCACGCCTTCGGCCGTGCCCTGTACTTCGCACAGGCCGCCGGAGGCGGTCATGACGACGTTCATGTCGGTGTCGCAGTTCGAATCCTCATCGTAGTCGAGGTCGAGCACCGGCGTGCCTTCGTGTATGCCGACCGATACCGCGGCGACCAGTTCGCGCAACGGGTTCGCCGGCAGCAGGCCCTTCTTCACCAGACCGCTCAGCGCGTCGTGCAGCGCGACGCAGGCGCCGGTGATCGAGGCGCAGCGGGTGCCGCCGTCGGCCTGCAGTACATCGCAGTCCAGCGTGATCTGGCGTTCGCCGAGCGCTGCGAGGTCGGTGACCGAGCGCAGGCTGCGGCCGATCAGGCGCTGGATTTCCTGGGTGCGGCCGGTCTGCTTGCCCTTGGCCGCCTCGCGCGCGCTGCGCGTGTGGGTGGAGCGGGGCAGCATGCCGTATTCGGCGGTCACCCAGCCCTGACCCTTGCCGCGCAGGAAAGGCGGCACGCTCTCTTCGACGCTGGCCGTGCACAGCACGCGCGTGTTGCCGATCTCGATCAGCACCGAACCTTCGGCGTGGCAGGTGAAATTACGGGTGATGCGCAGGTCGCGCGCCTGGTCGGGCCGGCGGCCGCTGGGTCGTGTCACGTCATTGTCCCTTCGAGTACTTGTTGATCGCGGAATTGATTTCCGCGATGGCGGATTCGATCGCCGATTCATCCCACTCCTCGCGCATCGACGCGCGGTCACCAAAGCTCTCGATCACCGTGGTGTGACGGTCGAGCGGCAGCGTGCGGGTGGTGACCGAGCCCTGCGGCTCGTCGGCGTAGTTGTCGTGCCAATTGATCGCCACCGTGGTCAGGTTGTCGGCGGTTTCTCCACCCGCGGCCTCCGCCTGATCCATCAAGCGCGGCACCGCTGTCATCACGTCCGGGTTCTCGAAGGTCTTCAGCAGCACGTCATTGCCGAGCGGGCCCCACACGCCGTCACTGCACAGCAGGACGGTGTCACCGGCGAGCAGGGGCGTCTTGCGCGAATACTCGATCTGCGGCGCGATCGGACCGCCGAGACAGCTGTAGATGCGGTTGCGGTGCGGGTGGGTCATCGCGCCGTCCTCGTCCAGCAGGCCGCGATCGATCATGCGTTGCACGCGCGAGTGGTCACGCGTCTGCGTCATCACGTGACCGGCGCGCAGCACGTACAGCCGCGAATCGCCTGCGTGCGCCCAGTAGGCGACCGAATCCTGGATCACACAGGCGACACAGGTGGTGCGTGGCCCGTCCTCAAGGTCGCGCTCGTCGGCGTAGTCGAGGATGGCGCAATGCGCGTTGGTCAGGCCGCGCGACAGGAACAGGAAAGGGTCGTTCAGCCGCGGCTTGGCTTCGCGCTGGAAGGACTCGACCAGGTACTGCACCGCGATCTGCGCCGCTACTTCGCCCTGGAAGTGGCCACCCATGCCGTCGGCCACCACCAACAGCAGTGCGTCGCGTGAATACGAGTAGGCCATGCGGTCCTGATTGGACTTGCGCTTGCCGACGCGGCTGTCCTGAAAGATGGTGAATCTCATTTGCTCATCCAGGTGCTGAAGCGGCTGAACTGTGCGCGCACGCGGTTGAGCCAGTGATCGGAAGCGCTTGTGCTGGCGGCGGCAGCGGCGGCGGCCGCCAGTTCCGCCTCTTCGTTCTCGCGGTCCCAGGTGGCCAGCGACCGCTGCAGGGCGAAAACGCTCTGCGGCCGCTTCAGGTGATTGAGCTGCATGCACAGGTCTATGGTTTCGAGCAGCTGCTTCGAGTACTGGCCTATCCAGCGCTCGGACGCGAGGATGACCGTATCGTTCTCCATGCGCTGGTCGGCCGCCTGCGGCGGTCCGCCCGACAGGCAGGCGTACATGCTGGCGCCGATGCTGTAGATGTCGCTCCACGGGCCGAGCAGATCGCGGTTGCGGTAGTGCTCGGGGGCGGCAAAGCCGGGCGTGTACATCGGTTTCAGCATCGGCGTGTCGACCATCAGCGTGTTGCGCGCGGCGCCGAAGTCGATCAGCACCGGCGAACCGTTGTTGCGCAGGTAGATGTTCGACGGCTTGATGTCCAGGTGCAGCAGCTTGTGCGAATGCACTTCGCGCAGGCCGTTGAGCAGGCGTGTGAACACGTAGCGGATGAAGCTCTCGCGGATTTCGCCGCGGCGACGCGTGATGTAGTCCTGCAGCGTGCGTCCGCGTTCGTAGCGCATCACCATGTACACGGTGTCGTTGGCGCGGAAGAAGTTGAGCACGCGCACCACGTTCGGGTGATTCAGCCCGGCCAGCGTGCGCCCCTCCTCGAAGAAGCACTTCATGCCGTAGCGGAAGGCGGGCAGGAATTCCTCGGGAATCTTCGGCTGGATATGGCCTTCCTCGCGCAGCGCCAGCGCGTTCGGCAGGTATTCCTTGATCGCGACCGGCGTGTTGTCGCGGTCGTGCGCCAGATAGACGATGGAAAACCCGCCCAGGCTCAATTGGCTGTGGATGCGGTACTGGTCCAGTTCAAAGCCCGGCGGCAGGGCGCAATTGACTTGTGGGGGCATTCTGCGGGCCGCTATGATCCTTGTTTCGGCGCGATTCTGGGCGTTTGCCCACAGGCTGTAAAGCTGCCCGACAGGTGCTGTCGGCGGCGTTTGCACGCGTTGATGACCGATGGATCAACAGGGGAAGAACGCGTGGCAGGCAGCATACACAGCATGACGGGTTTCGCGACGGCTGCAGTCAGTGTCGGCGCAGCGACGCTGAACCTTGAGCTCAGAACCGTTAATTCGCGTTTCCTCGACCTGCATTTCCGGCTGCCCGACGAACTGCGCGTGATCGAGCCCGTGCTGCGCGAGCAGATCACCGGCGCGCTGTCGCGCGGCAAGGTCGATTGCCGTGCCGGGCTGCAGGCGAGCGGCGAATCGGCGCGCGAACTGGCGCTGAACCCGCAGCTGCTGGCCCAGCTGGTGGCACTCGAAGCCGGCGTGCGCGCGGCACTGCCGCAGGCCGCCTCGCTGTCGGTCGCTGAGGTACTGCGCTGGCCCGGCATGCTGGGCGACGACACGATACCGGCCGAGGCGCTGACCGAAGCGGGCGCACGTGCGGTGCGGCAGGCGCTGGCCGACCTCACCGCGTCGCGCAGCCGCGAAGGCGTGCGACTGGCCGGCATGCTGATGGAGCGCGTCACCCGCATGCGCGAACTGGTGGCTCAGGTCACGCCGCGTGTGCCCGAAGTGGTGCGCGAATACCAGGCCAAGCTCGTGCAGAAGCTGCAGGAAGCCATCGGCAGCGCGGACGACGAACGCATCCGTACCGAAGTCGGCCTGTTCGCGGTGCGCATCGACGTCGCCGAGGAACTGAACCGGCTGTCGGCGCATCTCGACGAAGTGGAGCGCATCCTCGCCAAGGGCGGCAGCGCCGGCAAACGGCTCGACTTCCTGATGCAGGAACTGAACCGCGAGGCGAACACGCTGGCCTCGAAGTCGGTCGCGCAGGACGTCGGCGGCGTCGCGATGGAGCTCAAGCTGCTGATCGAACAGATGCGCGAGCAGGTGCAGAACATCGAGTGAGCCCGCGGGAGTCGCTTGGCAGCTCCAGATTCACGCCGGCCTGCCGTTGACGCGGTTCCGGCGTATTTCGTCCTTTTCATTGCAAGACATGGCTAAACGCGGCGTACTTTTCATCGTCAGCGCACCGTCCGGTGCAGGCAAGACCACGCTGGTGCGTGGTCTGCTCGAACGCGACCCGCAGATCGGACTGTCGGTGTCGCACACTACCCGGGCGGCGCGGCCGGGCGAGGTGGATGGCGTTGCCTATCACTTCGTCAGCATCGACACCTTCGACGCGATGCGCGCGGCCGGCGACTTCATCGAGTCGGCGCACGTGCATGGCAACTACTACGGCACCTCGCGTCGCTGGCTCGAAGAACGGCTCAATGCCGGCCATGACGTGTTGCTGGAAATCGACTGGCAGGGCGCCCAGCAGGTGCGTGCGCTGTTTCCGGAGGCGGTGAGCATCTTCATCCTGCCGCCGTCGTTCGAGGCACTGGCGCAGCGCCTGACCGGCCGCGGATCGGACGCGCCGGAGGTGATAGAACGAAGGCTGGCCGCGGCACGCGAAGAGATCAGTCATCTTCGCGAGTTTGATTTCGTTATAATCAATAACATACTGAGTCAGGCGCTGGACGAAATGGTCACCGTCGCACGCGCTGCGCGGCTGCTCCGCTCGAGCCAGATGGCCCGACATCCCGAATTTTTCCATTCCCTGGGTGTTAACTGATATGGCACGCATTACCGTCGAAGATTGTCTGAAGCGCATTCCGAACCGTTTCCAGTTGACGCTGGTTGCCACCTACCGTGCCCGCCAGCTTTCCGCCGGCAGCACGCCGCAGGTCGATGGCGACAAGGACAAGCCCACCGTCGTCGCGCTGCGTGAAATCGCCGCCGGCAAGGTCGGTCTGGAAATCCTGAATCGAGGCCAGGCCTGATGAGGCCGGGCTGTCAGCGCTGAACTGAATGAACCGACCGGTGGACGACCTCATCATGCCCACCCCGGTCGCCCACGTTACGCCTGCACAGCCCATCGTCAGCCTCGGCCCGGCTGACAACGACCCCGACGCCGGTACGCCGGCGCCCCCCTGTTCCACGGTCGCCGATCTCGAACGCCTGATCGCCGACATCTCCACCTATCTGCGCGACGAAGACGTGCAGCGCGTGCGCGACGCGTATGCGCTGTCGGCCAGTGCGCACGCCGGGCAGTTCCGCATGAGCGGCGAGCCTTACGTGTCGCATCCGCTGGCGGTCGCCGAAATCCTCGCCGGCTGGCAGCTCGATTCGCAGGCGCTGTGCGCGGCGCTGCTGCACGACGTGATGGAAGACACCGCCATCACCAAGGCGGAGATTGCCGAACGCTTCGGCAAGGTGGTGGCCGAGCTGGTCGATGGCGTGTCCAAGCTCGACAAGATCGAGTTCCAGTCGAAGGAAGACGCGCAGGCCGAGAACTTCCGCAAGATGCTGATGGCGATGGCGCGCGACGTGCGCGTCATCCTGATCAAGCTGGCCGACCGCACGCACAACATGCGCACGCTCGGTTCGATGCGGCCGGACAAGCAGCGCCGCATCGCCCGCGAAACGCTGGAAATCCACGCCCCGATCGCCAATCGCCTCGGCCTGCACGCGGTGTACCGCGAACTGCAGGACATGTCCTTCCACGCCATGCACCCGATGCGCTATCGCGTGCTGGAACGCGCGATGAAGTCGGCGCGCGGCAACCGGCGCGAGGTCGTGGGCAAGATTACCGAGGCGATCCGCACCCGCCTGCCGGAGCGCGGCATCGAAGCCGACGTGTTCGGCCGCGAGAAGAGCCTGTATTCGATCTTCCGCAAGATGCGCGACAAGCACCTGACTTTCTCGCAGGTGCTCGACATCTATGGTTTCCGCGTCGTGGTGAAGGACGTGGCGGCCTGCTATCTGGCCCTCGGCGCGCTGCACGCGCTGTACAAGCCGGTGCCGGGCAAGTTCAAGGACTACATCGCGATCCCGAAGGCCAACGGCTACCAGTCGCTGCACACCACGCTGATCGGCCCCTTCGGTACGCCGGTCGAGGTGCAGATTCGCACCGCCGAAATGCACCAGATCGCGCAGAACGGCGTGGCTTCGCACTGGCTGTACAAGGACAGCGAACAGTCGCTCGACGATCTGCAGGCCAATACCCACCGCTGGCTGCAGTCGCTGCTCGAACTGCAGAGCTCGGCGCCCGATTCGGCCGAGTTCCTCGAACACGTGAAGATCGACCTGTTCCCGGGCGAGGTGTACGTGTTCACGCCCAAGGGCAAGATCATGTCGCTGCCGCGCGGCGCGACCGCGGTCGACTTCGCCTACGCGGTGCACACCGACGTCGGCCACTGCTGTGTGGCCTGTCGCATCAACCAGGAACTGATGCCGTTGCGCAGCGAGCTGAGCAGCGGTGATCAGGTCGAAATCATCACCGCCTCGCACCCGAACCCCAACCCGGCCTGGCTGGGCTATGTGAAGACCGGCAAGGCGCGCGCGCAGATCCGCCACTTCCTGAAGACCATGCAGGTCGAGGAATCTGCGCAGCTGGGCGAACGGCTGCTGACCCAGGCGCTGCGGCAGTTCGGCGTCACGCCGGACGAGATCGGTGACGCCTCGTGGGCGCAGTGGCTGGAGACCGCCGAAGTGAAGAGCCGCAAGGAAGCGCTGGCCGACATCGGCCAGGGCAAGAGCTCGGCCACCTTCGTCGCGCGCAGCCTGCTCAAGCTGCAGACCGCCAGCGAACAGCAGGGCACGCCGCTGCCGGCGCCGGAGAGCGCGCTGCTGATCCGCGGTTCCGAGGGCATGGCGGTGCAGATCGCACGTTGCTGCCAGCCGATACCGGGCGACCCCATCGTCGGCCAGCTGCGCGTCGGTTCCGGCCTGATGATCCACGCGCACGATTGCCCGACGCTGCGCCGCAACCGCAAGGACGGTGACCAGTGGGTCGATGTCGAGTGGGAGCGCGACAACAGCCGCGTGTTCGAGGTGGGCATCCGCGTCATCGCTGCCAATCGTCCCGGCGTGCTGGCCAAGGTCGCCTTCGAGATCGCCGAATGCGGCGCCAACATCCAGAATGTCGGCATGGAAGAGGACGGCAGCCTCTATACGCAGATCCATTTCACGCTGCAGGTCAGTGATCGCGTCCATCTGGCGCGCATCATGAAGGGCCTGCGCCGCGTGCCGGAAGTCGTGCGCATTGCCCGTGTGCGGGCTTGCGACAAGGCCGACGAGTCGCGCGGCAAGACACATTGAGTCGTTTCCAACGGAGTTTCAATTGGCTGATTACGAATCCGATCACACGCGCTTCATGCGCGAGTACCTCGAAAAGCATCCCGAGCAGGTCGAAGAGCAGCGTCGCGGTCGCGCGCTGTGGTGGGACAAGCCGCAGGACTTCGAAGCGCAGCGCCGCTTCAACGAAGCACGCGTCGCGCAGAAGGCCTATCCCTACCAGACCGACCTGACGCCCACCGACGCGCACTGAAGCTGCACCGTCCTTCCTTCGACCGCCCTGTGCGCCGCGCCGTTGAGCCGGCGCGCAGGGTGGTGTCCATCGCATGAGCGTGTTCGATCAGCCGCTGGCCATCGTCGACCTGGAAACAACAGGGGGCGACCCGCGCGCCGACCGCGTGACCGAGGTTGGCGTCGTGCTGATCGACGGGCCGCAGCGGAGCGAGTGGTCCAGCCTGGTCAATCCGGGCGTGCCGATTCCGCTGTCCATCCAGCGCTTCACCGGCATCACCGACGACATGGTCGCCCGCGCGCCGCGCTTTGCCGAGATCGCGGAGGAATTGGCGGCGCTGCTGCACGACCGCCTGTTCGTGGCGCATAACGCGCGCTTCGACCACGGCTTCCTGCGCAACGAGTTCGCCCGCGTCGGCCTGAATTTCGCGCCGCGTGTGCTCTGCTCGGTCAAGCTGTCGCGCGCGCTCTATCCGCACTTTTCGCGCCACGGGCTGGACGCGCTGATGGAGCGCTTCGGGCTGGTCTGCGACGCTCGCCACCGCGCCATCGGTGACGCGCGACTGGTGCGCGACTTTCTCGACATCGTCGCCCGCGACTTTCCGCCGGCGGTGATCGCTCCGGCGATGGAGAAGGCCGGGCGCACCGCGGCTGCGCCGCCCGGCATGACACCGGGCGCGCTCGACGACGTGCCGGAGGCGCCCGGCGTCTACCTGTTCTACGGTGCCGCGCCGGAGTCGACAGATCTGCTGCCGGCGCCGGCAGAGCTGCCGCTCTACATCGGCAAGAGCCGTAACCTGCGTTCGCGCGTGCTGGCGCACTTCACCGGTTCGCACAAGGGCGGACAGGCGGCGCGCATGCTGCGCGAGACGAAGCGCGTCGATTGGGTCGAGACAGCGGGAGAACTCGGTGCTCTGCTGCTCGAAGCGAAGCTGGTGAAGCAGTTGCAGCCGCTCTACAACAAGCAGTTGCGGGCCGGCGGCCCCGCGGTGGCACTGGCGCTGCGCGGCGGCCCCGGTAACGAGGTGGCGGCCGGCGAAGCAGCGCTGACGCTGGTCGATCTCGACCGCGTCACGCCGCGTCAGCTGGCGGGGCTGTACGGCCCCTTCCGTTCCCGCCGCGACTGTCTGACCACGCTGCGCGAACTGGCGACCGCCTGGCAGCTGTGTCCGAAGCGCATCGGTCTGCAGGGTTACGAGCGGCGCACCGCCGCCTGCGTCAATGTGCAGATCAAGCGCTGCCGCGGTGTCTGTTGCGGTCGCGAAGACCCGCGGCAGCACGATATGCGGCTGATGAGTGCGCTCGACGGCCTGCGCATGCCCGACTGGCCGTGGCCCGACGCCGTGGCGGTGCGCGAGCGCCGTCCGGGCGCCGAACGCGGTGATCGACACTGGCTGGCGCACTGGTGCTACCTCGGCAGCGCGCCGGAGGGCAGCGACGACGCTGCGCCACCGCAGCGCGACGCGCGCTTCGACTACGACCACTATCGCATCCTGCGCCGCCACCTCGAAGGGCTGCCGGCAGACGCGATCGAGACCGTCGTCAGCTGACGGCACATCCTGCGGATGGGGCGACGCTGATCACGTCGTCCTGCAGAGACCGGCATCATGATGCGTGGCGCCCGGGCTATTCGGACGGATGCACCAGCGACTGTCGCAACTGGTCTGCCGACATCGGGCGGGCAAACAGATAGCCCTGACCCTCCGAACACCCGAGCCGCAACAGCAGTTCAGCCTGTTCCGACAGCTCTATGCCCTCGGCGATGGTGGTCATGCGCAGCGAGCGACCCAGCGCCAGCATGGCCTCTATCATTGCACGAGCGTCGTCGCTCTCTGTCAGGTCGATGATGAATGAACGGTCAATCTTGATGCGATCTATCGGCAGGCCGCGCAGTACGCTCAGCGACGAGTAGCCGGTGCCGAAGTCGTCGATGCTGATCGAGACGCCCAAACGTTTCAGCGCGTCGAGTATGCCGGCGCTGTGTTCGATTACCTGCAGCGTGGACTCGGTGATTTCGAGCTCCAGCGATTCGGCCGGGAAGCCTGTTTCGGTCAGCACCTCCAGCACGTGGGCGACGAAATCCTCGCGCATGAACTGCCTGACCGACACGTTGACGGCGAGGCGCATCTGTCGCCCGTCGTTGTCCGGCAGGCCGACGATGTCGTGGCAGGCGCGGCGCAGCACCCACATGCCCAGCGTTTCGATGATGCCGCTCTCTTCGGCGACCGGGATGAAGCGGGCGGGCGAGATCATGCCCAGTTCCGGATGCGGCCAGCGCACCAGTGCCTCGACGCCGATTACGTGCGCGTCGGACAGCCGGAGCTGCGGCTGGTAATGCACCTCCAGCGCGTCGTTGTCGATCGCGCGACGCAGGCCCTGTTCCATCTGCATGCGTTCCTGGGTGCGCTCCGACATGTCGGTCGTGAAGAACTGATAGCGGTTGCGTCCTTGCGACTTGGCCGAGTACATCGCGATGTCGGCGGCACGCATCAGCACGGTACGGTCGCTGCCGTGATCGGGGAAGACAGCGATGCCGATGCTGCCGGTGATGCGTATCTGCTCGTCGCCGAGCGCGAACGGATCGCGCAGTGCATTGAGCAGCTTCATCGCCAGGTGCGAGGCGTCTTCAGGCTGCGCGCTGCCGGTCAGTACGACGAATTCGTCGCCGCCGAGGCGGGCCAGCGTGTCACTGCGGCGCAGCGTGTCGCGCAGGCGCACCGACACTGCGCGCAGCAGTTCGTCGCCCATGCCGTGACCCAGCGTGTCGTTCACCCCCTTGAAACTGTCGAGGTCGAGGAAGAGCAGGATGCAGCGCTGCTGCGCACGACGCGCCTGCTCGATCGCGCGCTCGAAACGGTCGTCGAACAGCAGGCGGTTGGGCAGGCCGGTCAGCGCGTCGTGATGCGCCAGATGATTCAGCTTCTCCTCTGCCTGGTGGATGGCGCTGAAATCGGAGAAGGCGGCGACGAAATGGGTGACCGTGCCGATGTCGTTGCGCACGGCGCTGATGCTTTCCCAGGCAGGGAAGCTGTCGCCAGACGCGCGTTGGCACAGCACCTCGCCCTGCCAGTAGCCGGTACCCGAGGGAGCGATCAGCGCCGCGTAGAAATCGTCGCCGTGGCCGGTTCCCAGCACCGCGTCAGGGTCAAGGCCAAGTACCTGGGTCTCGTCGTGCCCGGTGATGCGTGTGTAGGCCGCGTTGACGGCGACGATGCGGCGCTGCGCATCCGCGATCACGATGGCTTCGGCCGTGGTGTGGAACACGACGCTGGACTGGCGCAGGCGCTCCTCGTCGCGCCGGCGCTGCGTCACGTCCTGCAGGATGCCGACGATGCGCTGCTCGCCCGCCGGGTCGCCATAAGCGCGCGCGTGCGCTTCCAGATTGCGTGCGCCACCATTGCCTGCGGTGCGGAATTCGATGCGCACCGGATCGCCGCGCTGCAGTGCCGCGTTCAGCGCCGCCGACACGCGCTCGCGATCGCCGGCATCGACGCGTGACAGAAAGAGATTCCAAGATTCGTCCAGTGGAACCGGGCGGTCGCCGAACAGGCTGCGCAAGTGGCCGTCGCCGTGCAGCTGCATCGAATCGCCCTGCCATTCGAGTACGCCGAGCGAGGCGGCATCGAGCGCCTGCTTGAACAGCTGCTCGCTGCGCTCCACGAGCACCTCGACCTCGCGGCGCGCCAGTGCCATCTGTATCGTCGCATGCAGTTCGCGCGCTTCGCAGGGTTTGACCAGATAGCCGAAGGGCCGGCAGTCGAGCGCACGGCGCAGCGTGTCGTCCTCGGCGTAGGCGGTCAGGAACACCACGGGTACGCGATGCAGTGACTGGATCTGCAGCGCCGCATCGATGCCATCGAGCGGACCCTCGAGGTGGATGTCCATCAGCACCAGGTCGGGCGCCACCTCACCGACCCGGCGCACCGCCTGCTCGCCGCTGGCCAGCACCGCGCCCACCTTGTAGCCGAAGGACTGCAACTGGTTCTTCAGGTCGAAGGCGATCACGCGTTCGTCCTCGACCAGCATCAGGTTGATCGGGAGCGGAGCGTTCATGGCGTGCCTCGTACGTTGAACATTGCCGGAAAGGTGATGAGGTAGTGTGCGCCGCCGTCGCGCACCATCTGCAGTGTCCCGTGCAGCTGATCCACCAGCAGCGGCACCAGTTGCAGGCCGAGCGACTTCACGTTGTCAAAGTCGAACCCCTCGGGCAGGCCGACGCCGTCGTCGCGCACGGCCAGGGTCAGCCGGTCACTGCCGCTGGACAGCGCGATGGTGATGATGCCCGTGCGTTGGCCAGGGAAGGCGTGCTTGAACGCATTGGTGACCAGTTCGTTCACCACCAGCCCGCACGGGATGGCGCGTTCCAGATCGAGGTACACCGGCCGCTCCGGGCGTTCGAGCTGCAACTCGACGCCGCTCGCGCTGCTGCGATAGGCACCGCGCAGCAACTGGGCCAGACGGTCCAGGTAGTCGCCGAGATCCATGCGCGAGAAATCCTTGCGCTCGTACAGCAGCTGATGGGTCAGCGCCATCGCCCGCACGCGGTTCTGGCTCTCGTTCAGGATGTCGCGCACGCGCGGGTCGTCGACATTGTTGGCCTGCAGATTGAGCAGGCTGGTGATGACCTGCAGATTGTTCTTGACCCGGTGGTGGACCTCGTTGAGCAGCACCGTCTTTTCCTGCAGCGCCTGTTCCAGCACCTGCTGCGCGCGGCGTCGCTCGGTGATGTCGACGATGGATGCCAGCACCATGACGCCTTCGCCGGTGTCCATCGGATTCAGACCGATTTCGACCGGAAACTCGCTGCCGTCGGCGCGGCAGGCGAACAGATCGCGACCGCCACCCATGGGGCGAGGGCTGGGGGATGACAGGAAGCTGTGACGGAAGTCGGCGTGGTGCGCGCGCGCGGCCGACGGCACCAGCATATCGACCGAGCGGCCGATCAGTTCGGAGCGCGGGTAGCCGAACAGCCTTTCGGTCTGTTCGTTGACCAGCACCATCATGCCGCGGCCATCGACCAGCACCATCGCGCTGGGGGCGTACTCGACGACGCGACGGAAGGCGTCGTCGTTCATCTGCGGCATCGGCGGGGCGTCGTGCCCGGCCGTACCCTCGGCGCGGATATCCATCGGCCATCCTCCATGAGCCCGCACATATTCCGGGCTCATTCATTCTGGATGGCGCCTTGCATCGACACAAGGTTGTGTTGCCCTTCGTTGCGATTGCACCAAAAACAAAAGCCCCTGCGGTTGGCAGGGGCTTTGGCTGTGGCTTTGCGCTGCGATCAGGCTTCGGGGTCGTACATGCAGTGCTTGATCTTGTGGCGGTTGGCGATCAGCTCGTCGATCGTCGGCTTGCCGGTCATTGCGCGCTGTATCGCGATCTTGGTTGCTTCGTAGTTCGTGCGGTACAGATCCTTCATGTCCAGATTGGGGTCCTTGACCGCGTTCGGGTCCAGCCACACCAGGTCGATGATGACCAGTTCGTCCACCAGTTCCTTCGGGATGATGCCTTCCGACACGCAGTCGACGACGGCGTCAGCGGTGGCCGACTGCACCACGCCGCCCAGCAGTTCGACGGTGCGCGAATTCTTGATCGTGACCTTGGGCACCATCATCGTGGCCGGCTTGGCCATCTGGTTGCAGTCGCGCACGGCCAGCATGCGGGTGTGACCGGCGGTCTGGCCCATCATCTGGGCGAAGGCCTGGCCGACCGGGCCGTCGATCGAGCCGATGACGATTTCCGGCATGGCGTCGGTGTATTGACCTTCCTTGGCAAAGACGGTGGCTTCACCGACCTTCATCACGATACGTTCGGACATGGTTCGATTCCTTTTGACAGTGTTTTCAATTCGTTGGCGCGCAGGGCTCAGCCGCCGCGAAGTTTAGCGCGCATGCGGTCGATTTCACGCCGCTGCGTCTTCGTCGGCCGTCCGTGCAGCATGTGTGACGGTTCCGGAGCAAGTCGGCGCCGTTCACGTTCCGCTTCGCGCCGCGCAATGCTGTCGGCGGTCTCTTCGTAAAGCTTGCGCGCCTCTTCGGCCGGGCCGCGTTTGCCGGACAGCGCCTGCACGATCACCGTGTAACGCACTTCGCCGGTCTGGATGTCCAGCCGGTCGCCGATGCGCACTTCGCGCGACGGCTTGGCGCGTGCCTCGTTCAGCTGGATGCGGCCGGCGTCGATGGCGTCGGACGCCAGCGTGCGCGTCTTGAAGAAGCGCGCCGCCCACAGCCATTTGTCGAGCCGCAGCCGTTCGCGCGCGGCGTCGTCCTCGTGGCTCACGGCAACAGGCGTTCGCCGGCGTAAAGGTCGGCGATGCGTTCGCGTGCGCGGATCAGGTGCACATTGTCGCCATCGACCATCACTTCGGCGGCGCGTGGCCGCGTGTTGTAGTTCGAGCTCATGGTCATGCCGTAGGCGCCGGCGGAGAAGATGGCGACCAGGTCTTCCGGCTCGACCGCCAGTTCGCGTGCGCGGCCGAGGAAGTCGCCGCTTTCGCACACCGGGCCGACCACGTCGTAGGTGTCGGCCTTGCCGCGCGGCCGCACTTCGGCGATGCGATGGTAGGCGTCGTACAGCGCCGGGCGGGCGAGGTCGTTCATCGCCGCGTCGATGATGGCGAAATTGCGCTCTTCGCCACGCTTCAGATACTCGACCTTGGACAGCAGCACGCCGGCGTTGCCGACCAGAGAGCGGCCGGGTTCGAGCAGCAGTCTTTCCTTGCGGCCGGCCAGCACGGCCAGCAGCGGTGCCAGGTAGTCGCGCGTCGCCGGTACCTCTTCGTCGTCGTAGCGGATGCCGAGGCCACCGCCGAGGTCGAGATGACGCAGTTCGATGCCGTCGCGGTTCAGTGCCTCGGCCAGCGCCACCACCTTGGCGGCCGCTTCGGCGACCGGCGCCGGGTCCAGCAGCTGCGAGCCGATGTGGCAGGCGATGCCGCGGATCTCCAGCTGCGGCAGTTTTGCCGCGTCGAGATAAATGCGGTGTGCGTCGGCGATGGGCACGCCGAACTTGTTGCACTTCAGGCCGGTGGAGATATAGGGGTGGGTTTTCGGATCGACGTCCGGATTCACCCGCAGCGCGATCGGTGCGCGCTTGCCCAGGCTGGCCGCCACTTCGGCCAGACGGTGCAGCTCGGCTTCCGATTCGACGTTGAAGCAATAGATGCCGTGGGTCAGCGCGGCGCGCATTTCGTCGCGCGTCTTGCCGACACCTGAGAACACCACCTTGCCGGGGTCGCCGCCAGCGGCGATCACGCGCGCCAGTTCGCCGCCGGACACGATGTCGAAGCCGGTGCCCAGCCGCGCGAACACATTCATGATCGCCAGGTTGGAATTCGATTTCACCGCGTAGCACAGCATGGCGTCGTGGCCGGACAATGCTTCGGCGTATGCAGCGTGCGCCTCGGTCAGCGCCGCACGGCTGTAGACGAAGGTAGGCGTGCCGTACTCGGCGGCAATGCGCTCGAGTGCGACGCCTTCGGCGTACAGCGCGCCGTCGCGGGTTTCGAAATGCTTCATTGCTTGTCGGCCTTGTTAGTATCTTGCGGAGCAGGTGCGGGCGCGGGCTTCGCGGCCGCCGGCTGGGCGCCCTGCTTGGGCGGCAGCGTCAACGGTCCCTTGGTGCCGCAGGCTGCGAGCGTCAGGGTCAGTGCGGCGATGCGCACGAGCGGGCTGGAAAACATGTCGGATGGCCGGAATATGAACGAGAGTGAATTTAACAAATTGGCCGATGCGACGCTGGCTGCGATCGAGCAGGCCATCGAACGCAGCGGCGCCGGAATCGACTACGAACTGCAGGCCGGCGGCGTGCTGGAACTGGAGTTCGACGACGGTTCGAAAATGGTGATCAACCGGCACGGCGTCGCGCAGGAAATCTGGGTGGCGGCGCGCTCGGGCGGCTTCCACTTCCGTGCCGACGGCGGCCGCTGGATAGGCACGCGCGACGGCAAGGAACTGATGCAGGCACTGGAAGAACTGCTCAGCCAGCAGGCGGGCGAGCCGGTGAAGCTGCGCGGCTGAGCGTATCCGGCACCGTCAGCCGCGACTCGCTCGGCACGATATGTCCGGTCGGCGAGCGCGGCGGTGTCGGAATCGGTGCCGGCGACTGCGGCGGCGGGCCGGGCTGCAGTTCGCCCTCCGACGCCGGCGTCTCCGGCTCTTCCGGCAGCGATTCGGGCGGCGGTGGCAGGTGTTCCTCGTACATCAGATCGGTGCGCGGGTTGCCCTTGCTGTCCTCGCCGGCATCGATGCTGATCAGGCCGTCGGGCAGTGGCAGCCGCTGTTCGGGCACGTCCTTCAGTGCGTGGCGCATGTAATCCACCCACATCGGCAGCGCCGCCGAGCCACCGGTTTCGCCACGACCCAGGGTGCGCGGGTTGTCGAAACCTATCCAGGCGACGGCAACGCGCGAGGGCTGGTAGCCGCAGAACCAGGCGTCGAGATAGTCGTTGGTGGTGCCGGTCTTGCCGGCGAGGTCGCCGCGCTTGAGGGCCAGCGCGCGGGTGGCGGTTCCGCGGCGCACGACGTCCTGCATCATGCTGTCCATCAGGTAAGCGTTGCGCGCGTCGATGACGCGCAAACCTTCATCGCCGGCCTTGCGCGGCGTGAAGCGCGCCAGCACGCGTCCCTCGCTGTCAGTGATCTCGCTCACCACATAAGGCTCGACCCGGTAGCCGCCGTTGGCGAACACGGCGTAGGCGGATGCCATCTGCCACGGGGTGACCGAACCGGCGCCGAGCGCCATCGTCAGGTAGGGCGGGTGGCGCGCAGCGTCGAAGCCGAAGCGTGAAACGTAGTCCTGCGCATAGCGCGGGCCGATCGAGCGCAGCATGCGGATCGACACCATGTTCTTCGATTTCGCCAGCGCGGTGCGCAGCGAGATCGGGCCGTCGTACTTGCCGTCGTAGTTCTTTGGCTGCCAGCTCTGGCTGCCGGTTTCGCCGGCCGACACCACCAGTGGCGTGTCCTCTTCCACGGTAGCCGGCCCGTAACCCTTCTCCAGCGCTGCCGAGTAGATGAAGGGCTTGAACGCCGAACCGGGCTGTCGCCAGCCCTGGGTGACGTGGTTGAACTTGCTGCGATTGAAGTCGAAACCGCCGACCAGTGCGCGCACGGCGCCGTCGTCGCTGTCGACGGCGACCAGCGCCGCCTCGACCTCGGGCATCTGCGCCAGCGTCCAGCCGAGCTTGGCGTCCTGCATCACGCGCACCACCGCGCCGCGTCGCAGCTTGCGCGCCGGCGGCGCCTTGTCGTCCAGCATCGCCTTGGCGAACTTGATCGCGTCGGCGCCCAGATTGAGCACTTCGCCGCCGCGCTTGTACACCTTCACCGCGGTCGGACTCGCAGCGAGCACCACCGCTGCGTGCAGACCCACCGCGTCCGGCACGTCCTGCAGCAGGTCGTCGAGCAGTTCGTCGTCGTCGGCGCCGACGTCCTTCATGTCGACGAAGGACTCCGCACCGCGATAGCCGTGCCGACGGTCGTAGTCGAACACGCCCTTGCGGACGGCCTCGATGGCGGCGTCCTGGTCGGCGCGCCGTATCGTCGTGACCACGCGCAGGCCGAGCGAGTAGGCGTTTTCGCCGAAGCGTTCGACCGCCATCTGGCGCGCCATCTCGGCGACGAAATCGGCTGGTTTCGGCCCGCTGGCGGTGCTGCTGCTGTCGCGACGCACGACCAGTTCTTCCTCGACCGCGCGAGCGCGCGTCGCTTCGTCGATGTAGCCCAGCTCCTGCATGCGCCGCAGTACGTAGGACTGGCGCAGCGCGGCGCGCTTCGGGTTGACTACCGGGTTGTACTTGGAAGGCGCTTTCGGCAGGCCGGCAAGCATCGCCGCTTCGGCGACGCTAATGTCCTTCAGGTTTTTGCCGAAATAGGCTCTGGAGGCGGCAGCAAACCCGTAGGAACGCTGACCGAGATAGATCTGGTTGATGTAGAGCTGGAGTATCTGGTCTTTTGTCAGGCTGTTCTCGATTTTGAACGCCATCAGGGCTTCATAGACTTTCCGGCGCAGGGTGCGTTCGCTCGACAGGAAGAAGTTGCGCGCCACCTGCATGGTGATGGTGCTGGCGCCCTGGCTGCGGCCGCCGCTGGTCAGATTGGCCAGTGCGGCGCGGGCAATGCCCATGTAGTCGATGCCCGAGTGCTGATAGAAGCGCTCGTCCTCGGCGGCAATGATGGCGTGTTTGAGTGCGTCCGGCACCTGTTCGATCGGCACGACCGAACGGCGCTCTTCGCCGAATTCGCCGATCAGCTGGCCGTCGGCGTTATAGACGCGAAGAGGGATCTTCGGACGGTAGTCGGTCAGGATGTCCAGCGACGGCAGCTGCGGGTAGGCGAGCAGTACGACGATCAGCGCGAGGGCCGCGCCGATCAGTGCGAGGCCGGTGAGGGCGGTCAACGGGTAGAGCAGCCAGCGGAATTTGGAGAGCAAGAGAATGGGTTTCCGGAGGGGGTTTGAGGCCGAAAGTATAGCCGGCCGACCGTGTGAAGCTTCTCGTTACGCCTACCCAAAATTTGTTTACTTGTCGATACCTTGCTGCTAGCATCTTAATGTAATTTGTGCGTATTGGGCCTAATTCACTGTCTTAAAAGGAAAAAGCTTGGCTTTCGACCTGTCGGTATTTAACCCGGGAGCGCGTCCCCTGATGGGGCTGGACGTGTCGTCCTCGGCGGTCAAGCTGGTCGAGCTGTCCCGGACAGCGAAGGGCGAGCACCGCATCGAGCGCTACGCCATCGAGAACCTCCCGCGCGATTCGGTGGTGGATGGCAACATCGCCAAACTCGAGGACGTCGCCGACGCCGTGCGACGGGCTTGGAAGCGCATGGGTACATCGACGCGCAATGTCGCGCTGGCCTTGCCGGCGGCGGCTGTCATCACGAAAAAGATCATCGTTCCGGCCAATCAGCGCGAGCAGGAGCTCGAGGTGCTGGTGGAGTCGGAAGCCAATCAGTACATCCCCTTCCAGCTCGACGAGGTGAATCTCGATTTTCAGGTGGTCGGACCGGCGCCCGGCAACCCGGACGAGGTCGAGGTGCTGATCGCCGCGTCGCGCAAGGAAAAGGTCGAGGACCGCGTTGCGGTGGCTGAAGCGGCCGGCCTGCGCGCGGTCGTGGTCGACGTCGAGTCCTACGCGGCACAGGCGGCATTCGAACTGGTCGAGAAGCAGCTGCCGGACGGCGGCAAGGACACCAACATCGTACTGGTCGACGTCGGCGCCAACGTGATGAACGTGATCATCCTGCGCAACGACCAGCCAGTCTATTCGCGCGAGCAGGCGTTCGGCGGCTACCAGCTGACCCAGGACATCATGCGCAACTACGGCATGAGCCCGGAAGAAGCGGAAGCCGCGAAGCGCACCAACACGTTGCCAGAGAATTACGAGAACGACCTGCTGCGCCCCTTCATGGACAACCTCGCGCTCGAGGTGTCGCGTGCGCTCCAGTTCTTCTTCACCTCGACCCAGTACAACAGCGTCGACCACATCGTGCTCGCCGGCGGGTGCTCGGTGATCCCCGGTCTGGACGAAGTGGTTGCCAACCGCACCCAGGTTGAAACCCGTATCGCGAACCCCTTTGTCGACATGCAGCTGTCGCAGACGGTCACCGCCAAGCGTCTCAGTCAGGACGCGCCGTCGCTGCTGGTGGCCTGCGGCCTTGCGCTCAGGAGGTTCGACGCATGATACGCATCAACCTTCTTCCCCATCGCGAGGAGAAGCGCAAGGCGCGGCGCCAGCAGTTCTATGCGCTGACCGGCCTGACGCTGGTGCTCGGCGGGCTGATCGTGGCACTGGGCAACGGCATCATCAGCGGTTACGTGTCCGCTCAGGACGAGAAGAACGCCTTCCTGAAGACCGAAATCGCCGCCCTCGACAAGTCGATCGACGAGATCAAGCGGCTGCGCGAGCAGACTGACGCGCTGCTGCAGCGCAAGCGGGTGATCGAGTCGCTGCAGGGCAACCGGTCAGAGGCGGTCGGCCTGTTCAACGAACTCGCGAAGAACGTGCCGGAAGGCGTCTACATCAAGAAGGTTTCGCAGCAGGCGAACAAGATCAATCTGGTCGGGTATGCCCAATCGAATGCGCGGGTGTCCAGCCTGATGCGGAATCTGGAGTCGTCGCCGCTGCTCGAGCGCCCGACCCTCATCGAAATCAAGGGCGCCACCGTCGACAAGCGCCGCATGAACGAATTCAGCCTCGATCTGTTCATCACGCGTGCGGCGGATGAGACCGACAGCAAGACGGCGAAGGGGCGCAAGACATGAAGCAGATCCAGATGCCCCAGATCGATTTCACGCGCATCGCGGACGATTTCAAGAATCTCGACCCGAAGGACGTCGGCAACTGGGCCACCGCGCCGAAAGCTGCGGTCCTGCTGGGTGTGCTGGTCGCCACCCTGGCCGCGGGCTGGTGGTTCCTTTGGGATCCGCTGCGCGTCGAGCTCGAGCAGAAGCGGCTCGAGGAACAGACGCTGAAGGATGAGTGGCTGAACAAGAAGCAGCAGGCGGTGAATCTCGAGCAGTACCAGCAGCAGCTGGCTGACATCGACAAGTCCTTCGGTGCGCTGCTCAAGCAGTTGCCGAACAGGGCCGAGATGGAGTCGCTGCTGGTCGACATCAGCCAGGCCGGCCTGAGCCGTGGCTTGCAGTTTGAAACCTGGAAGCCGGGCAGCGAAGCGGTCAAGGATTTCTACGCCGAGATGCCGATCACCATCCGCGTCACCGGCGGCTACCACGACCTCGGCAACTTCGCTGGTGACGTCGCCAAGCTCTCGCGCATCGTGACACTCGGTTCCATCGTCATCGATTCCACCAAGGACGGTCTGAAGATGGATGCCGTGGCGACGACCTACCGCTATCTCGACGACGAAGAGATCGCCCGCATCAAGAAGGCGAAGGCCGACAAGGCCAAGGGAGGCAACAAATGAAGCGCCTCCTGACGATGCTGGCGGCCGCGCTGGCGCTGGCGGGCTGCGACGGCGAGAACCACGAGGATCTCCGGGCCTGGATGGAAGAGAACACGCAGGGCCTGAAGGGGCAGGTGAAGCCGCTGCCGGAAATCAAGCCGTCGATCATCGTTGCCTACGAAGCGGGCAATCTGCTCGATCCGTTCAGCGTGCAGAAGATCGAACCGGAGCGGAAGAAGGGTGGCGGTGGCGGTGGTGGCATCACGCCCGACCTCGACCGGCGCAAGGAGCCGCTGGAGCAGTACCCGCTCGACACGCTGGCCATGGTCGGTCTGCTCGAGCAGGGGCGGGTCACCTATGCGCTGATCAAGGCGGACACGACCTTGCATCGCGTGCGCAGCGGCAATTACATGGGTCAGAACTTCGGTGTCATCACGTCGATATCCGGCGATGGCATCACCTTGAAGGAAATCGTTCAGGACGCGGACGGCGAATGGGTCGAACGTACCAGTACGCTCCAGTTGCAGGAGCAGGAGGCAAAGAAATGAATTTCGTCCGCAAACTCGCCGGCCTGCTGTGCGCGCTCGCCGTCGCTTCGATACCGGCACTTGCCGTCGCACAGGCGCAGCCGAACAGCATCGAGTCCATCCTGGTGTCGCAGCAGGGAGGGGAGGTGCTCGTCAAGGTGACGACCAAGTCCGAACTTGCAGGGGTACCCGCCAACTTCAGCGTTGCCTCACCGGCGCGCATCGCCTTTGACTTCCCGGCGACCGGCAATGCGCTCGGCCGCTCGTCCCAGACCTTGAACGAAGCGCACCTGCGCAGCTTCAACATCGTCGAGGTCGGTGACCGCACGCGGCTGGTGCTCAACCTCAACAAGCTGTCCACCTTCAATACCCGGCTGTCCGGGCGTGACCTTTACATCAGCCTGGCGATGCCGACGAATGCCGAGGCGGTCGCCCAATCGGACAAGACGTCCCGATTCGCCGAGCCGACTGCGAACGAAGGTACGCAGACCTTGCGTAACGTCGGCTTTCGTCGCGGCAAGGACGGTGAAGGTCGCGTCGTGGTCGAACTGTCGGATCCGAACACCGGCATCGACATCCGCCAGCAGGGAACGAAGCTGGTGGTCGAATTCCTGCGCGCCTCGGTGGCCGAAGAGTTCCTTAAGCGTTACGACGTGACCGACTTCGGCACCCCGATCACGCAGATGGAAGTCGTGCGCTCGGGTGCCAACACCCGCCTCACGGTCACCCCGACCGGTCTGTGGGAGCACAACGCCTACCAGAGCGAGAATCAGTTCATTCTTGAAGTTAAGCGTCTGGTCGAGGATCCGAACAAGCTGGTTCAGGGCAGCAAGCCGGGCTACCAGGGCGAGAAGCTGTCGCTGAACTTCCAGAACATCGACGTGCGTTCGGTGCTGCAGGTGATTGCCGACTTCACCGACAACAACATCATCACCTCCGATACCGTCGGTGGTTCGCTCACGCTGCGACTGAAGGACGTCCCGTGGGACCAGGCGCTTGACATCATTCTCGACGCCAAGGGTCTGGACAAGCGCAAGACCGGCAACGTCATCTGGATCGCACCGCGCGACGAGCTGACGGCGAAGGAAAAGCTGGCGCTCGAAAGCCAGCAGCAGGTGAGCGAGCTTGAGCCGCTGCGCACCGAAACCTTCCAGTTGAACTATCACAAGGCGGAAGTCCTGTACAAATCCATCCTCGATGACAAGGACAAGCGCTTTCTGTCCAAGCGCGGATCGATCGTGATGGACACGCGCACCAACAAGCTCATCGTGACCGACATCCCGTCGCGACTTGAAGACATCCGCCGCATCCTGATCGAGCTCGACGTGGCGACCCGCCAGGTCCTGATCGAAGCACGTATCGTCGAAGCGAACGAGGACTTCGCGAAGAACCTCGGCGCGCGTCTCGGTATCAATCAGTCGGCGGCGGGTTCGGTGCAACTTGGCCGCGCCGGCCTGAACATCGGCGGATCGGCTGCAGCGACCGGTTTTCAGACCGGTCAGGTGCAGACCCAGCCGAACTTCCTGACCGATTCCCTCAGCACGAATCTGCGTGCAAACAACATCACGCCGCGTACGCCGGGTCAGCTGTCCTTCGTGCTGTTCAATTCGGCGGCGACGCGTTTCCTGAACCTTGAATTGTCGGCACTGGAACAGGACGGCAAGGGCAAGGTGATTTCGAGCCCGCGTGTCATGACCTCCGACCAGAACGAGGCGTTGATCGAGCAGGGCGTCGAAATTCCCTACCAGCAGGCAACCAGTTCTGGTGCGACCAGCGTGTCCTTCCGCAAGGCCAACCTCAAGCTGCAGGTGAAGCCGCAGATCACGCCGGACGGTCGGGTGCAGATGGCGCTCGATATCAACAAGGACACGCCGAACACCCAGCTGTCTACCGGCTCGGGCGTCGCGATCGACACCAAGCACGTCAAGACCGATGTGCTGGTCGAAAACGGCGGCACGGTGGTCATCGGCGGTATCTACACGCAGGACGAGCGCCGCACGCAGACGCGCGTGCCTTTCCTCGGCGACCTGCCTTACGTCGGCTTCCTTTTCCGCAGCACGGAAACCCGCGACAACCGCGCCGAACTGCTCATCTTCGTGACGCCGCGCATCGTCAGCGACAACCTGACGCTGCGCTGAGCGACCTCATCGACTTGGCATCGGGCGGCCCCGGCGACGGGGCCGCTTTCTTTTTGCGCTGCTAGAATCCGGCCGGTGGAACATAGCGACAACATTTTTCTGGTCGGCATGATGGGCGCCGGCAAAACGACCGTCGGGCGTCAGCTCGCGCGCAGGCTGCGCAAGCGCTTCGTCGACTGCGATCACGAGATCGAGGCGCGCACCGGCGTCAGCATCCCGACCATCTTCGAGATCGAGGGCGAAGCCGGCTTTCGTCGGCGTGAGGCGGCGACCATCGAAGCGCTGGCGCACGAAACCGGGCTGGTGCTGGCCACCGGCGGCGGTGCGGTGCTCGATCCGATGAATCGACAGAACCTGAAGGCCGGTGGCTGGGTGGTCTATCTCGACGTGCCGCCCGACATACTGTGGTCGCGTACCCGCGGCGATCGCAATCGGCCGCTGCTGCAGGTCGACGATCCGCGCGCCCGCGTGCGCGAACTTCACGGCCTGCGCGACCCTCTGTACCGGGAGGTCGCTGATTTCATCGCCGAAAGTGGCCAGGGCAGCCCGCTGTCCATCGTGCGGAAACTTGAACGGGAATACCTGAACCGATGCGCAGCCTGAACGTGGCGCTCGATGAGCGCGCCTACGACATCCATATCGGTCGCGGCCTGATAGACCGCGGCGACCTCTTCGCGTCGGTGCTCAAGCGCAAGCGCGCCGTGGTCATCAGCAACGACATCGTTGCGCCGCTCTACGCGGCACGCGTACTCGATGCACTGGATTCGGTCGGCGTCGCCCATCAGCTGGTCGTGCTGCCGGACGGCGAGGCGCACAAGGACTGGGCAACGCTGAACCTTATTTTCGACGCGCTGCTCGGCGCCCGCGTCGAGCGCTCGACCACGCTGATCGCGCTCGGCGGCGGTGTCATCGGCGACATGGTCGGTTTCGCCGCGGCGACCTACCAGCGCGGCGTGCCCTTCATCCAGGTGCCGACGACGCTGCTGTCCCAGGTCGATTCGTCGGTCGGCGGCAAGACCGCGATCAACCATCCGCTCGGCAAGAACATGATCGGCGCCTTCTACCAGCCCAAACTGGTGCTGGCCGACATCGATACGCTGGACACCTTGCCTGACCGCGAACTGAAGGCTGGTCTGGCCGAAGTGATCAAGTACGGTCTGATCCGCGACCGCGAATTCTTCGACTGGCTGGAAGTCAATATGCCGCGCCTGCTGGCGCGCGACACCGAAGCGCTGGCCTTCGCCATCGAGCGCTCCTGCCGCAACAAGGCGGAGGTGGTGATCGAGGACGAAACCGAAGCCGGCGTGCGCGCCCACCTCAACCTCGGCCATACCTTCGGCCACGCCATCGAAACCGGGCTGGGCTACGGCGAATGGCTGCATGGGGAGGCGGTAGCGGCCGGCACGCTGATGGCGGCAGAACTGTCGCGTCGGCTCGGCTGGCTGAACGACGACGATATCGCCCGCATCCGCCGCATCCACGAATCCGCCGGCCTGGCGCTGCGCGGGCCGAAGCTGGGCGTCGATCGCTATCTCGAACTGATGTCGCACGACAAGAAGGTCGAAGCCGGCAAGCTGCGGCTGGTGCTGCTCAAGCGCATCGGCGAGGCGGTCGTGTACGGCGATGCCCCGGCGGCCGACATCGCTGCTTCCATCGAGCACTGCTGCGCGAATGCCTGAGCTCGCACCCTACGCCGCCTGCGACGAGAATTCGCGCGGACGCCGCTTTCCGGAAGATTCGCCGCACGGGCGCAGCCAGTTCCAGCGAGACCGCGACCGCATCGTGCACAGCACGGCCTTCCGCCGGCTCGAGTACAAGACCCAGGTTTTCGTCAATCACGAAGGCGATCTCTTCCGCACCCGGCTCACGCACAGCATCGAGGTCGCGCAGATCGCGCGCTCGATCGCGCGTGCCCTGCGGGTGAATGAGGATCTGGCCGAGGCGGTGTCGATTGCCCACGACCTCGGCCACACGCCTTTCGGCCACGCCGGTCAGGACGCGCTGAACGAATGCATGCGCGACTACGGCGGTTTCGAGCACAACCTGCAGAGCCTGCGCACGGTCGATCTGCTGGAAGAGCGCTACGGCGCTTTCGACGGCCTGAACCTCACCTTCGAAACGCGCGAGGGCATCCTCAAGCACTGTTCGCCGGCGCGTGCGCGCGAACTGGGCGAATTGGGCCAGCGCTTCCTCGACCGCACGCAGCCGACCATCGAAGCGCAGATCTGCAATCTGGCCGACGAAATCGCCTACAACAATCACGACGTCGACGACGGCCTGCGCTCGGGCCTGATCACGCTGGAACAGCTGGAAGAGGTGCCGATCTTCGCCCGCTTCCGCCGCGAGGTGGTCGATCTGTACCCGCAGATCGCCGGCCGGCGTCTGATCCACGAGGCGATCCGCCGCATGATCAATGCGCAAGTGATTGATCTGGTGGGGGAAACGACGAGTCGCATCGAAGCCGCCGCGCTGCGCTCCATCGACGACGTGCGTGCCGGCCCGGTGCTGGTTGCCTACAGCGAAACGATGCGGGCCGAGCAGCTCAAGCTCAAACAGTTCCTGCGCGACAATCTTTACCGCCACTATCAGGTGCTGCGCATGACGGCCAAGGCGCGCCGCATCATCGCCGAACTGTTCGGCGCCTTCATGGACGATCCGCGCCTGCTGCCGCCGCAGTATCAGCTCATGGCCCGCGACGACAAGCCGCGTGCCATCGCCGACTACATCGCCGGCATGACTGACCGTTACGCGATGCGCGAGCATCGCCGCCTGTTCGCGGTCGGCGAGATCTGATCCCTTCGGTGGGCGCTGTTTGATGCGCCGCCGCACGGGTGTTGTACGCAGCGGATCAAGGTTTTATACTCCGTCGTCCACCCCCAAAGTGCCTGTGCCGGTCTCACCGACGAGTCGGCGAGGCCACCCGAGCCGGTGCCCGCCAAATCCCCTTTAGAGGATGACCGCGGAAACCGGCTTTTTCGTGGATGCGGCGGTGCGAATTCCCGCAGTGGCGAGCGATCAGAGCGATGCCGCGCGCGGTTGGCAAACGAGTTTCGAGGACGAAAGCAATGGGTCTTCCCCATACTCAGGGTCTGTACGACCCCGAAAACGAGCGTGATGCATGTGGTGTGGGTTTCGTTGCGAACATCAAGAATCGCAAATCGCACGACATCATCGAACAGGGTCTGCTGATCCTGAAGAACCTCGATCACCGTGGCGCAACCGGTTACGACCCGCTGCTCGGCGATGGCGCCGGCATTCTGATCCAGATGCCCGACGCGCTGCTGCGTGCCGAGGCTGAGAAGATCGGCATCACGCTGCCGCCCGCTGGCGATTACGCCTGTGGCACCGTTTTCCTGCCGCAATCGGCCAATGGCTGTGCCGCCTGTGAGTCGGTCGTGGCGCGCATCATCCACGAAGAAGGCCTCACCTTCCTCGGCTGGCGCGACGTTCCGCGCGACAGCAGCATCCTGGCCGAAGCCGCGCGAGCCATCGAGCCGCAGATGCGCCAGGTGTTCATCGCCCGCCCCGATACCGTGGCCGACCAGACCGCCTTCGAACGCAAGCTCTTCGTCGTGCGCAAGCGTGTCGAGCACGCAGTGCGCGCGCTGAAGCTGGCCGACGTGAAGCAGTTCTACATTCCGTCGCTGTCCTCGCGCACCCTTGTATATAAGGGCATGCTGCTGGCGCACCAGGTCGGTGAATACTTCCTCGACCTGCAGGACGCGCGCGCGCAGTCCGCGCTGGCGCTGGTACACCAGCGCTTCTCGACCAACACCTTCCCGACCTGGGATCTGGCCCACCCCTTCCGCATGATTGCCCACAACGGTGAAATCAACACCGTGCGCGGCAACATCAACTGGATGAAGGCGCGTCAGAAGTCGATGAAGTCGGCCGCGCTCGGCGACGATCTCGACAAGCTGTGGCCGCTCATCGTCGAAGGCGGCTCCGATTCGGCCTCGTTCGACAACGCGCTCGAACTGCTGGTGATGGGCGGCTACTCGCTGGCCCACGCCATGATGATGCTGATCCCCGAAGCCTGGGCCGGCAATCCGCTGATGGACGAAGAGCGTCGCGCCTTCTACGAATTCCACGCCGCCATCATGGAGCCGTGGGACGGCCCCGCCGCCGTGGCCTTCACCGACGGCCGCCAGATCGGCGCCACGCTGGACCGCAACGGCCTGCGCCCGGCCCGCTTCCTGGTCACCGACGACGACATGGTCGTGATGGCCTCCGAAATGGGCGTGCTGCCGATTCCGGACGAGCGCATCGTGCAGAAGTGGCGTCTGCAGCCGGGCAAGATGTTCATGATCGACCTGGAAAAGGGCGCGATCATCGAAGACGCCGCGCTCAAGCACGAGCTGTCCACCGAATACCCGTACGACAAGTGGATCACCGATTCGCGTTTCTTCCTGACCGAACTGGAAGAGATCAAGTACGCCACCGAGCGCAGCGAAACCCTGCTCGATACGCAGCAGGCCTTCGGCTACACGCAGGAAGACATCAAGTTCATCCTGGCGCCGATGGCGGCCGGTGGCGAAGAAGCCATCGGCTCGATGGGCAATGATTCCGCGCTGCCGGTGCTGTCGGACAAGAACAAGCCGCTGTATTCCTACTTCAAGCAGCTGTTCGCCCAGGTCACGAACCCGCCGATCGACCCGATCCGCGAAGAGATCGTGATGTCGCTCGCCTCCTTCATCGGTCCGCGCCCGAACCTGATGGGTGTGGCCGACAACGAAGACGGCCTGACGCCGCGCCTCGAAGTCACCCAGCCGGTGCTCACCAACGAAGACGTGCTGCGCCTGCGCGACATCGAGCGCCTGACCGGCGGCAAGTACCGTTCGCTGGTGCTCGACATCACCTACCCGGCGGCTAACGGCGCCGCGGCCTGCGAAGGGGCGATCAAGCGCCTGCAGGAAGCAGCCGAAAAGTCGGTGGCCGACGGCTTCAACATCGTCATCCTGTCCGACCGCGCCGCTTCGCGCGATCGCGTCGCCATCCCGGCGCTGCTCGCTACCTCGGCCGTACATCACCACTTGGTGCGCAAGGGCCTGCGTACGCTGACCGGTCTCGTCATCGACACCGGCTCGGCGCGTGAAACCCACCATTTCGCGCTGCTCGCCGGTTACGGCGCCGAAGCGATCTGTCCGTGGCTGGCGTTCGACACCATCGCCGAAATCTCGAATGAGCTGCCGTCCGGTCTGTCGACCAAGGACGCGTCGAAGCGCTTCATCAAGGCCGTGGGCAAGGGTCTGAACAAGGTCATGTCCAAGATGGGCATTTCGACCTACCAGTCCTACAGCGGCGCGCAGATCTTCGAAGCGATCGGCCTCAACTCGGCCTTCGTCGCCCGCTACTTCACCGGCACCGCCACCCAGGTCGAAGGCATCGGCCTGCAGGAAGTGGCCGAAGAGGCGCTGCGCACGCACGCCCAGGCCTTCGGCAACGACCCGGTGCTGGCCAATGCGCTCGATGCCGGCGGCGAGTACGCCTTCCGCATCCGCGGCGAAGAGCACATGTGGACGCCGGACGCGATCGCCAAGCTGCAGCACTCGACGCGCACCAACAAGTACGACACGTACAAGGAATACGCCCGCATCATCAACGACCAGACCAAGCGTCACATGACGCTGCGCGGTCTGTTCGACATCAAGCCGGCGGGCGCACCGGTGCCGCTGTCGGAAGTCGAGCCGGCGACCGAAATCGTCAAGCGCTTCGCCACCGGCGCGATGTCGCTCGGCTCGATCTCGACCGAAGCGCACACCACGCTGGCCATCGCGATGAACCGCATTGGAGGCAAGTCGAACACCGGCGAGGGCGGTGAAGACCCGATCCGCTTCAACCCGGTGACCGAAGACACCACGCTCGACAAGCTCATCGGCTCGTCGCGCGTCGAAGTCGCGCTGCCGCTGAAGAAGGGCGATTCGCTGCGCTCCAAGATCAAGCAGGTCGCGTCCGGCCGTTTCGGCGTCACCGCCGAATACCTGGCCAACTCCGACCAGATCCAGATCAAGATGGCCCAGGGCGCCAAGCCGGGCGAGGGCGGTCAGCTGCCCGGCCACAAGGTGTCGGAATACATCGGCTTCCTGCGCCATTCGGTGCCGGGCGTCGGCCTCATCTCGCCGCCGCCGCACCACGACATCTACTCGATCGAGGATCTGGCGCAGCTGATCCACGACCTGAAGAACTCGAATCCGACCGCCTCGATCTCGGTCAAGCTGGTGTCGGAAATCGGCGTCGGCACCGTGGCCGCCGGCGTGTCCAAGGCCAAGGCCGACCACCTGGTGATCGCCGGCCATGACGGCGGCACCGGTGCCAGCCCGATCTCGTCGATCAAGCACTGCGGCACGCCGTGGGAACTCGGCCTGGCCGAAACCCAGCAGACCCTGGTGCTGAACCGCCTGCGCGGTCGCATCCGCGTGCAGGCCGACGGCCAGATGAAGACCGGCCGCGACGTGCTGATCGGCGCGCTGCTCGGCGCCGACGAATTCGGCTTCGCCACCGCACCGCTGGTGGTCGAGGGCTGCATCATGATGCGCAAGTGCCACCTGAATACCTGCCCGGTCGGCGTCGCCACCCAGGATCCGGTGCTGCGCAAGAAGTTCACCGGCCAGCCGGAACACGTGGTCAATTACTTCTTCTTCGTCGCCGAAGAAGTGCGCGAACTGATGTCCTCGATGGGCGTGCGCAAGTTCGACGATCTGGTCGGCCGCGCCGACCTGCTCGACACCCGCGCCGGCATCGAACACTGGAAGGCGCGTGGCCTCGACTTCTCGCGCATCTTCTACATGCCGCCGGTTCCGGCCGAAGTGTCGCGCCTGCACAGCGAAACGCAGGACCACGGCATCGACCGCGCGCTCGACCACAGCCTGATCGCCAAGGCGAAGGACGCCATCGAAACCGGCAAGTCGGTCGTCGTTGAATCGCCGATCACCAATGTGAACCGCACCGCCGGCACCATGCTGTCGCATGAAGTTGCCAAGCGTTACGGCCACAAGGGCCTGCCCGACAACACCATCATGGTGAAGCTCAGCGGCACCGCCGGCCAGAGCTTCGGCGCCTTCATCGCGCGCGGCATCACGCTGGAACTGACCGGCCAGGGCAACGACTACGTCGCCAAGGGCCTGTCCGGCGGCCGCATCGTGATCAAGCCGTCGGACGCCTTCCGCGGCGCATCGGAGAAGAACATCATCGTCGGCAACACCGTGCTCTACGGTGCGACCGAAGGCGAGTGCTACTTCCGCGGCGTGGCCGGCGAGCGTTTCGCCGTGCGCAACTCGGGCGCCATCGCGGTGGTCGAGGGTACCGGTGACCACGGCTGCGAATACATGACCGGCGGCACCGTGGTCGTGCTCGGCCAGACCGGTCGCAACTTCGCAGCCGGCATGTCGGGCGGCGTCGCCTACGTCTATGACGAGGACGGCAGCTTCGCCAAGCGCTGCAACATGTCGATGGTCGAACTCGACACGATCAGTGGCGATCTGGCCAACGACGCCGACGATCACATCATCGGCGAGGCGGCGATCAACCACCTGACGATGAGCGACGAAGCCATTCTGCGTCGCCTGATCGCGCGTCACGCCGCCTTCTCGGGCTCGAAGCGCGCTGCCGACATCCTCGCCGACTGGGCGAATGCCCGCGGCAAGTTCGTCAAGGTGATGCCGGTCGAGTACCGCCGCGCGCTGCGTGAAATGGCTGCCAAGGCGGATGCGCCTGCTGCAGCGATGGCCAAGTAACAGGAAAAGAATCGAACATGGGAAAGTCCACCGGTTTTCTTGAGTACCAGCGTCTGTCCGAAGCTTCGCTGCCGGTCGCCGAGCGCGTGCGCAACTACAAGGAGTTCGTGCTCCACCTGAGCGACGAAGAGGCGAAGATCCAGGGCGCGCGCTGCATGGACTGCGGCATCCCGTTCTGCAACAGCGGCTGCCCGGTCAACAACATCATCCCCGACTTCAATGACCTGGTTTACCGCCAGGACTGGAAGCAGGCGATCGAGGTGCTGCACTCGACCAACAACTTCCCGGAATTCACCGGCCGCATCTGTCCGGCGCCGTGCGAAGCCGCCTGTACGCTGAACATCAACAGCGACGCGGTGGGCATCAAGTCGATCGAGCACGCCATCATCGACAAGGCCTGGGAAAACGGCTGGGTCGTGCCGCAGCCGCCGGCGACGAAGACCGGCAAGAAGGTCGCCGTCGTCGGTTCGGGCCCGGCCGGCATGGCCGCCGCGCAGCAACTGGCGCGCGCCGGTCACGACGTGACCGTGTTCGAAAAGAACAGCCGCGTCGGCGGTCTGCTGCGCTACGGCATCCCCGACTTCAAGATGGAAAAGTCGCACATCGACCGCCGCATCGCGCAGATGGAAGCCGAAGGTGTGACCTTCCGCACCGGTGTGCAGGTCGGTCCGCTGCCCGAAGGTTCGCCGGTGCACAGCGATGCCGCGACCGTGGTCAGCCCCGAGCAGCTGAAGGCCGAGTTCGACGCCGTCATCCTCGCCGGTGGTGCGGAACAGCCGCGCGACCTGCCGGTGCCGGGCCGTGAGCTGGCCGGCGTGCATTTCGCGATGGACTTCCTGCCGCTGCAGAACCGCGTCGTTGCCGGTGACACCGTGCCCGACCAGATCATGGCCACCGGCAAGCACGTGGTCGTGATCGGCGGTGGCGACACCGGTTCCGATTGCGTCGGTACCTCGAACCGTCACGGCGCTGCCAGCGTCATCCAGTTCGAACTGATGCCGCAGCCGCCGGAAGCCGAGAACAAGCCGCTGGTGTGGCCCTACTGGCCGATCAAGCTGCGCACCTCGTCCAGCCACGAAGAAGGCTGCGAGCGTGACTGGGCGATCGCCACCAAGGAATTCATCGGTGAGAACGGCAAGGTCACCCAGGTCAAGACGGTGCGCGTCGAGTGGAAGGACGGCCGCATGCAGGAAGTGGCCGGCACCGAGCAACTGCTGAAGGCCGACCTCGTACTGCTCGCGATGGGCTTCGTCAGCCCGGCCGGCAGCATCATCGAAAGCTTCGGCGTCGAGAAGGACGGCCGCGGCAACGCCCGCGCCACCACCGACGGTGAAGGCTGCTACGCCACCAACGTGCCCAAGGTATTCGCCGCCGGCGACATGCGCCGCGGGCAATCGCTGGTGGTGTGGGCGATCAGAGAGGGCCGTCAGTGCGCTCGTGAAGTTGACCAGTTCCTCATGGGTTCCACCACCCTGCCGCGCTGATCGTTCCGCTCCTCTCTGACCGCTCACAGGCGGGAAGAGGGGCGAACAACGGCCCGTGTTGCAGTGAGGCCGCAATCGCGAGCAAGCTCGCTCCCACAAATGCGCAGTTCGGGCCACGGGTCAGACGCGACCTTTGTGGGAGCGGCCTTGGCCGCGACGCGGCCGTTGCGCTCCGCCGGCTTCGATCCAAGCCGCAGTCGGGGTCAGAAGACCCCTCCCACAGAATCCTCGCCCAGGCTCCGGCCGTGGATCAGGCGCACCACCCCTGTAGGAGCGGTCTTCTGACCGCGACACGGCCGCAGCAGTCCGCCGGCTTCGATCCAAGCCGCAGTCGGGGTCAGAAGAACCCTCCCACAAAACCTCGTCCCAGGCTCCGGCCGTGGATCAGGCGCACCACCCCTGTGGGAGCGGCCTTGGCCGCGACACGGCCTCTGCCGCCCGTCGGCTTCGATCCAAGCCGCTGTCGGGGTCAGAAGACCCCTCCCACAGAATCCTCGCCTAGGCTCCGGTCGTGGATCCGGCGCACCACCCCTGTAGGAGCGGTCTTCTGACCGCAACGCGGCCGCAGCAGTCCGCCGGCCTCGATCCAAGCCGCGGTCGGGGTCAGAAGACCCCTCCCACAAAACCTCGCTCCAGGCTCCGGCCGTGGATCGGGCGCACCACCCCTGTAGGAGCGGTCTTCTGACCGCGACGCGGCCGCTGCAGTCCGCCGGCCTCGATCCAAGCCGCTGTCGGGGTCAGAAGACCCCTCCCACAGAATCCCGCCCCAGGTTCCGGCCGTGGATCAGGCGCACCACCCCTGTGGGAGCGGCCTTGGCCGCGATGCGGCCGCTGCAGTCCGCCGGCTTCGATTCAGGCCGCAGTCGAGGTCAGAAGACCCCTCCCAAAAAACCCCGCACCGGGCTCCGGCCGCGGATAGGGCGCGCCCCTCCTGTAGGAGCGGTCTTCTGACCGCGACACGGCCGCTGCAGTCCGCCGGCTTCGATCCAAGCCGCAGTCGGGGCCAGAAGACCCCTCCCACAAAGCCCGGCACCGAGCTCCGGCCGCGGATAGGGCGCGTCCTTCTGAGCAATCCACCTACGGCAACTTGCGCATCAGCATCGGCCGCTCCGGCGGCGGTGCGGGCGGACGGGCGATCGGCGGGTACAGGGGAGGGTGGCGACGGATGATGCGCGGCGGTACGCCGTACAGGGTGTCGTCCAGCACCGCCGGATCGTCGCAATCCACACGCCGCTGTTCCAGGCAGCGCTTGCGTGCTTCCGCCATCGCCGCCTCCTGCCTTGCCGCACTCTCTTGCGCGACCGACGTACGTTCCCGCTGCAGCGCCGATTCAACCTCGCGCTGTACCGCGTCGCGGTCTGCCATGCCACTGGCGGGGCTTGGCGGTGTCGCGGCGCGGGCCGGGGACGGTGACCCGGTCACGGTGAGCGGATCGACCGTGCGTATCGGCGTCGATTTGCGCCCCTCTGGCGGTGCGTCGCCGTAATTCACGACGCCGCGTTCATCGACCCAGCGGTGAACCGTGTCGCCCGCGAACAGCGTCACGGGCAGCATGCAGAGAGCGGCGTAAAGGGCGGCGGCTTTCATGTCGTAGACCTCCCGGTTGAATTGTTAAATCTATGGCAACGCGCACGTCGGCAGGTTGCAAACACGCGGTGGGCGAGAACTGCTGCGCAGCAGGCCGTCGTACCCCGAATGCTAGAATCCACGCGGTTTTCCGCCATATGGTGTCCGATGCAGATCGTCATTCTGGCAGCCGGGCAAGGCAAGCGCATGCGCTCCGCCCTGCCCAAGGTGCTGCAACCCCTGTCTGACCGCCCGCTGCTCGGGCATGTGCTGCGCACCGCAGCGTCTCTGAACCCGTCGCACACCTGCGTGGTGTACGGCCACGGTGGCGACGCAGTGCGCGCGGCCTTCCCCGATCTCGCGGTCGACTGGGCGCTGCAGGCCGAACAGCTCGGCACCGGCCACGCGGTCCGCCAGGCGCTGCCGCATCTGTCGCGCGACGAGCCGGTGCTCATCCTCTACGGCGACGTGCCGCTGCTGCGCGCCGACACGCTGGTCAAGCTGGCCGAAGCGGCCGGCAACGACAAGCTCGCCATCCTCACCGTCAGCTTCGACGAACCCACCGGCTACGGCCGCATCGTGCGCGACGGCGAAGGCCGCATCGTGCGCATCGTCGAGCAGAAGGATGCCTCAGAGGCCGAGCGCGCCATCCGCGAAGTGAACACCGGCATCATGGTCGTGCCCGGCGGCAAGCTCGCCGGCTGGCTCGACCAGCTGTCGAACGACAACGCCCAACGCGAGTACTACCTGACCGACGTGGTCGCCGCCGCAGTGCGCGACGGTGTGCCGGTGGTGAGCACGCAGCCGGCCCGCGTGTCGGAAACGCTGGGCGTGAACGACAAGGCGCAACTGGCCGAACTCGAACGCATCCACCAGCGCGAAAACGCCGAGCGACTGCTGACCGAAGGCGTCACGCTGCGCGACCCGGCACGCATCGACGTGCGCGGCGAGCTGGTCTGTGGCCGCGACGTCGAGATCGACATCGGCTGCATCTTCGAAGGTCGCGTCGAACTGGGCGACGGCGTCAAGGTGGGCGCGCACTCGGTGCTGCGCAACGTCACCGTCGCCGCCGGCACCGTCATCGCGCCCTTCTGCCATTTCGACGACGCCGTGGTCGGCGCCGGCTGCCAGCTCGGCCCCTACGCGCGTCTGCGCCCCGGCGCGAACCTGGCGGAAGACGTGCACATCGGCAACTTCGTCGAAGTGAAGAACAGCGACATCGCCGCCCACAGCAAGGCCAACCACCTAGCCTACGTCGGCGATGCCACCGTGGGCAGCCGCGTGAACATCGGTGCCGGCACCATCTGCTGCAACTACGACGGCGCCAACAAGTTCCGCACCATCATCGAAGACGACGTGTTCATCGGCTCCGACACCCAGCTGGTTGCGCCGGTCACCGTCGGCCGTGGCGCCACGCTGGGCGCCGGCACCACGCTGACGCAGGACGCACCGCCGGGCGAGCTCACCATCTCGCGCGTGCGCCAGACCACCATCACCGGCTGGACCCGGCCGGTGAAGAAAAAGAAATGACCGGGCAGTAACCGACACACAACGCATCGCAACGGCAAAGGATTTCCCATGTGTGGCATCGTCGCGGCCATCGCCGGCCAGAACATCGTTCCCGTACTGCTCGAAGGGCTGCGCAAGCTCGAATACCGCGGCTATGACTCGGCCGGCCTCGCCGTGCTGAATGGCGCCAACGGCACCGAACTGCGCCGCCTGCGCTCGGTCGGCCGCGTGGCCGAACTGGCCACCCAGGCCAGCGAACAGCAGCTCGACGCCGCCATCGGCATCGCCCACACCCGCTGGGCCACGCACGGCGTGCCGTCCGAGCGCAACGCGCACCCGCACATCAGCGACGGTCTGGCCGTCGTGCACAACGGCATCATCGAGAACTTCGAACCGCTGCGCGCCCGCCTCACCGGCCTTGGCTACACCTTCACGTCGGAAACCGACACCGAGGTCATCGCCCACCTGGTGCGCCACCATCTGAAGACCACGCCCGACCTGCTCGACGCCGTGCGCGCCACCTGCGGCGAACTGATCGGCGCCTACGCCATCGCCATCGTCACCGAAGGCGAAGACTCGCGCATCGTCGTCGCCCGCCACGGCTCGCCGCTGGTGCTGGGCCAGTCGGACAACGGCAACTACGCCGCCTCCGATACCTCGGCGCTGCTGCAGGTCACGCGCAACATGATCTACCTCGAAGACGGCGACATGGCCGAACTCACCCGCAACTCGATGCGCGTCATGCGTCTCGACGGCACGCCGGTCGACCGCCCGGTGCAGGTGAGCCAGCTGTCGGCCGACGCGGTCGAACTGGGCAGCTACCGCCACTACATGCAGAAAGAGATTTTCGAGCAGCCGGCCGCGCTGTCGAACACGCTCGAAATGCTGGCCCAGGCGCGCTCGATCACGCCCAACCTGTTCGGCGTCGAAGCCGACAACGTGTTCCGCTCGGTGCGCCGCGTGCTCGTGCTCGCCTGCGGCACCAGCTTCCACGCCGGTCTGGTCGCCCGCTACTGGCTGGAAGACATCGCCGGCATCGAATGCTCGGTCGAAATCGCCAGCGAATACCGCTACCGCAAGCCGGTGGCCGACCCCGACACGCTGGTCGTCACCATTTCGCAGTCCGGCGAAACCGCCGACACGCTGGCCGCGTTGAAGTACGCCAAGTCGCTCGGCATGACCCGCACGCTTGCGATCTGCAACGTGCCGGAATCGGCCATCGTGCGCGAATCGTCACTGCGTTTCATCACCCGCGCCGGCCCGGAAATCGGTGTTGCCTCGACCAAGGCCTACACCACTCAGCTCGCCGCGCTCGCGCTGCTCACGCTGGCCATGGCCAAGACCCGCGGCACGCTCAGCGTCGCGCAGGAAGAGAAATACCTCGGCGCGCTGCGCCACCTGCCGGGCGCGGTCACACGCGTGCTCGAGCTTGAGCCCCAGATCCAGGCCTGGGCCGAACGCTTCGCCATGAAGCACCACGCCCTCTTCCTCGGCCGCGGCCAGCACTACCCGATCGCGCTCGAAGGCGCGCTCAAGCTCAAGGAAATTTCCTACATCCACGCCGAAGCCTACCCGGCCGGCGAACTGAAGCACGGCCCGCTGGCGCTGGTCGACCGCGACATGCCGGTCATCGCCATCGCCCCGAACGACGCGCTGATCGAAAAGCTCAAGAGCAACATCCAGGAAGTCCGCGCCCGCGGCGGCGAGCTCTACGTCATCGCCGACGCCGGCACCGAAATGGTCGAAGGCGAAGGCGTGCACATCCTGAACATGCCGGAGAACTACGGCCTGCTGTCACCGGTACTGCACGTCGTGCCGCTGCAACTGCTCGCCTACCACGCGGCGCTGGTGAAGGGCACCGACGTGGACAAGCCGCGGAATCTGGCGAAAAGCGTGACGGTGGAGTGAGGGCGCACCACGCGCGCTTGAATGTCGATCAACCGGGGCGGTTCAACGCCTCGGGGATGAACCCTTCCGCCGTCAGTGCGCGGATCACGCCGCGCAGCAGCACGCTGTTGCTGAAACCCACGGTGTACTGACGTGCACCGTCGTGGATCGGTACGAGCATCCGGCGCTCCACCAGTTTGCGGATCTGGTAGGTGCGTTGGGCTTCCGTCATCCCGGGCATCGCCGCTTTCAGGTCGCCCGCCTTGGCGATCCCTGTGTGGGCCGTCGCCATGAGCACCCGCTCTTCCATCTGCGTCAATGATTCGCGCTCGCGCGCATGGCGCAAGGCCGGCGTGAGGATGCGGTCGATGAGATAGCCCTGATCGGTCAGCCGGGCCACCTTGTCCAGTTCGTCGCGCACGCCGGACAGCACGTAGATGCACCACGCCTCGCGTCCTTCCTGCGTGCCGGTGTCCGCCTGACTGAGCATGGCGTAATAGCGGTCGCGGTCGTTGCAGAACACCGCGGTCGGATTCAGCACCCGCCCGCCTGCCCTGACGTCGAAGCCGTACTTGATCATCAAGGTATAGGTCAGCAGCCGGACCACACGCCCGTTGCCGTTGCCGAAGGGGTGTATCCACGCGAAGCGGTGGTGGGCGAGCGCGACCTTGATCAGGTCGTACTTGGGCGGGTCAGGCTGATTGATGAAGGCCACCAGCTCGCTCATGTACTGCGGCACCTGCAGCGCCTCGGGTGGAAGGTGGTCGGACTGCGAAATCCGCACCGACCCCTGGCGGTAGGCGCCGGGGGTGGCGTCGCCCTCCCGCTGCAGGTCGCGCACCGTCAGCGCATGCAACTCGCGCACAAGATGTTCGGTGATGTCGTCGCCGGGCGCGAAATGCGCCTCGATGAAGGCCATGGCCTCTTCGATATTGGCCATTTCACGCAGCGTGTCACTCACGCTTGCCGCAACGTCTTCCAGCCGGCTCTCGACATAGTCGGCCAGCGTGGTGTGGTTGCCTTCGATGCGGGCCGACCCCAGGCTTTCCAGCATGTGGAAGATCTGCTTGAGCTGGAAGAACACCGGCGCGGGCGTGCTGCCCTCCAGCCGGAGACGGCGCAGATGTTCGAGCTCGGTCACCACATCGACCAGGGGTGAGTCGAAGGTGGTGTTGAGCAGACTCAGATCATGATGGCGGAAGGCAGGCATGAGCGGCCTCTGTGCCGAAGTGAGGGCAAAGCCGTAGATTATCTGTAATCGACGATCTTGGTATCTTCAATAGAGCGAGAAAAGTTCAGTCAGAACAAACGCCTGAAATATGGATCAAGGAAAAATATCTTGAAAATTTCGGCACTTTTTCTGCAATTTCTCCCATGCGTATCTTGAACACGTCTGCCTGACGTGGTGCTGTTTCAGAGCACGGAGATGGACCAGCGCCTTGTTCTATCCGCCGGTTCGCGGATCAGCCTCCGTATTTGCGTCCATGCATCGCACGCTCGCAGCAGATGAACAGACCCCTGTAGCGTCACCGCACTTGACTCGATAGACTGTACAGAATTCTGTCACCTTCCATCGGGAGCCTGCCATGGGTTTTTCAGCGCGCGACGTGGTGCCCTTCACCCAGGCACGTGCCAACCTTTCGGAGCTGGCCGAGCAGGCCAAGGCTGGCGCCGAAAAGATCATCACCAAGAACGGCGAAAGCTATGTCGCGCTGATCGACGCCGACCGGCTGGACTACTACCACCGGCTGGAACGCGAACGCATCCATCTGCTTCTGCTTGAAGACGCCCGTCGCGGTCTGGACGACATTGCAGCAGGCCGGACCCAGCCGGCTGATGCCGCAATCGCCAGTCTCCAGAAGCGTCGCGCGAAGACACATGGCTGAAACCCTGCACCGGGTTGAGCTGACCGACAGTTTTCTGGCGCGCCTCGAAGCCATCGAAACCTTTCTGATAGAAGCCGATGCGGGCGCGGCCTTCGACGACCTGCTCGATCAGTTGCGCAGCACGGTCATCCCCAATCTGGCCCGCTTTCCTCGCATCGGTCGGCGCTACCTTGACCACCCGCCCCAATCCGCCGAAGCGCTCAGCTTGCTTTCCGCCATGCCGACAGCGGCCGCCGATTCCCTTCGCGAGTATCTGCACGGCGACTACCTCATGCTCTACACCGTGGTCGACGAATTGGCGACGGTCTACCTCCTCACCATCCGCCACCATCGGCAGTTGTCGTTCGATTTTGCGGGGCTTTGGCCGGCGGGAAGTTGAGCGCAGAGCAACGGCGTCGCTGAGTTGCAGTCTGATCACGTAGTGCCGCGCTTGAGTACGGTTCGCAGGCACGGGTCGGCAGCCACATGTCGGTCATCGCGCTCGCGCCGAACGACGCGCTAATCGAAAAGCTCAAGAGCAACATCCAGGAAGTCCACGCCCGCGGCGGCGAGCTCTATGTCATCGCCGACGCCGGCACCGAAATGGTCGAAGGCGGGGGCGCCCACATCCTGAGCATCCCGGAAAACTACGGCCGACTGTCACCCGTGCTGCACGTCGTGCGCTGTAGCTGCTCGTCTGCCTCGCAGCGCTGGTGAAGGGCAACGATGTGGACGAGCCGCGGAATCTGGGGAAGAGCGTGACGGTGGAGTGAGTCGGTCCATAGTAAATGACTGACACAAATACAGTCAGCCGGTGAAGAATGAAGTCGGTTGGGCGTTTTCCAATCAGTGAGAGTGAACGGGCTATTCTGACTAATGAGCCTCTGCGTCCTGATAGGCAACCCGCAGGTACCAGCTCTAGATCTGGGGCCGCTTTGGACAGGCTGCGGCCGATACTCAGGGCTTTGGAATGACGCTTGTCATCGGAGTCAGTCGTTTGACCTTCGTCGTGCATTTGGTAGCCGAGGTCGAGATGATTTCGCACGCCTGCGTGCCGGATACGTTGCTGGGCCGCATTGCAATGGTGTTCAGCTGCGACAGCAATTTGCTATTGTCACATCGCAGAGATAGAACTTTGCTATCCCACTGGCATCATTAAAGCGGGTGTCAGCCAGCGTGGACTGGCCTGCAGGACACACCCAAGGACTGGACCTCGGCTCAGCAGCAAGTGCTGGCGTAGAGCTCGTTCGGCCTGTCCAACGGAAAATATTCGAAAGACATGCGTTGAACGTCAACATATGAAACGCGGTAAGCAAAAGGGACTTCGTGTTCGCAATGCAGTTCAACGTCCCGATGAGGCTTTCAGCTTCGGCCCCTTTCGCATGATGCGCTTCGGGCGCCACCTCGTTTCGCAGACCGACTGGTCACCTAAAGAGTTCGACAAATTTCAGGCACGCCTCGTTGCGGACTATGACTCAGTTGTGCAAGCGATTGACCGAGACATAGCCGACGCTTCGGCGTTGGTCGCAACTCTAGACCCGCTGGCAATTTTGCACCGCGCATGGTGGGAGAGAAGCGCAGCTACTATTGGGATTGATAGTGAGGTCGAGCTAGGGCCAGAGCATGCGCAGGCTGCGCGAATGCTCGACTACGTTCAGAGCCTCGTTGCCGGAACGCCGCCTATCGCATTCCCACCAAACGAGCTGACCGACGAAGCTTGGAACAATCTCCAACAGTTGGTTGAGGCCATTTTTCAGAAGCTGAACTCGGAGTACTTCTTATGCACTACAGCAAAGCGCCGACAGAGCGGCGCAGAAGTTGACAGCGCATTCGAGGAGTTTCACTTTCTGACTCAGCTCTATTGGTGCAATGTCAGGGGAGAGCAGTATCAGAACCATCACGTCCAAGCACTCCGCGAGCTACTAGCACCACAGACCGATGCGCTCCAACAACTCTATGGGCTGAGTAGCGCTCAGCTCTGCGACGAGCTGGAGAAGATTTGGCACTCACTTACCAAGGGCATCTTCGATGCCTTTGATGCCATGGATGCGTTCAGACTAAAGTCTCTGGCAGCGCTGGACGCAGACATCAATGCTGGGGTCGTACTAGACGGCGAGCTAGAGGAGTTATTTAACGAATCACTCGTCCGTCATGAGCTTGAAGCTGAACATAACCGGGCAGTCGGCCTCTTTTTTTTCTACGACCTCTTTGACCTGCAGAAGGTGACGGACCTGCCGCTTGCGTTCCTTGACGACTTTTCTTGGGCGCCGGGCCAGGATAAAGAGTTCTTTGCCGAAGGACCCTTCAAAGGGTGGCCGCTGCGTGTGTGGCCCATATTTAAGCGGCCCTTTATCAAGCTGGACGGAAGGTATTACTGCTTCGATTTGAGCGGCCTATTCGACCATTTCTACAGGCAGCTCGAAAAGCGCATGTTCGCTGAGGGCCAACGCCTCAAGCAAGCGTGGATCGAAGCCCGCAAGGAGGTCACCGAGACCTTACCGTTCGTGTACATGCAACGGCTCTTGCCTGGCGCAATCTGCTTTAAGGAGATCTACTACTGGCTTGGCGAGGCTGGGACTGCCGCTGCTCGGTATGAAACGGACGGAGTACTTGTGATTGACGATCACCTGTTCATCGTCGAAATCAAGTCAGGTTCGTTTACATATACGTCACCCGCGACCGATGTCGATGCGCACGTACAGTCGATCAAGAACCTCGTTTCCGCGCCCGCCAAACAAGGCAACCGGTTCCTTCGATACCTGCAATCAGCCGATGAGGTGCCGTTGCTCGACCACTCTGGTAATGAGACTGCCCGCCTGAGACTTAGTGACTATCGTCAAGTCACGATCTGCGCTATCACCCTTGATCCTTTCACGGAGATCGCCGCTCAGGTTCAGCATCTATCGCCTATCGGCATTGACGTGGGGGATGTACCCGTGTGGTCATTGTCTCTTGACGACCTGCGCGTGTACTCAGACGTCTTTGTGAATCCGCTTGAGTTCCTTCATTACGTCCAGGTGCGCACGAGAGCGCTCAAATCGGACATCGTGCAACTCGACGACGAACTGGACCATTTGGGGCTATACCTTCAACACAATCACTACCCCAAATACGCGGACGAACTTCACGGCGGAGCAAAGGCGCACCTCCAGTTCATCGGCTACCGACAAGAGATTGACAGGTTTTTCGCTGCGCGATTGGCGGACCCAGCGCTCCCATCGCCTCTCCGTCAAAGGATGCCTACGGGCATGGCGGCCCTGCTGGAGTTCTTGACGTTAAGCGGAAAGACCGGTCGCTCAGCGATCGCAGCCTACCTTCTCGACTTGAGCGGAGAATGGCGAGATAGCCTGTTCAACATGTTTGCCCAAGAGGCGAGACAGTCAGGCGCGGAGCCACCACGACCCTTTTCGACGTATGGAGAGGTGCGCCTGACTGCGTTCGCATGTGCGCCCGGGCGTACATGTCCGTCAGCAGACAAGATGCGCGATCACGTGAGGGCAATCATGGTGATGCATGAAGAACCGGATCGGGTACTACTTGCGCTCTCCTACGATGACGCTGGGGCAGTCCATGATGCCGAATGGCACTTCTTGCGAAGCGCAGACATCACGGTCTTCGAACTGCCGGCATATCAAGCGAAGGGAGAGGTTCTTAGGAGAGCTCGGCTTAAGAAGGCGATCAAAACGCGTAGACGTATTGGGCGAAACGAGCCTTGCCCTTGCGGCTCAGGCAAGAAGTTCAAGAAGTGCTGTGGCCCGGCGCTAATGGGATGACCCCGGCGAAAGCACACACGCAACGCCCGTAAAACGGGAAATTGCGCCGTTTATCGCATCCGGGGGAGCACGGATCGGACCTGAGCGGTTCCCGCAAGACAGCCGGTCGAACACTCGCAGACGGGATGCGTTCAACTCCCATACTTCCGCCGGAGGCCGCCGATCAGCTTCGCGACCTCTACGCATACATCGCGTGCGTGGTGTCTCCACGCAACGATTTATTCCATATGGATTTGATCGCCGCGTCCTGCGAAAGTCTGAATGTGTTTCTGAACCATGGTGTGTGGCGAGAGACGTCCGCCTTCGATTGCGCATCACGCATTACCGCAAGGGGGCAGTGATTGCGTTCGCAGTAGATGTCTAGCAGGTGTGCATACTCGGCATTTACTATGGCGGTCGGGATTACGAAAGCCTGTTGCGTGCCGAATCCGATGATGATCCGGCGCTTTGAGCACGCGAGCTTTCGTGCGCTCGGCAAACATATCGTGGACATCGGGCTCCCGCCGCTTCGGGGCGACGCTGCAATGATCGTATGACAGACTCGACCGCCCACAGAATCACCCTACCCTCCGCCGCCCGCGACCTCTACCGCGCCCTCTGGCTCCACGCCCAGGGCGCACGCGCGCAGATGGTCGGCGCGGCTGCGCTGCTGTCGGGTGCGCAGCTGCTGCGCCTCACCATGCCCTGGCTCGCCGCGCAGGCGATCAATGCCTTGCAGCAGGGCGACATGGCGACGGCGGGGCGGTGGATTCTTTATCTGGTCGGCATCTATCTGCTGTCCTGGCTGCTGCACGGGCCGGGGCGGGTGTTGGAGCGCAATGTCGGCGTGCGGGTGCGCGTGCGGCTGGCGGATGCGCTGTATGCGCGCATCGCGGCAGCACCCCTGGCGTGGCGGGACGGGCGACATTCGGGTGAGTTGCAGCACCGCGTGATGCAGGCGAGCAGGGCGCTGTCGGACTTCGCGCAGAACCAGTTCGACTATCTGCAGAGCGCGTTCAACTTTGTCGGGCCGCTGGTGGCGCTGGCGCTGCTGTCGCGCACCAGTGGGGCGATCGCGGTGAGCGGCTATGTGGTGATCGCGCTCATCATCCTGCGTTTCGACCGCACGCTGATGCAGCTCGCGCGCGCCGAGAACGATGCCGACCGCCGCTATGCCGCGGCGCTGCTCGATTTCGTCGGCAACGCCGGCACGGTGATTGGGCTGCGGCTGCAGGCCGCGTCGCGCGTGCTGCTGGGCAGGCGCATGGAGGCGGTGATGGCGCCGCTGCGGCGCGCGGTGATGGTGAACGAGGGCAAGTGGTTCGCGGTGGATCTGCTCGGCATGGGGCTCACCTGGGTGCTGGTGGTGGTGTATGTCATGCAGGTGCGCACGCCGGGGCAGGCGGTGGCGCTGGGCACGGTGTTCATGATCTACCAGTACGCGCAGCAGGCGGCCGGCGTGGTGGCTTCGCTGGCGTCGAACTTCCAGGGCTTCGCGCGCATGCACACCGACTACTGCAGCGCCGAGCCCATCTGGGCCGCGCCCGGTGAGCCGGATGCAGAAGTGCCCGCGGTGCAGGCGGACGCGTCGTGGCAGACGCTGTCACTGCGCGGTGCGACGCTGCGCTACGGCGACGACGCGCGCGGTGGCGAGCGGGGGGGACTACGAGGCGTGGATCTCGAACTGCGGCGCGGCTCGCGTGTCGCGCTGATCGGCCCGAGCGGCGGCGGCAAGAGCACGCTGCTGCGCACGCTGGCCGGCCTCTACCGGCCGCAGCAGGGCGAACTGCTGCGCGACGGCGTGCCGGTGCCGTGGGCTGAACTGCGCACGCTTGCCACACTGATTCCGCAGGAAGCCGAAGTGTTCGAAGCCAGCGTCGAAGAGAACCTCACCTTCGGCCAGCCAGCCGACCCGGCGGCGCTGCAGTCGGCGATGCACGCCGGCGTATTCGACGAAGTGCTCGAGCGCCTGACGGACGGGCTGCAGAGTGGTCTGAGCGAACGCGGCGGCAATCTGTCCGGCGGTCAGCGGCAGCGCCTGGCGCTGGCCCGCGGCGCGCTGGCGGCGCAGGGCAGTTCGCTGCTGCTGCTCGACGAACCCACCAGCGCGCTCGACCCGCAGGCCGAAGGCCGCGTGTTCGACCGCATGGTGGCGGCGTTTCCGGAGGCCTGCATCGTTGCGTCGGTGCATCGGCCCAGCCTGCTCGCGCGCTTCGACACCGTGGTGGTGGTGGTGGCCGGCCGCGTGGTCGACGCCGGCCCGCGCGACGACGTGCTGGCGCGGCGGGCGCACTGAGCGGCCGGGTGGTCGCGTGATGAGCCGCATGGTCGGCTCGACGTCCTGGATGGACCTCCTTGATGCCGTCGTGGCCTCGTCGGGCCCGATCGCTGTACGTCTTACGGATGCTGGCCGTCAGTGCTGCCGCGGTCTTGCACAGGCGGGTGCTCCGTTGCGGACGCATTCAGCGAGGCAAGGATCCTGTCGCGGCAGATCGCCAGGATTTCGTCGGCCAGCGGCGAATCGTCCGGACAGGCTCGCGACATGACAATGGCGCCGACCGCGTGCGCCAGCGTGTCGAGGTATCTGGCCCGCGTTTCACCCGCGTCTGCCGGATCCGGCGAGTTACTCGCGGTACTCAGCGCAGCCAGCAGGCTTTCGATGCCGGCCGCAAACGTAGCCCGAACGGCTTCCGGCTGACGCGCGGCATCGGCTCCCAGCGCCGCCATCGTGCAGCCGCTTGCGCGGGTGTCGCGGTGCGCGCGTGACAGATAGGCCTTCACGAAATCCGAGATGTCAGCGCCAGCCGACAGTGCAGCGGTCTGGGCGATGCTGCACGCCGCAGATTCCGCCATCAGATCGGCCTTGGAGCGGAAGTGCTTGTAGAAGCCGCCGTGCGTGAAGCCTGCGGCGGCCATCAGATCGGCAACACCCACCCCGTCGTAACCCCGCTCGCGAAACAGGGTTGCCGCCGTTTCGACGACGCGCGCCCGGTTGGCCTGCGCCTGTGCCTTGCTGACCTTCATGTCTCTTCCATGGTGAGGCTGTGCCTGCGTGAAAGGCGGACTATATATTGATTACGACCGTAATCAAATTGTTGACAGTTTAGATTATGATCGACATCATTGTTTCGCCTCCAAGGTCTGGAGCCAGCGCCTGACGACCGGGAGACACGCTCCGGGCGCGAGCCTGGCGGACCGGCCGACCAAACCGACTCGATCAAAGGAAAACACGCATGACCACGCTTCCGACTGCCCTCATCACCGGCGCCTCCAGCGGCATCGGCGCCACCTACGCCGAGCGTTTCGCCCGCCGTGGCCACGACCTCGTGCTCGTCGCACGCGACGAGGCCCGCCTGAACACGCTGGCCGCGCGCCTGCGCGAAGACTTCGGAGTGGCCGTCGACGTACTGCCTGCCGACCTGACGCAGCTCTCCGATCTCGCCACGCTGGAAACCCGTCTCGGATACGACGAAAAGATCGGCATTCTGATCAACAACGCCGGCATGGCGCAGTCCGGCGGTTTTCTGCAGCAGACCGCGGAGGGCATCGACGCTCTGATCGCGCTCAACACCACGGCGTTGACGCGACTCGCCGCCGCGGTCGCTCCGCGCTTCGTGCGGTCCGGTAGCGGCGCGATCGTCAACATCGGCTCGGTCGTCGGCTTCGCGCCCGAGTTCGGCATGTCGATCTACGGCGCCACCAAGGCCTTCGTGCTGTTCCTGTCTCAGGGCCTGCACCTCGAACTGTCGTCCAAGGGCGTCTACGTACAGGCGGTGCTGCCGGCGGCGACCCGCACCGAGATCTGGGAACGTGCCGGCATTGACGTCAATACCCTGCCGGAAGTGATGGAGGTGGGCGAACTGGTCGACGCGGCGCTGGCCGGCTTCGACCGGCGCGAGTTGGTCACGATTCCGCCGCTTCACGTCGCCGAGCGCTGGGATGCGCTGGAAGGTGCGCGCCACGGCCTGCTTGCCGATATCCGGCAGGCGCATGCCGCAGAACGCTACCGCACTGCATGAGTGTCGAGCGTCGCGCATGCACCACGCGAGCCGCCAGAAGTACCTCAGCGCATACGAGCGCGTGATCGCTGTTGCGGACAGCGCCGATAGCGTGGCCGAAACCATCGTTCTGGCTGCCACCGACAGGACGCCGCGCCTGCGCTATCCCTCCGGCAAGGTGGCGCGTCAGGGAGCATTCGCTCGACGCTTTCTTCCTCGTGGTCTTTTCGACAAGGTGCTGCACAGGCAATTCGGTCTGGGCTGAGGTATGCGGGAGAACGCACTGCCACGATTCACAGCTCAGTTGACGCAATCCCCGACTGCGCATCCTGGATGGCCCGACCCACCTCGGAACGAGAAAAACATGAAAGCACTTACGTTCAAGCGCTACGGCAAGTCTCCCGGGGTCGGGTTCGCGGACCTCCCCATGCCGGCGCTGAAGCCGGACGAACTGCTGGTCGAAATTCATGCCGCGGGCGTGAACCCGATCGACAACATGATTCCCACGGGCCTGTTCAAGCCGGTCCTGAAGTTCGCGCTGCCGGCCACGATGGGGAGCGACCTGGCGGGCGTGGTGATTGCGGTCGGTAGCCGGGTGACGCGTTTCAAGAAAGGAGATGCCGTTTTCGCCAGCCTCTTCGACCTCGGCACCGGCTCGCTTGCCGAATTCGCCGCGGTGCCGGAACGTGTTGCGGCCCACAAGCCGGCCAATCTGGACTTCGTGCAGGCAGCCTCGATTCCGATGGTCGCGCTGACCTCCTGGCAAGCCCTGAAGGAACGCGCGAAAGTCCAGAAGGGGCAGAAGGTATTCATCCCTGCCGGGTCAGGCGGGATCGGTACTTTCGCGATCCAGCTGGCAAAGCATCTTGGTGCGAAGGTCGGCACGACGACCAGTACGGGCAACGTTCCGCTGGTCAGCAGTCTGGGTGCGGACGAGGTCATCGACTACAAGACGCAGCAATTCGAGAACGTGCTGAGCGCTTATGACCTGGTGCTGGGTACGTTGAGGGGCAAGGAGATCGAGAAGTCCATCGGCATTCTCAAGCCCGGAGGCAAGATCGTTTCGCTCATCGGACCGCTGGACGCTGCGTTCGCCAGTGCGCGCGGACTGAATTTCGTCCTGAAGTTTGTTTTCAGCCTGATGAGCCGAAGGATCACGCGGCTCGCTGCCAAGCGGGATGTCAGTTACTCGTTTCTGTTCGTGCGCGCCGATGGCGCTCAGTTGTCCGAAATCGCCGCCTTACTCGAATCCGGGCATATCCGGCCGGTGATCGACAAGGTGTTTCCGTTTGACCAGGCCAAAGAGGCGCTCGACTATCTCGCCCAGGGGCGCGCCAGGGGCAAGGTCGTTGTCCAACTCAAGTAAGGCAGTGTGCGGTGCGCGCACGGAGCGTCTGCGCGCTGGCGTCAACGCCCGCATCGCCGGCTAGACTGGGTGCTCGATCCTCTTCCATGCCTTCGCGATGCGTTGCTGTCCCCGTTCCGCTCGATGGCTTTACGGCGCGCTGTCGCTGGCGGCCGCCGCGACGGTGGCTGCGCACCCCGGCGGCCTGAACGCCGAGGGCTGCCACAACAACCGCAAGACCGGGGACTACCACTGCCATCGCGGCGCGCCGGCGCGCACGTCATCGTCAGCGACGGAAGAGGCGGCTGCGGTGCCGACCGGACGCGCCTTCCTCAACTGTGCCGAAGCGCGTGCAGCGGGCGCCGCGCCGGTTCGCGCAGGCGAACCGGGTTACGGCCCGCACCTCGACCGCGACGGTGACGGCATCGGCTGCGAGCCTTACCGCGGCCGTTGAGTCGCCGCGCCGCCAGCGCCCCGCCGCCGCGCGGCGAAACCGGTCAGCCCCAAGCCGGCGAGCAGCAGCGCCCAGCTTTCCGGCTCGGGCACCATGAGCACAGTCGGTCCGGACAGCCCCATCGCATAGACCGCGGCCAGCGCGTCGGCCGAGCCGGTCCGCGTCGACAGGTCGTAGCTGCTGACGAATTCTTCGCCGACGGCGCCGGACGATTTCAGGGTGATGTACTTCAGCGTGACGGTGCGGTATTCGAGGGCCGCCGACAGAGCCGGAGCGCTGCCGCTGCTGCCGGTCAGGTCGAGCGTGGTGACGAAGGCGTCGGTGAACACGATCTCGAAGAAGGTGGCGCGGCTGCCTTCGATGTCGGTCGTCGCGTGCAGCGTCACGGTGTCGAGCGCGTCACCGCGGCTGGCCCGCTCGAACAGTTTGGCCACGCTGGTGTCGAGCGCCTGCGTCCATTCGAAGTCGCGGAACACCGGGCGGCGGATGGTGATGTCGCTGGTCGGGCCGCCGCTGATCGTTTCGATGCCGAAGCCCCAGTTGAAGGTATCGATCTCGTTCCAGTTCTCGTGCTTCTCGGCGGTGCTTGAGCCCTTGATGTCGTCCAGCTTCAGGAAGTAGTCGAAACCCGCCTGCGCCTGACCTGCGCACAGCGCAAGCGCGACGGAGGCGGCCATCAGTACGGGGCGGAACGGTGTCGGAACGCGCATGGAAATCTCCCTGTCGAGTGGGTGACGGCCATCGGGGCGGACGCCGGGCGGCCGGCTTCGCGCAGCACGCAAAGTGCATCCATTAAAGCAGTCCGCATGCGCAGCGGATAGCGCTCCGTGCGATTTCAGACGAAGCGCGCGAGCACCACGCCTGAGGCGGCGACATGTGCCAGCGACACCAGTACCGACAGGCCGTGCAGCCACTTGAAGCGGGCCTTCTGTCCGTCGTCGGTGGCGGCGTTTCCGGATGCCTGCATCGTTGCGTCGGCGCACTGGCCCAGCCTGCTCGCGCGACGCGGTGCGGGCGCGGCGGGCCTGAGCCGCGGCGCCAGGACATCAGGCACTGCACAGGCGGCTAGACTGTGGCGGTCCATTCCTTCTCGTGGCGCAGTGATGCCTTGCCTCCCCTGTTCCGTCCGCTGGCTGTCCGGTGCGCGCTGGCGAGCCCGGTTACGGCCCGCACCTCGACCGTGACGGCGACGGAATCGGCTGCGAGCCGTTCCGCGGCCGTTGAGCGACCAGCAGCGCGGTCACTTCAGCGGCAGGAACACCAGCTTGCCGGCCATCATGTCCGGCATCAGCAGGTAGCTACCGTCCGCCGACAGCGCGATGTCCGCCGACGATTTGTGGCCTTCGGCGATGAGCTGCGGCGCTGACCGCGGCGTGCTCAGGCGCCACACCTTGCCGCCTTTCCAGTCGCTCACGTAGAGCGCCCCGTCGCGATCGCGCACCAGTCCGTCCGCGCCGCCGAAGCCGCTGTAGAGCAGCTTGAGCGCCGGCTTGCCGCCGGCCTTCTTCATCACCAGACGGTACAGCTTGCCGGTGCCGAAGTCGGCGACCAGCAGCGCGCCGGCGCCGTCGACCAGCAGGCCGTTCGGGCGCACGATGCCGGCATTCGCGCCGAGCACGGTGCGGATGCCGCCGTCCGGCGCAATGGCGTAGATGCCGGCGCCCTGGCCCTTGTCGTCGCCGCTGTCCGACACATAGACCACGCCGTCACCGCCGATCTCGACGTCGTTCAGGAACACCGGCTTGTGCGGGAAGTCGCCGGGCTTTGCCAGTTCGGTCACCGTGCCGTCGAGGCCGATGCGCAGCACGCGGTCGATGTCGGCGACGTAGAGGTGTTCGCCGGACAGGGCCATGCCTTTTGGATCGTTCAGCCCGCCGACCAGCGTTTCGGTGCGGCCGTCCGGATGCACGACGGTGACCTTGCCGTCACCCGCCTTGTTGAATTCGCCGATCTCGGTCACGAAGATGCGGCCGTCCGGGTGGGCGACCGCCGATTCCGGCATGGTGAGGCCGGTGATCTCCTTCAGCACGGCGCCGGTGCGCTGCGCGGGCGGTTCCGCACTGTTCGGCTCGGCGGCGAGGGCGACTGCCGACGTCAGTGCCGCAAGCGCGGCGACCAGACATCGTGCTCTGAAGGTGCTGCCAGGGGTGTGGGCCATGAAGTTCTCCGGTCGGGTGAGTCAATGCAAGCATGCATTGAAGGGGATGGGTGTCGGGCATTGCGGCCACGGGGCGCACCGTCTGCATGCAGGTCGACTGCGGATGGCCGTGACGGTTCGGTCGCGCGCTCCCGGTTTCGCGGCCGATGGCGGTGAGCGGCGCATGCATGCTCGCCCGCCCGCAGTGCCCTGCCGTCGGGCGCCTTGCGCGATGAACATAGCATGAGTTCCACGCACGGCCGCCATCAGGCCGACCTGATCGACGGGCTCGGCGTTTCAGCGCCGCTCAGATGAAGCGCGCAAGCGCGACGGCGGACAGCGCGATGTGCGCCAGCGTCACCAGCACCGACAGTCCGTGCAATGCCTTGAAGCGCGTGTGCCGGCCCTCATCGGTGGCCGCGTTGATGGCCGGCATCAGGTACTGCCGGGTCGGCACCGTGCTGAGCGCGACCAGCGCCAGCAGCAGCGCCGAGCCGCGGTTCTGCGACCACAGCAGTGCCGCGCCGGCGGCGGCGGTCGCGATCACGAACAGGTAGAAGTGCGGGAAGGCGCGACGCAGGGTGAGCCGGACCATGTCGACCGGCAGGGCGGCGAACAGCACCGCGGCGAAGCCGAAGGTGTACAGCGTCATGCCGCCGAACAGCAGCGCCACCGTGAGCAGACTGACCGTTTCAAGCACGGCGGTGTCCCTCGTGCGCTTTCCCGGGCGACGCAGGACCCGGTGGCGTGGCGTCGGTGCGCGGCAGACATCCCGATGAGCAGGCCTGCGCCGCTGCCGGATCGAAACGGCGGGCGCGCGCCTGCAGCCACGGGCGGACGCGCAGGAAGCCGCGATAGGCCCATTCCAGCAGCGGCAGCATGCCGGGCAGCCGCGCCAGTCGGGCCAGCCAGCGCCAGCCGGGCAGGCGGACCCACATGGCGACGAAGGCGGCGGCGCCGTCCAGCCGCGAGCCGTCGGCGCGCTGCACGTGGAAGCGCGCGAGCAGGGCGGTCCGGTCGGCCGCGAAAGCGGCGCCGGCGGGGGCGTCGGTGCTGATGTCGACGAAGCACAGCGCGCTCTCCGGCCGCTGGTCTGCCAGTCCTTTCACGTGCGCGATCTCGCGCCGGCACAAGGGGCATCCGCCGTCGTAGAGCACGGTCAGCGTGTCCGGCGGTTCGGGCGCGTTCAAGGCGGTTCCTCCGGGTGATTGGGCGCGGAGGCGGCGAAGGTCGTCTGCCGCCGGCGCCACGCGTTACGCGGCATTGACGGGCGCGCGCCTGTCCGGGTTCCCGCCGCCGGGGCGACCGCTGCGCCGCACACCGGCGCGCGGATCGGGCACCATCGCGGCTTCGCTTCCGCTTCGCATGCCATGACCGCTGCCGCTGACCGCTACCAGTCCAATCTGCGCGACGAACTCGACGGCGCGGCGCTGTACGCCGCGCTGGCCGAGGCCGAGCAAGACCCCGTGCGGCGCGACCTGTTCCGCCAGCTGGCGGAAGCCGAGGCGGCGCACGCGCAGCTGTGGCGCAGCAAGCTGGAGGCCGCCGGTGTCAGGCCCGAAGCCTTCCGGCCCAGCTTCCGCACGCGCGTGCTGGCGGCGCTGGCGAAGCGCTTCGGGCCGTCCTTCGTGCTGCCTTCGGTGGCGACCGCGGAATTCGCTGACCGCGACAAGTACGCCGGTCAGGCCGACGCCGCGTCGCTGTCGGCGGAAGAGCGTTCGCACGCGGCGGTACTGGAGGCGGCTGCAGGCAAGTCGCGCGGCATGAGCGGCGCGGCCATCGCCAAGGGCGAGCGCTGGCACCGAGGCGGCTCGGGCAACGAACTGCGCGCGTCGGTGCTGGGCGCCAACGACGGTCTGGTGTCCAACCTCTGCCTGGTGATGGGCGTGGCCGGCGCCGGTGCGCCGGCGCAGACCATACTGCTGACCGGGCTGGCCGGGCTGATCGCCGGTGCGGTGTCGATGGCGCTGGGCGAGTGGCTGTCGGTCACCAATTCGCGCGAGTTCGCGCAGACGCAGATGGCAGCCGAGGCGGCCGAACTGGAAGAGACGCCGGAGGCCGAGCGCAAGGAACTGGCGCTCATCTTCCAGGCGAAGGGGCTGGCGCGTGACGACGCGCAACGCGTGGCGACCGAACTGATGCGCGACAAGAAAGCGGCGCTGGATACGCTGATGCGCGAGGAACTGGGCATCGATCCGGCCGAACTGGGTGGTAACCCTTGGAGCGCGGCCGGCTTCTCCTTCATGCTGTTCGCCGCTGGCGCGCTGTTCCCGGTGCTGCCCTTCTTCTTCACCGCCGGCCTGCCCGGCATGCTGTGGAGCGCCGGCCTGTCGGCGGCCGCACTGGCCGCGATCGGGCTGGCGACCTCGCTGTTCAGCGGGCGCGGGCCGCTGTTTTCGGTGCTGCGTCAGGTGCTGATCGGCGCCGCGGCGGCCGGCGTCACCTACGGCACCGGCGCGCTGATCGGGGTGTCGCTGGCCTGAGCGGGCAGGCCGCCCCTCGATTGACGGCCACCCCCGCCGCCCCCGATACTCCGCCCCCGGTGACGCCATATATATATGCGTCGCCCCGCCGCTGCTCCGGCAGCCGGCGATCCGCGCCGGGCCGCCCGCGCATCCGCTCATCCCCACGTCCTGCCGCCGTTTGCCCTGCGGGAGAACCCGCTGGAGTTTCACCCGCATGATCACGCTCAGAAACGTCGTCCTTCGCCGCAGCGCCAAGGTGCTGCTCGATGGCGCCACCGCCACCATCAACCCCGGCGAGAAGGTCGGCCTGGTCGGCCGCAACGGCGCCGGCAAATCCACGCTGTTCGCGCTGCTCAACGGCACGCTGCACGAGGACGGCGGCGAGTTCGTGATGCCGGCGCAGTGGCGCATGGCACAGGTGGCGCAGGACATGCCGGAAACCGACCAGCCGGCCACCGATTTCGTCATCGAGGGCGACACCGCGCTGCTCGCCGCGCAGAAGGAAGTGCACGCTGCCGAAGCGACCGACGACGGCGAGCGCATGGCCTACGCCTACATGGCGCTGCACGACGCCGGCGCGCACGACGCGCAGTCGCGGGCGCAGGCGCTCATCCTCGGCCTGGGCTTTACCGCCGACCAGATGTGCAATCCGGTGAACAGCTTTTCCGGCGGCTGGCGCATGCGCCTGCAACTGGCGCGCGCGCTGATGTGTCCGTCCGACCTGCTGCTGCTCGACGAACCGACCAACCACCTGGATCTGGACGCGCTGGTCTGGCTGGAATCGTGGCTCAAGCGCTACGAGGGCACGCTGGTGGTGATCAGCCACGACCGCGAATTCCTCGACGCCATCACCAACGTGACGCTGCATATCGACGCCGGCAAGCTCACGCGCTACGGCGGCAACTACAGCACCTTCGAGGACATGCGCGCGCAGCAGATGGAGCTGCAGCAGAACGCCTACGCGAAGCAGCAGGACAAGATCGCCCACCTGCAGAAATTCATCGCCCGCTTCAAGGCCAAGGCGAGCAAGGCCAAGCAGGCGCAGAGCCGGGTCAAGGCGCTCGACCGCATGGAAAAGCTGGCGCCGATGCTGGCCACGGCCGACTTCAACTTCGAGTTCAAGGAACCGGCCAATCTGCCCAACCCGATGCTGGTGATGGAAGACGCCAGCTTCGGCTACCCGCCGCCGGCCGACGCGCCCGCCGGCACGCCGCCGACGGTGATCGTGCGCAACGTGAACAAGTCGGTCATGGCCGGCCAGCGCATCGGCATACTCGGTGCCAATGGTCAGGGCAAGTCGACCGCGGTCAAAACCATCGCCCGCGCGCTGGCGCCGATCGCCGGTCGCGTGACCGAAGGCAAGGGTCTGACCATCGGCTATTTCGCGCAGCAGGAACTGGACGTGCTGCGCCCGCAGGACAATCCGCTCGAACACATGACGCGCATGGCGCGCGAAGGCCTGCCGGCCGGGCAGAGCGGCCGCGAGCAGGACCTGCGCAACTTCCTCGGCACCTTCAACTTCAGCGGCGACATGGTGAAGCAGGCGGTCGGCACCATGAGCGGCGGCGAGAAGGCGCGCCTGGTGCTGTGCATGCTGGTGTGGCAGCGCCCCAATCTGCTGCTGATGGACGAGCCGACCAACCACCTCGACCTCGCCACGCGCGAGGCGCTGGCGGTGGCGCTGAACGAGTTCGAGGGCACGGTGATGCTGGTGAGCCACGACCGCTCGCTGCTGCGCTCTGTGTGCGACGAATTCTGGCTGGTTTCGCGCGGCGGCATCGAGCCGTTCGACGGTGACCTCGACGACTACCAGCGCTACCTGCTGGACGAAGCCAAGCGCGCGCGCGAAGTGCTGAAGGATTCGATGAAGGCCGCTCCAGCCGAGGTCGCGCCGGTCGTGCAGGCAGCGCCGATCGCCGCGCCGGTGAAGAAGGCGCCGGTGAACCTCAAGGCGCTGAAGAACGAACTGGGCAAGCTCGAACAGCGCATCCTCGAACTGCAGACGAAGAAGCACGCACTGACCGCCAAGCTCGCCAGCGCGCTGCCGCCGAAGGAAATCGGCGAAGTCGGCGTCGAACTGCAGAAGGTGGACGAAGAACTCGAAGCGCAGGAAATGCGCTGGCTCGAGGTGTCGGAACAGATCGAAGCGGCGGGCTGATCCTGCCGGCTGCGGCGCTGCGCTGAATCGCAGCTGGAGCCAGGGCCAAGGTTCTGTGGGAGGAGTCTTCTGACCCCGACAGCGGCCTGTATCGAAGCCGGCGGATTGCAGCGGCTGCATCGCGAGCAAGCTCGCTCCCACAGGGGTCACGGCCGGTGTCACGGCAAGGGTTCAGTGGGAGGGGTTTTCTGACCCCGACAGCGGCCTGTATCGAAGTCTGTGGACTGCAACGGCCGCATCGCGAGCAAGCTCGCTCCCACGAGAAGCACTCCCGGACCGTCGCCGGAGCAGCGCTTTTGTGGGAGCGAGCTTGCTCGCGAGCGGGCGGTCGATCAGACCTCAGCGGTTCACAGCCGATACGAATCCAGCACTTCCTGCGCCGCGCGGAAGGCTTCGCCGGCGGCGGGGACGCCGGCGTACACCGCGCAGTGCAGCAGCGTTTCGCGGATTTCCTCGACCGTGCAGCCGTTGTTCAGCGCGCCGCGCACATGGCCTTTCAGCTCGTGCGGACTTTTCAGCGCGGTGAGCGCGGCCAGCGTGACCAGGCTGCGGGTGCGGCGATCCAGGCCGTCGCGGTTCCACACCGCACCCCAGGCGTGTTCGTTGATGAAGTCCTGCAGGGGCTGGTTGAATTCAGTTGCATTGCCCAATGCCCGGTCGACGAAATCGTCGCCCATGACTTCACGGCGCACCTGCACGCCCGGTTTCTTCTGTTCGCTCACTGTGTGATGGCTCCGCTCGGACGTCTATCGATGCTCACTGGGCGGCCGGTGCGCCCTGCTTCATGTCTTCTTCGCACTTGCGCATGAAGGAGTTCTTCGCTGCGCCGGCGAGCGGCTTGCCGTCCTTGCTCAGCGCACGCGCTTCGCAGTCGGTCTTGTGCATCGCTTCGCGGTGGCATTTCTGCATGAAGGAGGACTTGGCGGCGCCGACCAGCGGCTTGCCGTTCTTGTCGATGGCGGCCGCTTCGCACTTCGCGTCGGCAGCGGCGTTCGGGCTGGCGTCGGCGGCCAGAGCGCTGCCACAGGCGAGCAGTGCGGTCAGTGCGGCGATGATCATCTTGTTCATGTCGATCTCTCCCGTTGGATAGGTGCGATGGCGTATCGCCCGCACATGATGAACAAAGCGGCGCCGCTCGGCAAAGCCTTGCGCGGACGAAACTAGCCGGCCGGGATGCGTACGCCCGGCGTTTTCAGCCAGTCGAAGGTGCGCGCCATCTCGGCCGGGCTGACGTCGTTCACCTGTGAGTCGGCGAACACGTCGTCGCCGGCCAGCCAGTCGGCTTCCGATTCCGGTGCGGCGAGCGCCAGCATCAGCGCGTGGTTCAGTTCGTACGACGCCCAGCTGCAGCCGGCGTCGCGCAGCGCCGATTGCAGCGCGTTCTGCACCAGACTGCGCACCATGCGGTGGGCGACCGAGTACGGAATGTCGTCGATCTCGCCGCAGGCTGCGCGGTCGCAGGCGGCGCGGTCGTGCGAGGCGTGGCCGCGACAGGCGAGCGGGCGCACCGCGTAGATCGCACAGGCACCGTCGTCGTCGATGAAGGGGCAGGTTGCCCGCAGCGCAACGCGGTCGTCGGCATCGGCATCGCGCGTGTCGTCGTCGGCGGCGGCGAGACGACGTACCAGCCGCGCGCAGACGGCGGGGTCGGCTTCGCGCAGATGGCGTGCGATGTGCAGCACCTCGGGCGCGGTGGCGGTGACACGCACCGTACAGCAGGTCGCGCAGCCGCGGTCGCAGGCCACTGGCGCACCGGCGTCCATTCGCGCCTGCAGCGCGGCTTCGAAATTGTCGAAGGCTTCGCCCAGCAATTGCGCGAGTAGCGCGTCGTCGTCGCGTTGCGACGCCAGGATCTGTGAAAAGGTCGCGTGACGTGCGCGGAAGAATCGCAGGTTGTCGTCGTCGGCGGTCATGGCGTGCGCACTCCGGGCGGATAGGGTCTGCGTGCCACTGTACGAAGGCGGACGGCGCGCCGGTTTGATGCAGCGCAAACGGGATGCGCGTGCAGCGGGACGTTCACATTGGCTGAGCAAGCAGGGCGTGTTCGCGACGGCGGCAGGACTTGAAGTCCGCGGCGCGCCGGGGCCGTGTCGCGGCCAAGGCCGCTCCCACAAGGAGTGCGCTCGATCCGCCGCCGAAGCTCGAGCCAGGGTTTTGTGGGAGGGGTCTTCTGGCCCCGACAGCAGTCGGTATCGAAGCCGGCGGACTACAGAGGCCGTGTCGCGGCCAAGGCCGCTCCCATAGGGAGTGCGTCTGATCCGTCGCCGAAGCGAGAGCCAGGGTTTTGTGGGAGGGGTCTTCTGACCCCGACGGCGGCCTGTATCGAAGCCAGTGGACCGCAGTGGCCGTGTCGCGGCCAGGGCCGCTCCCACAAGGCGTGCGCTCGATCCGCCCGCCGAAGCTATAGGCAGGGGTTTGTGGGAGGGGTCTTCTGACCCCGACAGTGGCCTGTATCGAAGCCGGCAGACCGCAGCAGCCCTGTTGCGGCCAGGGCTGCTTTCCACAAAGGGCTCGTCAGCCGCCGACGGTGAGCCTCAGCAGCAGACCGATCACCGCGCAGGCGCCGATCACATGGATCACGTTCGCCTTGAAGCGGAACAGCGCGACGGCAGCGCCGACGGCGATCAGCGCCGACATCCACTCGAAGCCGCTGCCGAAGCCCTGCGGCCACAGCACGTGGTAGCCGAAGAACAGCGCGAGATTGAGCACGACGCCGACCACGGCGGCGGTGATGGCGGTGAGCGGCGCGGTGAACTTGAGGTCATCGTGCGTCGATTCGACCAGCGGCCCTCCGGCGAGGATGAACAGGAAGGAGGGCAGGAAGGTGAACCAGGTCACCAGCGTGGCCGCGACGGCGCCGGCGAGGAAGAGGCTGTCTGGTCCGAACACCGCTTTCACATAGCCGCCGACGAAACCCACGAAGGCCACCACCATGATCAACGGACCGGGCGTGGTTTCGCCGAGCGCGAGGCCGTCGATCATCTGCGTCGGCGTCAGCCAGCCGTAGTGGCCGACCGCGCCCTGATACACATAGGGCAGCACCGCGTAGGCGCCGCCGAAGGTGAGCAGCGCGGCCTTGGTGAAGAACCAGCCCATCTGCGTCAGCGTGTGCGACCAGCCGAGCAGGCCCGCCAGCAGGCTCATCGGCACCGCCCACAGCAGCGCGCCGACGATGGCGACGCGCGCCAGTTGCGTCCAGCGGAAGCGCGCGTGTTCCGGCGTCGGTGTGTCGTCGTCGATCAGTGCCGGGCCGTAGGAGGCGTGCGCCGCGCCGTGTCCGCCGCCGGTGCGGAAAGTCGTCGGCGAGACGCGGCCGCCGATGTAGCCGATCAATGCGGCGCCGGCGACGATGGCCGGGAAGGGAATGTTCAGCGCGAAGATGGCGAGGAAGGACGCGGCGGCGATCGCCCACAGCGTGCGGTTCTTCAGCGCCCGCCCGCCGATGCGCCAGGCCGCCTGCACGACGATGGCGGTGACCGCCGGCTTGATGCCGTAGAACAGTCCGGCCACCAGCGGCACGTCGCCGAAGGCGATGTACACCCAGGACAGTGCGATCAGGATGAACAGCGAAGGCAGCACGAACAGCGCGCCGGCAACGATGCCGCCCCAGCTTCGATGCATCAGCCAGCCGATATAGGTCGCGAGCTGCTGCGCCTCCGGGCCCGGCAGCACCATGCAGTAGTTCAGCGCGTGCAGGAAGCGGCGCTCGGAAATCCAGCGCCGGTTCTCGACCAGTTCCTGATGCATGATCGAAATCTGGCCGGCCGGTCCGCCAAAACTGATGAAACCCAGCTTGAGCCAGAACATGAAGGCTTCGCGGAATGGAATGCTGGCGGGGCGGGACGGGGTCATCGGCAGCAGGAGGACGGGCGCGGAATGTCGATCAGGTGCGCATTCTGCACTGCCAACGCTGCCCTGCGATGACCGGGTTGCTGGCCCGCATCTTGCAGGTAGTGATCGACGCGTTGCCTGCCGTGACGTAGAGGAGCGTTCCGGCAAGCGGCCTGAGGCCGGCGACGGGTCACATTACCTATTACTCGAAAACAAAGGAGTCACCATGAAATCTTCGCTGATGACCGCGAGCTGTGTCGCCGTGCTGCTGGCAGGCTGTTCCGGCCTGGCGTCGACGCAGGCTCGCGACAACTCGACGGAGACCCACAAGAATTACTGGGCCAAGTACGAACACTCCCGCAGCTCGATGCCCGCCTCGTCCGAATCCAAGCCTCTCTTTGGCGGCGGCGGTACGTCCGACGAAAAGACGGTCGCCGCTTCGCGTGCCGCACGCATGGGGCCTGGCTGCACGGAACCCGGCACCGACAGCACGCTCAAGCTGATCGCGCAGCTGGAAGCCTCCGGCAAGGCCGCGGGCAACGGGCAGGTCGATGCCAATGTCGTCCGCCTGGCCGAGCGTGCGCAGATGCTGTCCTTCCTGCGCGAATCGCTGTACCGCACCTGCGAGCGCCTGGCCGCAGGCCAGATCACCAAGGAAGAGGCCGCAGCGGCCAATGACAAGGTGATGAATTCCGTGCACGCCATCATCGAAACCGACCGCGACCTCGCCCGCAAGTCGGCCGCGGACGCATTGAAAGGACTGACGCCGGAGCAGATCAAGGCGCTGCAGTAAGCGATCGCACACCTCGCCGGGCCTGTGCGCCCGGTTGAGACAGAGACGCCGGTGAGACAGTTGACCGGTCGACCTGTCTCGTCTGTATCAGGCCGCCTCGCCATCGCTGCTGGTTCGCAGGTGCGAGCGCTCCCGATCCTTGGCCGGATCCGGGATTTTGTGGGAGGGGTCTTCTGACCCCGACAGCAGCCTGTACCGAAGCCCGCGGACCGCAGTGGCCGCATCGCGGCCAAGGCCGCTCCCACGAGGATCGCTCGAGACCCGTCACCGGAGCCCGTTTTTGTGGGAGCGAGCTTGCTCGCGATAGCGGCCTGAAGCGGAGTGGGCGCCTGCGATCACCGCTGCATCGCGAGCAAGCTCGCTCTCGCAGCGGTGGCCCTCCGCCTCACACCTTCTGGTAGATCTCCGCGCCCGACTTCACGAACTCGACCGCCTTCACTTCCATCCCCTTGGCCAGCGCGTCCTCCTCGTTGAGGCCCTGCTTGGCGGCGAAGTCGCGCACGTCCTGGGTGATCTTCATCGAACAGAAGTGCGGGCCGCACATCGAGCAGAAGTGCGCCACCTTGGCTGACTCCTTCGGCAACGTCTCGTCGTGGAAGCTCTTGGCCTTGTCCGGATCGAGGCCGAGGTTGAACTGGTCGTCCCAGCGGAACTCGTAGCGCGCTTTGCTCAATGCGTTGTCGCGGATCTGCGCGCCCGGGTGACCCTTGGCGAGGTCAGCGGCGTGGGCAGCCAGCTTGTAGGTGATGATGCCTTCCTTCACATCGTCCTTGTCCGGCAGCCCCAGATGCTCCTTCGGCGTCACGTAGCAGAGCATGGCCGTGCCGTACCAGCCGATCTGCGCCGCACCGATGCCGCTGGTGATGTGGTCGTAGCCCGGGGCGATGTCGGTGGTCAGCGGGCCCAACGTGTAGAAGGGCGCTTCCTTGCAGTACTCGAGCTGCAGGTCCATGTTCTCCTTGATCAGGTGCATCGGCACGTGACCCGGCCCTTCGATCATCACCTGCACGTCGTGCTTCCAGGCGATGTCGGTGAGCTCGCCCAGCGTCTTCAGCTCACCCAGCTGCGCGTCGTCGTTCGCGTCGTAGATCGAGCCCGGGCGCAGACCGTCGCCCAGCGAGAAGGCCACGTCGTAGGCCTTCATGATTTCGCAGATCTCTTCGAAGTGGGTGTAGAGGAAGCTTTCCTTGTGGTGAGCCAGACACCACTTGGCCATGATCGAACCACCACGGCTGACGATGCCGGTCATGCGGTTGGCGGTCATCGGCACGTAGCGCAGCAGCACCCCTGCGTGGATGGTGAAGTAATCCACCCCCTGTTCGGCCTGCTCGATCAGCGTGTCCTTGAAGATGTCCCAGGTGAGCTCTTCCGCCTTGCCGTCGACCTTTTCCAGCGCCTGGTAGATGGGCACGGTGCCGATCGGCACCGGCGAGTTGCGGATGATCCACTCACGCGTCTCGTGAATGTTCTTGCCGGTGGACAGATCCATCACCGTGTCACCACCCCAGCGGATGGCCCAGGTCATCTTGTCGACCTCCTCGTTGATCGAGGAGCCGAGGGCCGAGTTACCGATGTTGGCGTTGATCTTCACCAGGAAGTTGCGGCCGATGATCATCGGCTCGCTTTCCGGGTGATTGATGTTGTTCGGGATGATGGCGCGGCCGCGGGCGACTTCGGAGCGCACGAACTCGGGCGTGATTTCGGCGGGGATCGACGCGCCGAAGCTCTGGCCCGGGTGCTGGCGGGTGAGCAGCTTGGCCATCTTCTCGCCGGTCGGGCCGGTCGCGCGCAGGCTCTCGACGTAGGCGGCGCGGTTCATGTTTTCGCGGATGGCGATGAACTCCATCTCCGGCGTGATGATGCCCTGGCGGGCGTAGTGCATCTGGGTCACGTTGCGGCCGGCCTTGGCACGGCGCGGGTGGCGGTGCAGGTCGGGGAAGCGAAGGTCGTCGAGCGTGCTGTCGGCTGCGCGGATGCGGCCGAATTCGGACGAGAGGTCGGTGAGCTGTTCGGTGTCGCCGCGTTCCTCGATCCAGCGGGCGCGCAGCGCGGGCAGGCCGCGACGGATGTCGATCGAGGCCTTGGGGTCGGTGTAGGGGCCGGAACAGTCGTAGACGAAGACCGGCGGGTTCTTCTCGCCACCGAAGCCGGTGGGCGTATCGGCCTGGGAGATTTCGCGCATCGGCACGCGGATGTCCGGGCGCGAGCCTTCGATGTGGATCTTGCGCGAGTTGGGCAGCGGCGCGATCGCCGCTTCGTCCACGTGTGCCTGGTCGGCGAGGAAGGTGTCTTTGGCGTTCATTGAAACTCCTGTTCTTGCTGCAGTCCGGTTTTCTTCGTCTGGGTATGCGAGGGGTGCGTGGATCGCACTTCGTCGGAACGACAACGCAAGTTCCAGGCCACGCAACGTGACCGGGCGGTCGTGCCCGTAAGCCCCAGCCTGCGGCGCGTGCGCCGGCTGTCTCAACTATCTCACCGCCACCCCTCCCGATGTCGAGACAGCTGTCGCAGCTTTCCGGCGTCTCACCCGTACATCTGTCGCAGCCCTCCGCGATCTCCAGGGCATAACCCCAGTATCCATGCGGGTTTGCGGGCAATTGCTTCAGTGGCATGAATGCTGCCTTAAGCCCTCCGACGGTGACCCGAACATGCAGGCGCCGCATTCAACCAGGACCAATCAACAGCATCACCTAGGAGGGGAACATGACAAGAACTGGACGCAAGTCGCTGAACAGCACCTTTACCCAAACCCGTAAGCTCACGGCCGGCGCTGCCGCCGTGGCCGCACTCTGTGTGATGTCGACGCCGGCGATGGCCGACATCGTCATCGGCGAATTTGGCGGTACCAAACTGTCGATGTTCGGCATCATCGACGTCGGCATGCTCTACAACAGCGATGCGAACGCGACCGGCGACAGCAAGACGTCGATGGAAACCAGCGGCCTGCGTCAGACGGTCATCGGCTTCAAGGGCGAGCGCGAGCTCGACGTGAACCTGACTGCCTTCTTCAACCTCGAATCGCACTTCGACACCAACAACGGTTTCCTGCACGGCACCGGCGACGCGAACGGCACCGGCCCCGGCGGCGTCAATACCCCGCTGTTCCGTCGTCAGGCCAACCTGGGTGTGCGCGGCGACTGGGGTAGCCTGACCCTCGGCCGCCAATACGGCCCGGCGCTGCTGGCCCACATCGGCACCGAACCGCGCGCGTTCAAGGAACAGTTCTCCAACCTGTACGCCTGGGCCTACGGTCAGCTGTTCACGACCTTCAACCCGAACAACGGCAGCGGTCGCAACACGAACAACGACGTTGGCATCTTCATGAACAACGCCGTGCAGTACCGCAACACCTGGGGTCCGGTCACCATGGGTGTGCTGTATTCCTTCGGCGGCCAGGCTGGCGACTTCAAGGACAACAGCGCCTACGCGCTGGGCCTGACCTACAACGGTCCGATCACGCTGTCCGGCTCCTACCAGGCCTTCCACGACGAGCAGTCGGGCAAGAAGGTGGTCGATCACACCTCGCTCGGCTTCGCCATTCCGTTCGGCGACTTCACCTGGAAGAACAACTGGATGAACGCCAAGAACGACAACACGGCGGGCAACCAGCTGTTCGACGTGAATGGCTTCGGTACCGGTCTGGACTGGAAGTGGAGCGCCAAGAACTCGGCTACGCTCGCCTTCTATCTCAACAAGGACGACGCCAACAAGAGCGATGAAACCAAGTTCATCGTGATCAGCAACGACTACCAGTGGCGCCCCGACACCACGCTGTACATTCAGGCCGCCTTCGCCGATGCCGACCCGGGCGCAACCCTGCGCACCAGCATCGTCGCAGCGGGCGTGACGGCGGGTGAGAAGAGCACGCTGCTCAACGTCGGTCTGAACTTCATGTTCTAAGACGCTCGCGTCTGCAGTAAACGGCGGCAGGGTGTGGAAGCCCGCCGCCGCATTCTAAAAACCAAGGAGACCTGATCGATGAATTCGATTCGCAAGCAGTTCCGCCTGACCGCATCCGCCGCCGCCGTAGCCGCTGCGTCGATGCTGTCGGTGTTTGCAGTGAGCCCGGCCGTTGCGCAGAGCGGCCCCGGCTTCGAAGACCCGAACAACTGGCCGCAGTACCACCGCACCAGCAACGCCTGGCGTTTCAGCCCGCTGAACCAGATCAACCGTGACAACGTGAAGAAGCTCAAGGTGGCGTGGATCCACCAGCCGGGCACCATCACGCACGGTCTGCAGGCCACGCCTATCGTGATCGACGGCGTGATGTACTCGATCTCGGCCAACAACAATGTGTGGGCCATCGACGCCGCCACTGGCAAGACCATCTGGCAATACGCGCCCAAGCTCGACAAGATCGTCGACCAGGTGTTCTACGGCGCCGCCAGCCGCGGCGTGACCGTGGGTCGCGGCAAGGTGTACGTCGGCACGCTGGACGGCCGCTTCATCGCGCTCGACCAGAAGACGGGCAAGGAAGTGTGGTCGACCCAGCTGACCGATCCGAAGAACCAGTACGGCGCGCTGTTCTCGGCGCCGCCGCAGCTGGCCGGCAACGTGCTGTTCGGCGGCACCACCGGCGGCGACCAGCCGATCTCGGGCAAGATCTACGCGGTCAATGCCGACACCGGCAAGCCGGTGTGGACCTTCGACGTGATCAAGAACGATCCGAAGAGCTGGCCGGGCGACAGCGGCAAGGTCGGCGGCGGCAGCGCCTGGATGCCGGGCACCTACGACGCCAAGACCGACACCATCTACATCGGTACGTCGAACGCCGCACCCGACTACTACAACTACGACCGCAAGGGCGACAACCTCTATACCGCGACGCTGCTGGCACTCGATCCGAAGTCCGGCAAGGTGAAGTGGCATCGCCAGGAAGTGCCGAACGATTCGTGGGACTACGACTCGGCGTACGAAGCGCTGGTGGTGCAGAAGGACGGCAAGGACGTCATCGTGCACCTGAACAAGGGCGGCTTCGTGTTCGTGATGGACAAGAAGGACGGCAAGCTCGAAAACGTGTGGCAGTTCGCCGAGAACGTGAACTGGGTCAAGGGCATCGACCCGAAGACCGGTGCGCTGATCGATCCGATCTACCCGGAAATCGACAAGACCAAGACCTTCTGCCCGAACCTGCTCGGGGCGCGCAGCTGGAACCACGGCGCCTACAACCCGGGCACCGGCCTGTGGTACTCGCACGCGATGGAAGTGTGCAACGAAGTGGTCGCGGGCAAGGACGACCCGGACAACCTGAAGGCCGTGTCCTCGCTGTCGCTCGGTATCGAGTCGATCAAGCTGGTGTCGCCTCCGGGCAGCAAGCCGCACGGTCGTCTGGACGCGCGTGATCCGATCACCGGCAAGCGCAAGTGGTCGATCAAGTACGACCTGCCGCCGCTGTCGTCGGTGCTGACCACCGCCGGTGGCCTGGTATTCACCGGCGACATGGAAGGCAAGATCTACGGCTACGACGCCGACACCGGCAAGGAGCTCTGGACCTTCAACGCCGGCTCCGGCCTGCGTGGCGGCCCGGTCAGCTACTCGGTCAAGGGCAAGCAGTACATCGTCTTCCCGACCGGTCTTGGTTCGCATGCCCCGGGCTTCCTGGCCGGCGCCTTCCCGCAGATCAAGGATCTGCCGGGCGGTGCGGCGATGGTGGCCTTCACGCTGGAGTAAGGAAGTAAGTGCGTCACCCACCCCGTCGTGCGGACACACGGCGGGGTGTTGTAAGTCTCCTCATTTACGGGCGGTAACGGGAGTGACCGCCTGTCTTTTTTTGTGCAGACTCCCTCGTCGCATGCCCAGATTCAACCCTCCCGCCGTTCCGCGCGTTGAGCCTGCAGACAGGTTCGAGCGGATGGCGCATCCCGGCTTCGGGACGGGTGGGTTCAATGTGCGCATGAAAATCAGAACCATTGTTTCAACCGGGCAGGAAAGCAGAACCATGACTACACGCAAGCTCAGCGGCACGACCCGTGCCTTCTCCATCTCCGCCGGTGTGCGGGCGCTCGTCTTCGTCGGTAGCGCCCTCGTGCTGCAGGTCAGCAGTGCACCGGTGCTCGCCAATGCCGAAGGTGCCGCCGAGGCGCTGCCGCAGCCGTCGTTCGAACTGACCGATCCCGAGCGCATTGCCGCCGGCAAGAAGCGTTTCAACAAGACCTGTGCCGGCTACTGTCACGGCGCCGAAGGCGTCGGCGGGCGGGCGCCCGACTTCAAGGGCCGCAAGGACCTGCCGGACGCAGAGGCATTCAAGACCATCTTCCACGGTCGTCGCGGCTCCGACATCATGCCGCCCTGGGGTCAGGCCTTCTCGACGGACCAGATCTGGGAACTGGTCGCCTACATCAAATTCCTCGGCACGCAGTAATCGCCGGCGTTCACGGAACGCGAGAACCTGTGGAAGCGGTCGCCGAATCTGCGGACGGTTTTCCGACAGCGCGCGGCATCCAGGACTGCGGCCCGCAAGCGCCGCATCGCGGCCAAGGCCGCTCCCACAGGGGTCGCCGCTGATCCGCGACCGGAGCCCTGGTCAGGATTCTGTAGGAGGGGTCTTCTGACCCCGAATGCGGCCAATACCGAAGCCGGCGGCTCGCAATCGCCGCATCGCGGCCACGGCCGCTCCCACAGGAGCACGTCCGCCAACTCGGATGTCATGCTGGAGCGGTCCTCTGACGCATGAAGCAGTGAGGCGCTACTCACCCAGATGCAAAAGAAAAGGGGCGCCTGATGCGCCCCTTTTCTTGTCCATGCCGCGGACTCAGCCGTTCTCGACCATCCGCTCCTCACCGTCCAGATAGTTCGGCGCGACGATGCGCAGCCGGGCCATCTTGCGGTAGAAGGTGGCGCGCGACATGCCGAGCTGGCGCGCCGTTTCGGTCACGCGCCAGTGATTGCGGCGCAGCGCATCGAGCATCTTCTGACGCAGCTGCAGGCAGGCCTCGTTGAGCGGCTCGCCGTCGCGCAGTTCGCACGGATCGGGCACTGCACTGCCGACGCTGCGCGGCGCGGCAGGATGCGGTGACGCTATCGCGGGCGTCTGCTGCTGTGCCGGTTGCGGAATCTGCTGCTGCGGTGGCGGCTGCAGGGCGACGCGCGGACTGTGGTTGTTGGTGCGCAGTTCCTGCGGGAAGTGCTCGATGGTGACCTGCGTGCCGTCGGCGATCGCGCAGGCGTAGCGTATGGCGTGGCGCAGCTGGCGGATGTTGCCCGGCCAGTCGTAGCTCAGCAGCCGCGACATCGTCTCTTCCGGTATGCGCAGTTCTTCGCGGCCCATCGCGGCGCACTCTTCGCGCAGCACCAGCTGTATCAGCTCGCGCTTGTCCTCGCGGTTGCGCAGCGGCGGCAGCATGAAGCTGGCGCCGTTGAGACGATAGAAAAGATCTTCGCGGAAGCGGCCCTGTCGCACCAGTTCCGGCAGATCCTGGTGGGTGGCGCAGACCACGTGCAGGTTCACCGGCGTCGGCTGTTCGGCGCCCAGCGGCACCACTTCGCCTTCGGCCAGCACGCGCAGCAGGCGGCTCTGCAGAGACAGCGGCATGTCGCCGATTTCGTCGAGGAAGAGGGTGCCGCCGTCCGACTGCAGGATCTTGCCCTTGGCGCCCTTGCTGCGGGCACCGGTGAAGGCGCCGTCGCGGTAGCCGAACAGTTCGCTCTCGATCAGGCTTTCCGGAATCGCTGCGCAGTTCAGCGCGACGAAGGGTTGCTTGGCGCGGTCGCTGAAGTCGTGGATGGCGCGCGCGAACGCTTCCTTGCCGGTGCCGGTCTCGCCCAGCAGCATGACCGGGATGTCGCGGTTGGCCACCTTCACTGCACAGGCCACGTTGGCCTTGACCCGCGGATCGCCCAGCGCCAGGTGACGGAAGCCGCGCGGTGCGGTCACGTCGTCGGCGGTGATGACCGGTTTGGCCTGCGTGACCTGGGCGAGCGAGCGAGCGTTCGGCGCGCGCAGCACGGCGAACAGGCGGCGCCCGGTGGCCATCATGCGCAGCGGGAAGGGCGTGCCCGGGCTGGCGTGCGCCGACACCATGATGTCGCTGGCGGTGCACTCGAACAGGTCGTGCAGGAACTCGGCGTGGCGACCGTTGTGATTGATCAGTTCCTGGCGCGCGCGACGGTTGCCGCCGACGATGCGGCCGTCGTCGTCGAAGGCGATCAGGTAGTCGGTTTCGACCGGCATGAATTCGGCGACCTGGCCGAGCTGCAGCGTCCAGTAGGTGCGCAGGCTGTAATGCGCGTAGGCGTCCTCGATCAGGCGCGCCTTGTCGCACACCATGCGGAACACCAGCAGCTGGCTTTCGCGCGCGTCCGGCGAATACAGCGCCGAGGCGTCGAGCACGGCGATCGGCTCGTCCTGCAGGCCGAGGATGGGCGCCGAGCTGCAGGTGAATTGCGTGTTGTGCGAACGGAAGTGCTCACCACGGTGGACCAGGGTGGGCTGACGGTCGGCCAGCGTGGTGCCGACGCCGCAGGTGCCCTCGTGCTCTTCCGCCCAGCAGGTGCCGTTGCGGAAGCCTTCGTCCTTGAACTCCTTCTCCAGCGCCGGCACCGTGCGGTAGTCGACGGTGACGCCGGTGGCGTCGGTCAGCAGCACGCAGTAGTTGGCCGGCAGCAGTTCGTGGTGCAGCCGCTCCACGCCCTCGCGGGCGATGCGCATGAAGGTTTCGATGCGCTCGCGGTGCTCGCGCAGTTCGTAGGCGGTGACGACCTTGGGGACCGATGACAGGCCCGGGTCGATGGAGTGCTTGTTGAGGGACCTGCGCCAGGAGCGCGCGAGGCGCTCGTAAGCCGGGTCAGTCTGTGCCGGGCGCGATCGTCCTTCGACGATGTTCATCACGCGTCCGACATGGTCGGCGATTTCTCGACCGTGTCTCATGTCCGTCTCCTCCGTGGTGGACTTTCGAACCCCCCGTCGCCAGCTGTTGCCGTACGCGGGAAGGTTTCCTTTTTGTTGCGTGAGGTTAGGCCCTGCGGCGTCCGAAAGCAACGCGACGAATGTCTCCGAAAACTGAGACAGCTGTCTCAGTGCGCCGGGTGTCCGGCGTCTCATCGGCCGGCGCGTGCCGGTCGTTCAACGACGGCCTATGACGATGGGCGTGACAGACCTCTTACGAATCATCGGCTTGTCGCCGAAACACCGATTGGCGACGAGGCGCTGGCACGACAGATGCAATGAGGGCTCAAACCTCGTTCAGGAGTCGCATCGTCGTGTCGCCCAGTTCTTCCCCCCCGGTCAGCGTCGGCATCATTGCCAACCCGGCATCGGGCAGGGACATCCGTCGTCTGACCTCACGCGCTTCGGTGTTCCCGAACGCGGAGAAGGCCAGCATGATCGTGCGCGCCATCGCCGGCCTCGAAGCGGCCGGCGTCGAGCACGTGCTGCTCATGCCGGACAAGGGCTCGATCTCCGGCCTGGTGTATCGCGCGCTCGGCCTCGACGGCCGGTCGACCGAAGGGCGTCGCGTGCGCTTCATCGACATGACCGTGTCCGAGTCGATCGACGACACGCTGCATGCCACCGAGGCGATGTGCGCGGCGGGTGTGTCCGCCATCATCGTGCTCGGCGGCGACGGGACCCATCGCGCGGTGGCCAAGCGTTGCGGCCAGGTGCCGCTGCTGGCGCTGTCGACCGGCACCAACAACGCCTTTCCGGAGATGCGTGAGGCCACGGTGGCCGGGCTGGCCGCCGGCCTGATCGCCACCGGCGCGGTGCCGGCCGCGGCCGGCCTGCGCCGCAACAAGCTGCTGCGCGTGCGCTGCGACGAGCGCGACGACATCGCGCTGGTCGATGCCTGTTTCACCGGCCATGAGTACGTGGGCTCGCGCGCCGTCTGGGACAGCGCGCTGGTCGAGGAACTGTTCGTCACCTTCGCCGCCGCCGACGGCATCGGCCTGTCGGCCATCGCCGGCCAGCTCGAACCGGTCACGCGCACTGCGCCGCACGGCCTGCACGTGCGCTGCGCGCCGACCGACGACACGCCGCGCCGCGTGCATGCGGCGATCGCACCCGGCCTGGTGGCCGAAGTCGGCGTGCGCGACTACGCGCATCTGTCGCCACACGAGCCGGTGGTGCTGACCGGTCGCAGCGGAACCATCGCGCTCGATGGTGAGCGCGAGATCGAGTTCCACACCGGCAGCCGCATCGAAATCAGCCTCGACCCGAACGGCCCGCAGACCATCGACGTCGCCGCCACGCTCACCCATGCGGCGCAGCACCGGTTGCTGCGCCACTACGCGGGAGGTGCCGCATGACGCGCGCGCTCCCGCTCATCGCTCTCCACGGAGCCGGCGCCAACGGCGGCGCCGCGCTCCGCCCCAGGCTCGATCAGCCATCCGCCCGCAGCTGCCGGAGAACCGCGGGCATTTCTGTCCACAACAAAGAGGAGCACTCATGACCAGTCCTTTGAACAGGGAAGCCCTTCTGCAGGCTTACCGGACCATGCGCGTCATTCGCGATTTCGAAGAGCGCGTGCACGTTGATTTCGCCACCGGCGAAATCCCCGGTTTCGTCCATCTGTATGCAGGCGAGGAAGCTTCGGCGACCGGCATCTGCATGCACCTCAACCGCAAGGACTACATCGCCTCGACCCACCGCGGTCACGGCCACTGCATCGCCAAGGGTGTTGATCCCGTCGGCATGATGGCCGAGATCTGGGGCAAGGCCACCGGCACCTGCAAGGGCAAGGGCGGCTCGATGCACATCGCCGACCTCGAGGTGGGCATGCTCGGCGCCAACGGCATCGTCGGTGGCGGTGGCCCGCTGATCTGCGGTACCGCGCTGGCGTCCAAGATTCGCGGCGAGAACAACGTCGGCGTGTGCTTCTTCGGTGACGGCGCGTCCAACCAGGGCACCATTTTCGAAGCGATGAACCTCGCTTCCGTGTGGAAGCTGCCGGTCATCTTCGTGGCGGAGAACAACGGCTACGCCGAAGCGACCTCCAGCAACTTCTCGGTGGCTGTCGAGAACATCGCTGACCGCGCGAGCGCCTTCGGCATGCCGGGCGTCATCGTCGATGGTTTCGATTTCTTCGCGGTTTACGAAGCGGCCGGCGAGGCGATCAAGCGCGCCCGCGAAGGCGGCGGTCCGACCCTGCTCGAAGTGAAGCTGTCGCGCTACTACGGCCACTTCGAAGGCGACCAGCAGACCTACCGCGCGCCGGGCGAAGTGCAGAAGCTGCGCGAAACCAAGGACTGCCTGATGCAGTTCGCCAAGCGCGTCACTTCGCGCGGCGAACTGACCATGGCTGACATCGAAGCCATCGACCGCGAAGTGAAGACGATGATCGACGACTCGGTGGTGAAGGCGAAGGCTGACCCGCTGCCGCCGCCCGAGGCCCTGATGGCCGACGTCTACATCTCGTACTGAACCCGCGCCATACGCCGACAGGAGAAAACAGAATGGCAAGAAAGATCACTTACCAGCAGGCCATCAACGAGGCGCTGGATCAGGAAATGTCGCGTGACCCGAGCGTCATCATCATGGGTGAGGACGTCGCCGGCGGCGAGGGTTCGCCCGGCGAGCAGGACGCCTGGGGCGGCGTGCTCGGCGTGACCAAGGGCCTGTACGCGAAGCATCCGGGCCGCGTGCTCGATACGCCGATCTCGGAATCGGGTTATGTCGGCGCCGCCGTCGGTGCCGCCTGCAACGGCCTGCGCCCGGTCGCCGAACTGATGTTCATCGACTTCATGGGCGTCTGCTTCGACCAGATCTTCAACCAGGCCGCCAAGTTCAAGTACATGTTCGGCGGCAAGGCCAAGACTCCGGTCGTCATCCGCGCGATGTACGGCGCCGGCTTCCGTGCCGCCGCCCAGCACTCGCAGTGCCTGTACAACGTGTTCACGCACATCCCCGGCCTGAAGGTGGTCATCCCGTCGAACCCGTACGACGCCAAGGGCCTGCTGATCCAGTCGATCCGCGACAACGACCCGGTCATCTTCCTGGAGCACAAGGCGCTCTACACGATGGAAGGCGACGTGCCGGCCGAGAGCTACATCGTCCCCTTCGGCGAAGCCGCCGTGGTGCAGGAAGGCGACGACGTGACCATCGTCGCCATGGGTCGCATGGTCCATTACGCGAAGGAAGCCGCCGGCAACCTGCGCAAGAAGGGCATCCAGTGCGAAATCATCGATCCGCGTACGACCTCGCCGCTCGACACCGACACGATTCTGGAAAGCGTCGAGCGCACCGGCCGTCTGGTCGTCGTCGATGAATCCAACCCGCGCTGCAGCATGGCGTCGGACATTTCCAGCTTCGTTGCCCAGGAAGCTTTCGGCGCACTGAAGGCGCCGATCCAGATGGTGACTGCACCGCACGTTCCGGTGCCGTTCGCCGCTTCGCTTGAAGATCTTTACATCCCCAGTCCGGCACGCATTGAAGAAGCCGTGATGAAGGTCAAGGAGTATCGCTGATGTCCGCAATCCATACCGTCACCATGCCCAAGTGGGGCCTTTCCATGCAGGAGGGGAAGGTCAACCTGTGGCTGAAGGAAGTCGGTGACACGATCGACCCGGGTGAGGAAATCATCGAGGTCGAGAGCGAGAAGATTTCCGGTGCCGTCGAGGCGTCGGTGTCGGGCGTGCTGCGCCGTCAGGTTGCCCAGCCGGACGAAGTGCTGCCGGTCGGCGCGCTGCTCGGCATCGTCGCCGAGAAGGGCGCGTCCGATGACGACATCGACGCGGTGATTGCCCGCTTCCAGGCCGAGTTCGTGCCGCCGTCCGCCGACGACGCCGACTCCGGTCCGCAGACGCAGACGGTCAAGGTCGGCAACGTCGAAGTGCGTTACCTGAAGCTGGGTGAGGACGTTGCCGGCAAGGACCCGCTGCTGCTGGTCCACGGCTTCGGTGGCGATCTGAACAACTGGCTGTTCAACCACTCGCCGCTGTCCGAGTCGCGTGCCGTGTATGCGCTCGACCTGCCGGGTCACGGCAGCACCACCAAGGTGACCGGCATCGCCTCGCTCGACGGTCTGGCCGAAGTGGTGATCGGCTTCATGGACGCCGTCGGTCTCGAATGCGCCCACCTGGCCGGCCACTCGATGGGCGGTGGCGTCTGCCTGGCGGTCGCCAAGCGCGCGCCGACCAAGGTGAAGTCGCTGTCGCTGATCGCCAGTGCCGGTCTGGGCAACGAGATCAACGGTGCCTACATCGACGGCTTCGTCGCCGCCGCTTCGCGCAACGCGCTGAAGCCGGTGCTGGCGCAGCTGTACTCCGACGAGTCGCTGGTCACTCGCTCGATGATCGACGACATGCTCAAGTTCAAGCGCCTCGAAGGTGTCGACAGCGCGCTCGCCACGCTGGCCGGCGGCCTGTTTGCCGGCGGCCGTCAGGCCGAGCAGCTTGCTTCGGCCGCGGCCGGCAAGCCGACGCTGGTGATCTGGGGCGAAAACGACCGTGTCATCCCGTCCTCTCACGCTACGGCGATCCCGGGCGCGACCGTGAAGGTGATGCCGGGCCAGGGCCACATGGTCCAGCTCGAAGCGGCAGGCGAAGTGAACAAGCTGATCGGCGAGTTCATCGGCTGATGCACCACCGGCCGCCGCAGCCTCTCCTGCGGCGGCCATTTTTACGGATTCCATCATGAGCACAGCTGTTGCAGGCGAAGGCCTGCGCGGACGCGACAAGCTCGCCCGCATTCCGGTCAAGGTGCGCGAGGATGTCGCCTCGCCGACCAAGCCCGCCTGGCTGCGCGGCCGCGATCAGGACACGCCGGCGGTGCGCGCGCTGCAGGGCGTGCTGCGCGACCACGCGCTGCACACCGTGTGCGAGGAAGCGGCCTGCCCGAACATCGGCGAGTGCTTCGGCCGCGGCACGGCGACCTTCATGATTCTTGGCGCCATCTGCACGCGCCGCTGCCCCTTCTGCGACGTGTCGCACGGCCGGCCGCTGCCGCCCGATGCCGACGAACCGCAACGACTGGCGCGCACGGTGGCGGCGATGAAGCTGCGCTACGTGGTCATCACGTCGGTCGATCGCGACGATCTGCGCGACGGTGGTGCTGCGCACTTCGCGCAGTGCATGGCCGACATCCGCGCACTGAGCCCCGACATCACGATCGAGGTGCTCACCCCCGATTTCCGCGGTCGCGAGGCGGCCGCACTGGACGCGCTGGCGGTGTCGCCGCCGGACGTGTTCAACCACAACATGGAAACCGTGCCCCGCCTGTACCGCGAGGTCAGGCCGGGCGCGAACTACGAAGGTTCGCTCAGGCTGCTGCGCGACTTCGGCCAGCGCTTCCCCGGCGTGCCGACCAAGACCGGCCTGATGCTGGGTCTCGGTGAGACCGAGGCGGAAGTGGTCGAAGTGATGCGCGACTTGCGCGCCCACGGCTGCGACCTGCTGACCCTGGGTCAGTACCTGCGTCCGTCGCCGGCCCATCTGCCGGTGATCGAGTACATCACGCCGGAGCGCTTCGACGCGCTGCGTGCCATCGCGCTCGAACTGGGTTTCAGCGAAGTTGCCGCCGGCCCGCTGGTGCGCTCGTCCTATCGTGCCGACGTGCTGCACGCCGCGCATGAGAACCATGGCTGACGCCAGCGCCCACACCGTCATCGTGAACGGCCAGCACGAGCCGCTCGACGACGCGCGCACGGTGGGCGATCTGCTCGACCGCATGGCCTTGCGCGGCAAGCGCATCGCGGTCGAGCGCAACGGCGAAATCGTGCCGCGCAGCGTGTTCGACCATGCGGCGCTGAGCCCGGGCGACCGCGTCGAAATCGTCATCGCCGTCGGAGGCGGCTAGACCATGAATGCACCCCTTGATACGCCGCTGACCGATCCGCTGGTGATCGGTGGTCAGCCCTTTGCGTCGCGCCTGCTGGTCGGTACCGGCAAGTACCGCACGCTGGACGAAACCGCCCGTGCGCTCGACGCCAGCGGCGCCGACATCGTCACGGTGGCGATCCGGCGCACGCCGCTGAACCGCAACAACGGCGAACCCGGTCTGCTCGACGTGCTGCCGACCGGACGCTACACGTTGCTGCCCAATTCGGCCGGCTGCTACACCGCCGACGACGCGGTGCGCACGCTGCGCCTGGCGCGCGAACTGCTCGACGGCCACGACCTGATCAAGCTCGAAGTGCTGGGCGATCCGAAGTCGCTCTACCCGAACATGCCGGAAACGCTGCGCGCTGCCGAAACGCTGATCCGCGACGGCTTCCGCGTCATGGTCTATTGCTCGGACGATCCGATACAGGCGCGCGTGCTGGAGAGCATGGGCTGTGTGGCCATCATGCCGCTGGCCAGCCTGATCGGTTCCGGCATGGGCATCCTGAACCCGTGGAACATCGGAATCATCATCAATGACGCCAAGGTGCCGGTCATCGTCGATGCCGGCATCGGCACCGCGTCGGACGCCGCAGTGGCGATGGAACTGGGCTGCGACGGCGTGCTGATGAACACCGCCATCGCGCACGCGCGCGACCCGGTGCGCATGGCCGCGGCGATGCGTCACGGCGTCATCGCCGGCCGCGAAGCCTTCCTCGCCGGCCGCATGGAAAAGCTGCCTTACCGGGCCGCGGCTTCGTCGCCGCAGACCGGCCTCATTCAATAACCAATAAAGGAGGAGTCACCATGTCTGCATCGAAGAAGCGCCGCGTTGCGCTGGTCACCGGCGCCTCGCGCGGCATCGGCGCGGCGATCGCCCAGCGCCTGGCGCGCGACGGCTTTCATGTGATCGTTCATTACGCCCACGGTGCCGCAGAGGCGCGCGACGTATGCGCGGCGATCGAGCGCGCAGGCGGCAGCGCTTCGCTGCTGCAGGCCGATCTGTCGATGTCCGACGGGCCGCAGTACCTGGCGGATACGCTGACCGAGCCGCACATCGACGTGCTGGTGAATAACGCCGGCATTGCGCCTTTCGAAGCCATCGAGGACATGAGCGAGGGCAGTTACGATCGCCTGTCGAACGTGAACATGCGCTCGGTGTTCTTCGTCACCAAGTATCTGCTGCCCAAGCTGCGTGACGGTGGCCGCATCGTTAACCTGTCGAGCATCGTTGCCCGTACCGCCTTCCCCGGCATACCGGCCTACTCGGCGACCAAGGGTTTCGTCGATGTGCTGACGCTGCAACTGGCGGCGTCGCTCGGCGCGCGCGGCATCACGGTCAATGCGGTGGCGCCCGGCGTGATCGAAACTCGGCTCACCACCGGCCTGCTGGAAAACGGCGGCGCGGAGGCTGTGCAGTCGATGCAGGCACTGGCCGGCGTGGGCACGCCCGACCGCGTGGCCGGCGTCGTGTCCTTCCTGGTCGGGCCGGATGGCGCATGGACCACCGGTCAGGTGATCGACGTCAGCGGCGGGACGAAGCTTTAGTCAGGGACTTGGGATTAGGGATTAGGGGCTGGGGCGCAGTTTCTGCGCCAGCCAGCCCAGCCACTCGTGCAGCGCCCAGCCGGACTGCTGCAGCGCGCGCGACGACGGGACGAAGTCGCTGAACGACCACGCGGCCGGGCGGCGGATCATTGTCGGCACCGCGACCGGGTTCAGCCCGGCTCGACGGAATTCCTCCATCGAGCGACGCATGTGCATCGCATGCGTTACCAGTGCGACGCGGGTGATCCCGGCGTCGCGCAGCAGCAGCGCCGACAGCCGCGCGTTGTCGGCGGTGTCGCGCGAGGCCGATTCGACCCAGCGCACGTCCACGCCGAACTCGCTCATCGCTTCGCGCATCAGCTCGCCTTCCGGGCGACCGTCCCACACCACGCCGCCGCTGACCAGCACCGGCAGGCCGCTCTCCTTGGCCAGCCGCGCGCCGGCCCGCACGCGTTCCAGCGCCCAGCCATTCACCGTCTGGCCGTCATAGTCGACCAGGTTGTCGGCGGTGCCGGCACCGAGCACGACGATGGCGCCGGCCCCCGTCAATGGCTGCGCCGGGCCGCTGTAATAGGTCGTGCGCTCCAGCCAACCGGCCAGCGCCGGCAGGCACAGCGCATACAGCGTCAGTACGCCGGTGGCGGCCAGCGCCATGCCGGTGCGGCGGTAGCGGCGCATCAGCAGCAGGCCGAGCACGGCCATCAGCAGCGGGCTGGTCGGCGGCAGCAGCACGACCGACACGGTCTTCTTCAGCAGGAACAGCAGAGAACTCGGCATGGGCGCGTGCCAGTGAAAAAGCCTTATTATCCGGGCCAACACGCCGCACGGCGGCGTTGCATGCACGCTGCAAGCGCAGGACGCGCGCGCAGACCACACGGAGCGGGGATTTGATCGATCTGTCGGCACTCGGCTGGAAGGAAGCGGCGCTGCTCGCGCTGGTCATTCTCGCCGCCTACATGGGCTATGCGCTGGTGCGCCTGTCCATGCTCAATGCCCGCCGCACACCCGAAGCCGCGCCCGTCGCGCCGCCCCCGCCCGCGCCGGCGGAGGTGCAGGCGCCACCGGTCGACCTGCAGGCCGAACTCGACATGCTGCTCGACGCCCGGCTGGCGCCGCTGATGCAGGCGCTGGAAACGCGGCTTGATCTGATCGAGGACAGGCTGGATGGCGTCAGCCGCCGGCTCGAAACCGTCAATCAGCTGCCACCGGTGGCGCCGCAGTACAGCGAGGCGCTGTCGCTGGCAGCGCGCGGCCTCAGTGCCGAGGACATCGCCGAGCAGTGCGACATGTCGGTCGGCGAAGCCGAACTGGTACGTACGCTGGCGCAAAGCCGTGGCATGGGAGACAGGACATGAGTGCGACCGACAGCGTGACCGTGCATGGCAACGAGGAGGCGGCCGAACAGCGCAACGCGCTGCTGCGCCGGGTGATTGTCGCCGGCGGGCTGATCGCGATGCTGATCGGCGGCCTGGCCCTGTTCGACGCCAGCCGCCGCGCGCCCGAGCCCGACGACGAACCGGTGGCCGCGGTCACGCCGCCGCCCGCCGAGACGCCGGCGGCCGAGGAGGCGACGCCCTTGCCCACGCTGCCGCCGGAGGAAACCCCGGCGGTCGATGCCTCGACGGCATCGCTGCAGGACGCGCCGCCGCCGCTGCCCGATGCGGCGGCGGGCGCCGAGCCCGCCCCTGCGGCGCAGTCGGCCCCGGCGGTACCCGAATCGACCGCCCGACCGGACGCGCCGCTGCCGCCCCGCGCAGCGCCCTCCGCTGCAGCGCCCGCCCGCCCCGCGGCGGCGCCCGCCCCGGCCGACGCAGCGCCGCGGCCGGCACCGGCCATCGCCCGTTCGCCGGCGGTTGCCGGCGCCGGCTACGTCGTGCAGGTGGGCGTGTTCAGCAACGTCGCCAACGCCGAAGAAGTGCGCGCCCGGCTTGCGCTGAACGGCATCCCGTCGCAGATCGAGGCGCGCGTGCACATCGGCCCGTTCAAGTCGCGCGCCGAGGCCGATCAGGCGCGCCAGCGCCTGCGCGCGCTCGGCATGGACAGCGCCCCGCCGACCGCCCTGAAACCTGCCGCGGTGCAGCGCTGATCCTGCTCAAGAGACGTCTGTGCCCGGTCGTTATGTGTGATCCAAACACACAAGAACCGGAGTCGCGAAATGGCCTTCATGGGGTGGGTGAGCCGAGCGGAATTCGACGCACTGGCGTCGGAGCGTGACCGCTTGAAGGAGGAGGTCGGTGCCTTGCGCACCGATGTGTCGCGACTGCACGACGAGTGCCGCACACTCGATGATGCGCGCCAGCAGACGGAAAAGCGCTGTGCCTTCAACGCCGGCCTGCTGTCCAGCCTCACCGCCTACGCGAGTTCCTTCCAGCGTTTCCGCACGACCCTCGCCGGACTGGCGGAAATCGTCACCACCGAGGCCGGGCGTGCGGCCGAAACCGCTGAGCGCTGCGCCGCGACGGCGCGCGACAGTCGGGCCGTGGCCGGCAATCTGTCCGCGTATTCCGGCCGCCTGACCGAAACGGCGCACAGCGTGGACACGCTGCGCGACCGCGCCGAGCGCATCGGCGGCATCGTGCGCCTGATCCGTGAAATTGCCGACCAGACCAATCTGCTGGCGCTCAATGCGGCGATCGAGGCGGCGCGCGCCGGCGAACAGGGCCGCGGCTTCGCGGTCGTCGCCGACGAGGTGCGCAAGCTGGCCGAGCGTACCGGTGCCGCGACCACGGAGATCGCGACGCTGGTGAGCGGCATCCAGGAGGACACCGGTCAGGCGACCGAGCGCATGCAGACGAATGCCGCCGATGCGGCCGGCTATTCACAGGACGGTCTCGGTGCCAGCGCTCGGCTCGACGCGCTCAGCCAGCAGGCGAGCGCCAACGGCGAGCACATGGCGGCCACCTCGCTGCGTGCATTCGCCGAACTGGCCAAGGTCGACCACCTGGCCTACAAGATGGACATCTACCAGGTGGTGTCCGGCCATTCCGACCGCACCCCCGACAGCTTCGCCTCGCACACCGCCTGCCGCCTGGGCAAGTGGTATCACGAGGGCGAAGGCCGGCGTTGCCACAGCCATCTGCCGGGTTTCCGCGAGCTGGATGCGCCGCACGAGGCCTTCCACCGGGTCGGCATCGAGGCGCTGCAGCATGCGCGCGACGGTCGTCACGAACAGGCGCTGGCGGCGATCGCACGGATGGAGACGCTGAGCCTGGACGTGATCGGCGAGCTCGACCGCATGAGCGATGCCGCCGCCGAGGGACACGCTCACGCCTGATCGACTGCGCCCGCCACCGCGGGCGCCGAATCCGCGATAATCCGGCGACGTCCGGCACACGGGCTCTCGATGGCAGGTGTGCCGCCCAGCATTCACCCACAACGTTTCCGGAGACTTCGCATGTTGCGCACCATTGTTTCGACCCCCGACGCACCCGCCGCCATCGGCACCTATTCGCAGGCGGTCAAGGTCGGCAACACCGTCTACATGTCGGGCCAGATCGGCCTCGATCCGACCACCATGACCATGGCCGACGGCATCGACGCGCAGATCGCCCGCGTGTTCGACAACCTGAAGGCGGTGGCCGCCGCCGCCGGCGCGACGCTGGACAACGCGGTGAAGGTGAACGTGTTCCTGACCGACCTCGGCAACTTCGCCAAGGTGAACGAGGCGATGACCCGCTACTTCAACCAGCCCTTCCCGGCGCGCGCCGCGGTCGGCGTGGCCGCACTGCCGCGCGGTGCGCTGGTCGAGGTCGATGCCGTGCTGGTGATCGACTGAAATGAAACAGCCCCCTTACTCGCTGCGCTCGTTTCCCCCCGAGGGGGAGGTCAGTTCCTTCGGAACGGCCGTGCGGAACTGACATATTCTGGCCGGGCCCGCCCCGGCCATCATTCCCTCCGCATGAGTACCCGCAGCGAAGCGCTCTCGGCCGCGCTCGACAAGATGGGCCTCGGCTCGGATGCCGCGCTCGTCCTGCATTTCCCGCTGCGCTACGAGGACGAGACGCGCATCACGCCGGTGGCGCTGGCGCGCGCCGGCCAGCCGGTGCAGGTCGAGGTCGAGGTGACGCAGGCGGAAGTGAAATTCCGCCCGCGCCGCCAGCTGGTGGTGACGGCCGCCGACGACAGCGGCACCGTCACGCTGCGCTTCTTCAATTTCTACCCGTCGCAGCAGAAGCAGCTGGTGCCCGGAAAACGGGTGCGCCTGTTCGGCGACATCAACCCCGGTTTTTTCGGCGCCGAAATGCTGCACCCGCGGGTGCGCAACGTCGGCGACGACACGCCCTTGCCGGACCGGCTGACGCCGGTCTATCCGGCCACCGCCGGCCTGTCGCAGGCCAGCCTGCGCCGTGCCATCGACGACGCGCTGGAACGTACCGACCTCGCCGACAGCCTGCCCGACGCGCTGCGTCGCCACTACGCGCTGGTGCCTTTTGGTGCCGCGGTGCAGGCGCTGCACCGGCCGCGGCCGGGCGAATCGCTGCGCGACCTCGACGAGCGGCTGGCGCCGGCCTGGCGGCGCATCAAGTTCGACGAACTGCTGGCGCAGCAGCTGAGCCTGAAGCGCGCGCACGCCGCCCGGCGCAGCCGCGACGCGCCGGTGCTGCCGCAGCCCGCGCAGACCGACGGTTCGCTGATCGCCCGTTTCCTGCAGCTGCTGCCGTTCGCGCTGACCGGCGCGCAGGCACGCGCCTGGGCGGAAATCGCCGCCGACCTCGCGCAGCCGTATCCGATGCAGCGGCTGCTGCAGGGTGACGTCGGCTCCGGCAAGACGGTGGTGGCGGCGCTGGCCTGCCTGCGTGCGGTCGAGGCCGGCTACCAGGCCGCCTTCATGGCACCGACCGAAATCCTCGCCGAGCAGCACTTCCGCAAGCTTGCCGACTGGCTGGCCCCGCTCGGCATACAGGTGGCCTGGCTGTCCGGCAGCCTGAAGGCGCGCGACAAGCGGGCGATGAAGGAGGCCATCGCCAGCGGTGCGGCACCGATCGCGGTCGGCACGCACGCATTGATCGAGGACGCGGTCGATTTCGCGCGCCTGGGCGTCGCGGTGGTGGACGAACAGCACCGCTTCGGCGTGCGCCAGCGGCTCGCGCTGCGCGCCAAGGCCGGCGACGTGAGCCCGCACCAGCTGATGATGAGCGCGACACCGATACCGCGCACGCTGGCCATGAGTTTCTACGCCGACCTCGACGTGTCGGTGATCGACGAACTGCCGCCCGGCCGCACGCCGGTGCTGACCAAGCTCATCTCCGCGGCACGGCGCGAACAGGTGATCGAACGCGTGCGCGACGCCTGTGCCGCCGGCGCCCAGGCCTACTGGGTGTGTCCACTGATCGAGGAGTCGGAAACGCTGCAGCTGCAGACGGCGATCGACACCCACGCGCAATTGCTCGCCGCCTGCCCGGAACTGAAGGTGGGGCTGGTGCATGGCCGCATGAAGCCGGACGAGAAGGCGGCGGTGATGGCCGGCTTCGTCGCTGGCGACACCCATCTGCTGGTCGCCACCACGGTGATCGAGGTCGGTGTCGATGTGCCCAATGCCAGCCTTATGGTGATCGAACACGCCGAGCGCTTCGGCCTGTCGCAGCTGCACCAGCTGCGTGGCCGGGTCGGCCGCGGCAGCCGCGAATCGGCCTGCGTGCTGCTGTACGAAGGCCCGCTGTCGCAGACCGCGCGTGAGCGGTTGCGCGTCATCCACGCCTATACCGACGGTTTCATGATCGCCGCCGAGGACCTGAAGCTGCGCGGGCCCGGTGAATTCATCGGCAGCCGTCAGTCAGGTCAGCCGCTGCTGCGCTTCGCCGACCTGGTGATCGACGAGGCACTGGTCGAGCTGGCGCGCGAAGCGGCCGACACGCTGCTGCGTGACCACGTCGCGGCCGCCGATCGTCATCTCGAACGCTGGCTGGCCGGGCGCGAGGATCTGCTGAAGGCGTAAAAAAGGGAGGGCCGAAGCCCTCCCCATGTCCCGCGTGCGGGGATCGACCAATGTCCGGTCCTTGCCTCACGCCGCGTTCCTCCGCGTGCGACGCATGGATCGGGTGTCGGCCGACCCCGGCAGCAAGGCTCAGACGCGGGTGCGACGGCGCGCGATCATGCCCAGCAGACCGAGGCCGGCGAGGAACATGGCGTAGCTTTCCGGTTCCGGCACCGCGGTGATCTGCAGCAGCGTGTCGTTGCCGCTGTTCGGGTGCTGGACGTTCACGTAGGCGACGTTCGGGTTGAACTTGTCGAAGTACAGGCCCGTCGGCTCGGCACCTTCGGTCGACAGCGAAGCCCAGCGGCTCAGCGATTCGGCCACGCCGTCGCGGTCTGCATCCTGCGCGAACCAGATGTCGGCACGACCGCCCGGCTGGTCTTCGACGATGTAGATGTTGCCGTTCGCATCGATGGCCAGGTTGTCCGGGCTGGTGAATTCGCTGCCGACGGCGGCACCGGTGATCGAGTCGAAGGTGGCGCGGCTGGCGAACAGCTTCATTTCGTTGGTGGCCAGATTGAGCGAATACACCTCGTTGGTGGTCGTGGTGGCGATGTAGAGCACTTCGTCGCCATTGGCCAGCACTTGCAGCTCGAGATCTTCCGGACGCTGGTAGTTGGTGCCGCCGACCATGTCGGCTGCGGCACGGCCGTCCATCGAGAAGGTGCCGCCACCGACGTTCACCATGGCGTTCACGGTGCTGGCCAGCGGGGTGCCGGTCGCCGTGGTGATGGCTTCCCAGCTGGCAGCGCCGACCGCGTTGGCGTTGTTGCCGCCATTGGCCTTCAGCACGAAGGTCTGGCCCTTGTCGAAGTAGCTGTCACCGGTGGTGGCGCCCGGCGCGGCCGACACGTACTTGTAGATCGAGCCGCCGTTGAATTCGTCGATGAAGTAGAAGCTCTTGTTCTTGTCGAACGCACCGCCCTCGTGCGACACGCGCGGCACCACGTTGCGGTGGATGAAGCTTGCGCTGGAGGTGTCGGCCAGCGGATTGGTCACTTCGAACAGGCGACCGTAGGTGCTGTTGGTGCCCCATGACTCTTCGGCCGTCATGTAGGTGCCCCAAGGCGTCCAGCGCGAGAAATCGCCGGCCACGAAGCCCTGGGTGCCCGACTGTACGATGGTCTTGGTGACGCCGGTCCACAGGTCGGTGCGCTGCACGCCGCCAGCGCCGGTTTCGAAGGGCATGAACAGGTAGCGACCGGCGTCGGTGCCGTTCTCGTTGGCGGTGATCATGTCCCAGTTGCCGCTGTTGGACTGGCCGTTGGCAAGTTGCGTGACGCGGTCGGCCAGCACCTTCTGCGAAAAGAGGGGCGACGACAGCTGCAGCGGCGCGCTTTCCGGCAGCGAGCCGGCCGCGACGTTGCCGGGCAGGGCGGTGAAGTTGTCGAAATAGGTGTTGTCAGCCGCGGAAACCTGCTGGGCGGAAACGCCCATCAGGCCAATGGCGGCGGCTATGGCGAGCTTGCGGGGCTGCATGGTTGAACTCCCTGATTGAATGCCTTGCGAACGACAAGGTGCTCGTCAGGGTAGTCAGCGCGCGTTCAATTCCCGTGATGCAGATCGGCTGGCGCACTGCGCCGATCGGCGCATGATTTGTTAACCGTTCTTAATGCGCCGGCGGGCGATCCGTGGTGTGGGCAGGCCGGCGCCTCAGTCGGCGCGGCTGCGCACCCGTATCGGTTCGCGGATGGCCTGCGCGGCGAGCAGGCGGCTCAGCGCGGCGATTGCGGTATCGGTCAGTTCGTGGCCGCGCGACAGCACCATCATGCCGTTCGTGCAGCGCACGTCCTCGTCCACTACCCAGCCCGGCACCAGGTCGCGCACGCGCGCCGCGCGGTGGTGGTTCACCTCGCTGCGGAAGTCGGCCAGTGCCCTGACGATGTAGTCGGGCACCGGTGGCTGCACGGTGCGCAGCACGTCACGCGGGCTGCGCGCCGCCTTGGTACGCGACCAGTCGCGCTCCAGTTCGAGCGCAGCGCGCAGCAGCGGCGCGCCGCGGATCACTTCGAGCGGCGCGTCGGGCGGCGGATTGTCCGACTGGTAGCGGATGATCTCGGCGGCCAGGTCCAGCCGCGGAATCGCTGCGACCAGCCGGCTCGCCACCTCAGGGTGTTCGCGCAGCAGCTTCTTTTCGTCGGGACCGAGATGACGTTGCGCGGCATCGGCCTGCATCAGTTCGGGCGGGATGCCGACGCAGCCGAGCTGGCTCAGTGCGGCGGCGATGCTGTAGATCCAGCCGTCCGACCAGTCCAGCCGCGACAGCGCGTGCTGCACTGCCGAGTGCGCGAAAGTGGCGCGCTGGAAGGCCCAGGGCGCCACCATGGCGAGCACTTCGGTCAGTGTGTTCACCGCTGCGGTGAGCGTGGTTTCGAGCAGTTCGCGCTCGGCGCGCACGCGGTCGTAGTGGCGCACGGCGTCGTCCAGCGTGGCGATCAGCACGTCGGACGGGCAGGGCTTGCACAGGTAACGGAAGATGGCGCCGCGATTGATGGCGGCGATCGACGATTCGACGTCAGCCTGGCCGGTGAGCAGAATGCGCACCGCATCGGGCGCCTGTTCGCGCGCGTGTGCGAGGAAGGTGGCGCCATCCATGCCCGGCATGCGCATGTCCGACACGATGACGGCGAACGGCTCGCCGAGCTGGATGGCGTCCAGCCCGGCAGTACCCCCGTTGGCGGTCACGACGTCGAAGCGGCCGTGCAGCGTGCGTTCCATCGCGGCCAGCAGATTGGGTTCGTCATCCACGCACAGCACGCGAGGCAGGGTGTCTTCAGTCATCGTCATGGTCCGTGGTGAGTGCTGCGTGGAAGGCCTGCCACTGCGGCCACTGATCGATCACGCCGGCGCGCTCCAGATAGGCGAGGTCGGGCGTCTGGCCATTGGCCAGTGCGACGGCGACGTGCACGGTGCCGGCCAGACCGAAACCGTTCGCCGCCGCGCGGTCCGGATGGGTGTGCCGCGCGACGGCGTCGACGATGTCCATCGGCAGGCCCCACAGGCCCAGCAGATAGGCGCCGACCGCGGCGTGCAGCGGCGTGTCGCAGACAGTGGTGGCGTCCTGCATCGTTTCGCTGCGCAGCGGCTCCACCAGCAGGCCGATGCGCGCCAGCAACGCGGCCGTGGCGGCGACGCCGCCGCGGCGGCCGGCGGTGATGCGGTCGGCCAGGCAGGACGCCTGCAGTGCGCGCCGTTGCAGATGGTCGACGAAGGGGTCGGTGGCGGCGTCGGCGAATATCTGCGAGGCGAGCACGAGCAGCCGCACCTGATCGATGCCGAGCCGGGTGATGGCGTCGTTGATGCTCGTGATGCGCGCGCCCAGCGTGAAGTAGGCTGAGCCGGCCAGTTGCATGATGCGCGCGCTGAGCGCGGGGTCGCTGCTCAGCAGGCGGGCGACGTGACGGCTGTCGCTGGCCGGGTCGGCAAGCAGGCGGGTCAGTTCGGCGAAGATGCGCGGCGCGCTCGGCAGGCGGTTCACGCGGCCGATGACGTCGATCACCGAGGCGTCGCGGAACATCGCACGCAGCGACAGCGCGGCCTGGACCGCGGCCAGCAGCACAGCGTTGTCGCAGGGCTTGGACACGAACTGGTGGGCGACGTCGAGCATGCGCAGCGTCGATGCGGTGTCGCACTGGCCGGACAGGATGATGCGCAGCGTGCCCGGCCAGCGGTCGCGCACGGCGCCGAGCAGCGCGGCACCGTCCATGAAGGGCATGCGCATGTCGGATACGACGACGTCGGCCGGCTCGGTCTCCAGTGCGTCGAGCGCCGCCTGGCCGCTGGTGAGGAAACGGCAGGACCAGTCGGTTTCACGCATCACCAGCGTGCGCTCGATGCCTGCCAGCACACGGCTTTCGTCGTCCACGAAAACTACCTGCATGGCGCCGCCTCGTCCTCGTCGGTGCACAGTGGCAGGCGCAGCGTGAAGCGGGTGCCGCGACCGAGCTCGGATTCGCACAGGATTTCGCCGCCGTGCTGGTCGACCGCTGTGGTGTAGACCATGGCCAGCCCCTGCCCGGTGCCCTTGCCGACCGGCTTCGTCGTGAAGAAGGGCTCGAAGATGCGTTCGCGTATGTCCGGCGGGATGCCTGGGCCGTCGTCGGTGACGCTGAGGTCGATGTGGCTGTCGCCGAAGCGTGTCGCCGTGATGCGGATCAGCCCCTTGTCGCGCACGCCCTCGGACAGCGTGTCGGCAATCGCATGCGCGGCGTTCACCACCAGGTTCAGCAGCGCCTGACCGATCAGGTCGCGCCGGCACGGCAGGTCGGGCAGATCGTCGTCGACCTGCGTCTCGATCTCGGCCACGTACTTCCATTCGCTGCGGGCGACGGTGACCGTGGTCGCGATGACCTCGCGGATGTCCACCGCCACCTTGTCGACGCCCGACGGATGCGAGAAGGCCTTCATCGCGCTGACGATGCGTGCGATGTGCTCCAGCCCCTCCTTCGACTGGGCGAGCGCGTCCGGGATCTGCCGACGCAGGTAGTCGAGCTTGGTGCGACGCAGGGCAGCGTCGAACTCCACTAGCAGCGCCGGGTCCGGTTCGCCGGAACGCAGGGCCGCAATCACCGCGATGCTGCGGTCGGCCAGCGCCAGCAGCGAAGTGGTGGCCATGTCGATGAAGCTCATGTTGTCGGCCACGTACTGCGTCGGGGTGTTGATTTCGTGCGCGATGCCGGCGGCGAGCTGGCCGATCGATTCCATCTTCTGCGACTGCAGGAGCTGGGTCTGCGTCTGTCGCAGCTCGCCCAGCGTTTTCTGCAGCGCCTGTCTTTCCTGCTCCAGTTCGCCGGTCTTGCGGGCGACCACATTGGCCAGACTGATGTTCTGTTCGAGCAGCGCGAACGGCGAGTTGCGCATGCCTTCGTCCTGCTGGGCGAGGCGCCGCTTCAGTGCATCTATCGTCTTGTCGCGCGCGAGCAGCTTGTGCTCAAGTTCGCTCACGCGCGCCTCGATGTCGATTTGCGGCAGGGTGGGCATGTCTATCCTCCGATCGCCACGGCTGTCAGCGTCTGGTTCACGTGCAGGCCGTTGTACTGCTCGCCATAGGTGTAGAAGCCGAACAGCAGGTTGGCGGCCATCAGGCGGCTCATGTCGGCATCGATTGCTGCCTGCTCGAACTCCAGCCGGCGCAGGATGCAGTCGCAGCCGAGCACCAGCGCCGGTTCGGGCACGTCGCGCCGGAGTTCGGCCATCGCGCTCGCAATGGTCTGCAGCGGATCGAGCGCGCGGCCGATCGATACGATCAGCCCTTCGTCGATGGCGCAGTAGCACGACAGCGACAGGTCATCGTTCACCTTCTGGATCGAGCGCACGTAGGCATCGCCGCCCAGTTGCAGCACCAGGGGGTGGCGCGAGAACACGGCCGGCGTCAGCGCCTCGATACGCTGGCCTATCGCTTCAGCATAGGCGGTGGCGGCCGGTTCGCCATTCATTTCGTGAATGATGCGTCGTTCCGGGTCGGCGCTGGTGATGACCAGCTCAATGTCCCCGGCCGCGAAATGCTGGGTCTTGACGGCGGCCACCGGGTGGCTCGTTTCGAACAGTGTGAAGACGGCCGCGTCGTCGAGGAAGAGGCCGTCTGCATAGACGAAGGTGTGTTCGAACTTCAGGTTGTCGCCGGCCGAGCCGCCGATCAGCGGCAGGTCGCCGACCTGCTGGTAGAGCGCCGCCGCCAGCCTCTCCTCGGCCATCGACAGGCCGTCTACCAGCAGCAGCCCGAAGCGGTTCAGATCAGGCGTGGCGTCTGATCGGCTGCGGATGTCTTCGGCAATGCAGCCCACCTGGTCCGCATAGGCGGCCAGAGGGGTGACCGGATAGGTGCGCAGGCGCAGTCCGCCGCCGGAGAAGGCGACGCCGAGGATGCCCGTGCGCTGGAAGCCGGTTGGACCGAAGTGTCCGGACGAGGTGCAGCCGACGGTGGGGCACTTGTAGGTGCGCGCCAGTTCGCGACCCAGCGCGGCGAGATCGAAATCCGACGAGCAGAAGAACAGCAGTCCGTCCTTGTCGGTGCTGCCGGTCTGTGCCGCCAGTTCGGCCACTGCGCGGACCGGGTCGGGCGACGTACTGACGCCGTAGCAGGTGTTGATCGCCATGGGGCCCTCCATCGACCTTGTGCAGGGTCAACGGCGGGCGCCCGAGGGGGCTTTAGATACCGATTGTGTCGGGGTGTCAGCGGTTGGCGTGGGTGGCGGTGAAGACCGCGACAAACACTTCGCGCAGGAAAAGGCTCAGCGACGTGATCAGCGCCAGCATGGCAAGCACGAAGAAGCCGGCCAGCAGGTCGGCCAGCACCACCGTGAACAGCACGCCGAAGAAGGCGCACGACACCACCAGACAGACCATCAGCGCCGACGCCACGGCGAACAGGATGGCCAGATAGACCAGCCGGGCCCGCCGCGACAGCAGTTCCAGCTCGGTCGCGTTGCTCATCGTTTCGTCCTCGCACTGCTGGCCGCCGCGCGCCAGCACGACGCGGCGGCGGTCGATGATGCGACCGAGCCGGTTGTTCAGCGTGGTGATCAGCGTGGCGATGGCGGTAAGCAGGAACACCGGTGCCACGGCGAGACCGATGGCGTGAGTGATGGCGTCGATCGAGGTCTGCAGCACCATGGACGGGTCTTACGGAATCTTGAAATCGAGTTCGAACTTCGCGCTCGCATCGGCTGCCAGCGTTTTCGTCAGCCAGGGCATCGTCGCCTTCAGCGTGGCCGGCAGCGTCCACGGCGGATTGACGATGAACAGCCCGCTGCCGTGCATGCCGAAACCGTCGGGCGACGGCGTGCGCGTGGTGAGGGACACGTGCAGCCAGGCGTCTATCTTCATGCGCTTGAGCTTGGCCGGCAGGTCGCGCGACTCCATGCGTTGCAGCTGCGGGTACCACAGGCAGTAGGTGCCGGTCGAGAAGCGGGTGACCGCGTCGCGCAGCGTTTCGAAGGCGTAGCGGTAGTCCTCGCGCATTTCGTAGGGCGGGTCGATCAGCACCAGCGCGCGCCGTGGCGGCGGCGGCAGCAGCGACCGCAGGTTGGAGAAGCCGTCCAGCTTCTCGATGCGCACGCTGCGGCCGGCGTCGGCGAAGGCGGCGTTGAGCAGCTTGTTGTCGGTCGTGTGCAGCTCGAACAGCTTCATCCGGTCGTGCTCGCGCAGCAGAGCGCGCGCAATCATCGGCGAGCCGGGATAGGCGCGCAGCGCATCGCCCTCATTGAAGGCGCGCACGACGTCGACATAGGTGCCGAGCGGGGCAGGCAGGTCGGGCGCGGCCCACAGCTTGCCGATGCCTTCGGCGTACTCGGCGTTCTTTGCCGCGTAGCCGCTGTCCAGCGCATAGCCGCCGGCGCCGGCGTGCGTGTCGATGTACCAGTAGGGCTTGTCCTTCTGGTTCAGGTACTGAAGCAGTTCGACCAGTACGAAGTGCTTCAGTACGTCGGCCGGATTGCCGGCGTGGAAGGCGTGGCGGTAGCTGAGCATGGCGTGTCGGTGTGTGGGCGAGCGCGAGTATACGCTGCGCCGCCGACACTCAGGCGGCGATGGCCGGGTTGCCGCTTTCCGCCAGGTGGACGCGGTTGCGTCCGTTGCGCTTGGCGACATACAGGGCCTGATCGGCGGCCCGCATCAGATCGGTCGGCGAGTGACCGTGTCGCGGATAGAGTGCGATGCCGATCGAAATGGTCAGTGTGCCTAGCGCGTTGCCATGAAAGCTCAGTTCGAGGTTCTCGATGGCGGTGCGCAACGTTTCGGCACGGGCAAGCGCGGTGTCGCGGTCGGCTTCCGGCAGTACCAGCGTGAATTCCTCGCCACCGTATCGAGCGGCGATGTCCGAGTCACGTGCGTGGTCGCGCAGCAGCCTGCCGACGGTTCGCAATACCGCGTCGCCGGCTTCGTGGCCATGTCTGTCGTTGAACTGCTTGAAGTGATCGACATCGACCATGAACACCGCGACCGGCAGGTTCTTGCGTTGCGCACGCGCGCATTCGCGCGCCAGCGATTCCTCCAGGTAGCGCCGGTTGGACAGGCCGGTCAGTGCGTCGCGCACCGACTGCTGGCGCAGCGTTTCGCGCAGCTGCAGATTGCCGATCGACAGTGCGACCTGCTCCAGCGTCTGCGCCAGCTGTTCTTCGCTGAGTGCGTGCTCGTGACCGCGGCCATGCAGGCTGATCAGACCGATCACCTCGCCGTGCGCGGTGATCGGCAGGCAGCGGCTGCCGGCGTTCTCGGGCCGGTGCAGGTGGGTGCAGCGGGTCGGTGCGGCGGACTCGGGCTGCGTGTAGGGCTGGCCGCGGCGCAGGCCCCAGCAGTCGCCCGGCTCGAAGAATTCGTCATTCGGAATGTCGCCCCACTGGCAGGCCAGTCGCAGCTGATTGCGCGATGCGGCGGTGAGGTAGAGCGCGCCGGCCGGTATCGCGAAGACCTGGGGCAGGTAGTGATCGAGCAGCGCCATCGCCTCGTCCATGTCGCGCGAGGACTGCAGGAAGCGCCCGAGTTCGGACAGCGCGTTGCTGTGCGTGCTCTGCCGTGCCGTGCTGTCCAGTGCTTCAGCGAGGGCATGGTTGCGCGACTGCAGTTCAGCTTCCGCCTGGGCGCTGCTGCGTGCCGAGTTGCGGATGAGCCAGGCAACCAGCACGACCAGCAGCACGCTGATTGCCGTGGAGATGGTGAAGGTGAGATAGGCATGGCGGATGGCTTCGGCCTGCCGGCCGAAGTGCACGTCGAGGATGGCCTGCTCGGCGGTCCGGTAATCGTCCATCAACCGGCGTACCCGTTCCATCCGTTCGCGGCCGTGACCCTCGGCCACGCGCATCAGCGCCGCGTCGCGGTCACCCTGGCTGAACAGCGTCGCCTTCTCGTCCAGTTCGGCCAGCTTGTCGTCGATGGCCTGGTCCAGTTCGGGCACCCGACGTGCGTGGGCCGGATCTTCCAGCATCAGCCGCGACACCTCGCCGCGCACCCGTTGCAGCGTGGTCAGTGCACTGTGGTAAGGCTGCAGGAAGCGGCGGTCACCGGTGAGCAGGTAGCCGCGCAGGCTGGATTCCGCTTCGAGCAGTGTTTCCAGCAGCACGCGGCTGGTGCGCAGCCGGTTCTGTACGTGCTCGACCGGGGTCTTGGCCTCGACCAGGGTGTCCATGCTCTGCAGCACCCAGGCCGAGTTGCCCGCGATGACGAGCAGGCAGAATATCCAGATGACACCGCGTCGGCGCAGGCTGGATTGAAGCAGGCTGGACACGACGCGGCGGACCGGGCGGGACGTCAGACCACGAAGCGGCCGACGTTGTCCTGCAGCTGGCCGGCCAGCACTTCGAGGCCGTGCGTCTGGCCGTCGGCGCGACGGGTGATGTCGGCGTTCTGCTCGGCCATGCCGGCGATGCGCTCGACGCCCTGCGCCACCGACTGGCTGGCGCTGCTCTGTTCGCGCGTGGCAGCGGCGATTTCCTTCATCGCCTCGGCGGTGCGCTCGCTCTGTTCGCTGATTACGCGCAGCACTTCGCCCGCTTCGGTGGCCAGCGTCACGCCGGCGCCGACCTGGCCGCTGACCTCGCCGATGCGGCGTACCACCTTGTCAGCGTCGGCCTGGACGCTGCTCACCATATTGGCGATCTCCTGCGTCGACGCCGCGGTGCGCTCGGCCAGCTTGCGGACTTCGTCGGCGACGACCGCGAAGCCGCGGCCGGATTCGCCAGCGCGCGCCGCTTCGATTGCCGCGTTGAGCGCCAGCAGATTGGTCTGTTCGGCGATTTCCTGAATGATGCGGCCGACGTTCGAAATTTCCCGCGTGCGACCGGCCAGATCGGTCACTGCCGACGAGGCGTCGCCGATCTCGGCGGCGATGCGCTGCATGCCGTCGACCATGCTGGCCAGCTTCTGCTCACCCTGCGTCGCCGCACTGCGTGCCTCGCGCGTGATGCCGTCGGCGACGCCGGCGCTGTCGGCCACATGCGTGATGCTGACCGACAGTTCCTCGATGGCGGCGGCCAGGCCGGCGGCCGCACTGCTCTGTTCGGTCGAACCGCTCACCACCTCGCTCGACCCGGCACGCAGTTCGCGCGCCGCATTGCCGACCGCCCGCGCTGCCTCGGCGGTGGCGGTGATCAGCGCCGCGGTCTTGCGCGTCGCCTCGTTCATCTGGATCGAGATGAGGTCCAGTTCGTTGTGCGTCGTGCCACTCACCACGTCGAGACGCTGGCTGAAGTCGCCGTTGCCGAGCCGGGTCATCGCGGCAGAAACCTTGTTCAGGCGGCTCAGCCGGCTGCGTGCCAGCCACCAGGTCAAGGCGGCGAACATCAGCGCCGAGGCGACGCAGATGCCGATCAGCAGATTGCGCAGCTGGATGTTCGAGCGCGTGAATTCTTCGACGTGAGCGCCGGAAGAAACGATCCAGCCCCACTTGTCCGACAGCCGGTAGGCTGCGATCTTCGGTGCGATCGAGCCGTCGTTTCTCGGCCAGTCGTAGATGTGGTCGCCATTCTTCTTGCTGATCTGTTCGCCGATGATGCGGGTCAGCGTGTCGTTGCCGATCTCCTTCAGCGTCTTGCCCGCGTGCTTCGGGTGGAACAGCATGGTCGAGTCTTCGGCGCTTTCGCCCGGCCGGAGCACGTGGATGTAGCCGGTTTCGCCGACGCGGATGGACTTCAGCGATTCGAACAGATGGTCGATGCCCTGCTGCACGTCGACCCGCGCGGACAGCGCACCGACCACGCGTCCGGCGGCGTCCTTGATCGGTTCGAGCGAGGAAATGTAGAAGCGGCCGTTGCGCATCACCACGCCCTGGTAGCTGTCGCCCTTCAGCAGCGCCGCCGTGTCGGGGCCGTTCTTGATCGCGACGCCGGCCTGCGAACGGCCCTCGGCGTCCTTGAGCAGTGTCGCTACGCGCACGAATTCGTCGCCGACGCGCACCATCACGGCCGGATCGGCGCCGATCAGGTCGCGCGTCGATTTCATCCGGGCTTCGTCGCCGTTGAGTACGTTGCCGCCCGCACGCGCCACGCGTACCGCCGGGTACTTGCCCATGGCCACCGTGTCTTCGTCGATGGTGACCGTGCCCAGCGCGCCCCTCAGGGCAGCCATGCCCTTGGCGGCATTGGCAAGCGCGTTCTCGAAGCTCAGATCGAGCAGTTTTGCGGTCGCGTCGGCCTGATCGCCGAGGACGCTCTGTGTCTGCTCCATCGCAGCGCGATTGCTTGAGACCGATACGACTGCAATCAGTGCGACGAAAATGACCGCGCAGAGCAGACCGATCGATATCGAGAGCTGGCTGACAACCGACATCCGGTTGAATGAAATCATGGCTCGTCTCCTGTGCATCCGTGCCGGGCGGAATACCCGGCCGAACGATTCATCGTGTGTGGATTACGGCACGATTGAGGAAAACTGGAGCGTCAAGTCACTGATTCAATTTGACAGCCGGCCGCAGCGAGGCGCGCGAGCACGCCGTCGGGGCCTGCAAGGTGGGAGGCGCCGAAGGCGGAAAACACGCCGCCGACCTGAATTTCCGGCAGCAGCCGCTCGGCGAAGCGGGCGTTGCGTGCGCCGAGCAGGGACTGCATGAACAGGCGGGCATGCTCGCGCAGCGCCAGGTCTTCGGACATCAGCCCGCTGTTGATGCGCGACAGTTCGCCCACCTCGCCGGCCAGCCAGGCGACGGTCATCGGTTCGATGGCGGCTTGCAGGCGGTCGTGCCGGCGCGCGGCGTCGATCAGCAGCGCGATCTGGGTCTTCTCCGGCAGCAGCGCGATGGCGTCTATCTGTTCCTGCACCTGTTCCAGCGGCCGCACGGCCACCTTCTGCGCGCGCGCCAGCGAGATCAGCGCTTCGTCGAGCGAAGGTTGCTGCGCGGCCACCGGCTGCAGCAGCGTCAGCAGCGCCGCCCAAGGGCGCAGGCGCACGGCAACCCGCGAATCGACGCCGTGCAGCGCCAGCATCTTTTCGATGCGCGGCCACTTCGCCCGGCCGACCCGACGCGGCAGGTCGTCGCTGCCATAGACGCTGGCCGCCTGGTAGATGGACACCGCCTCGGCGTCGGTCACCAGTTCCGGCATGAAAAGACGTGCCTCGGCAATGCGCGCGCGCAGCGGTGCCGCGCGTGCCAGCACCCGCGGATCGCCGCTGTGCAGCGTGCCGTACAGGTGACTCACCGGCGCGTCGCCGCTGTGCACCGCCCACAGCAGTCCGTGCGAATAATCCGCTTCCGCCGCGCGCAGTCGCGACGGCAGGGCGGCGAGCGCGGCCAGCTGCAGCAGGAAGCGGCGGCGATCCATTGTTTACAGCACCCAGGCGCCGCGTATCGCGGCGATGCCGTGCGCGCCGCAGTCCTGGGCACGCGCGAGGTGGCTGTCGTCGAGGCCGCCGATGGCGAACACCGGCAGCGGGCTGCCGGCGATCAGCGCCGCGAGGCCGTCCCAGCCCAAGGTGTCGCCCCCGGGGTGGCTGGCGGTCGGCAGCACCGAACCGGCGACCGCGTAGTCCAGGCCCAGGCGAACCGCCAGCGCCAGCTCGTCCGCCGTGTGGCAGGAGGCACCGACCCAGTCGAAATCGGGCCGCGCGGCGAGCTCCGACAGCTGGGCGGCCTTCAGGTGCACGCCGTCGGCGCCCAGCTCCTTCGCCATATCGATGCTGCCGTTCAGCACGACAGGGCAGCCATGCTCGTGCGCAATCCGTATCGCCTCACGCGCGAAGCCGAGCGCCGGCGCGTCGAGCACCGGCTCACGGATCTGCAGCAGCAGCCGGCCACGGCGGCAGGCCTGGTGGATCGCGTCGAGCTGGGCGGCGGTGCCGATCTGGAAGGCGTGCGTCACCGCCATACGCGACGGCAGGCGCAGCGATTTCATCACCGGGCCATTGGCCGGCAGCATCGGCGCCACGGTGAGCGCATCGGCCGTCTGCCAGGCCAGTGCGCTGTGCACGTGGTCATGCACGCGGCCGCTCCAGCGTTCGACGCGGAAGAAATGCAGCCGCACGTGGGCGTGCTCGTATTCGTGAGTCAGCGTGATCCACGGCGTGCAGTGCTCGACGCGGATGCCCAGTTCCTCGTCCAGTTCGCGCTTCAGCGCGTCGACCGGCGCCTCGCCCTTTTCCACCTTGCCGCCCGGGAATTCCCAGTAGCCCGGGTAGAAGGTGCCGGGTGCGCGCTGGCCGAGCAGGAACTCACGGCCCTCAGTGTGGCCCTGAGGCCCGTCACGGAAGATGACGGCGGCCGCCACGGCCACCTGCTTGCGTTCGCTCATTACTTGCCCCGCGCGGCGTGCTGGCCGGCCCAGTCGCGCGCGAACTGCCAGGCGACGCGGCCGCTGCGGGCGCCGCGCTCCAGCGACCACAGCAGCGCGGCGCTGCGCGCCGCTTCGATGTCGGCCGCGCTCAGGCCGAATCTCTTGAGCCAATGGTTCACGATGTTCAGGTAGGCGTCCTGGTCGAAGGGGTAGAAGGACAGCCAAAGCCCGAAACGTTCGGACAGCGACACCTTTTCCTCGATCGCTTCGCCCGGATGCACCTCGCCGTCGACGTGCTTCGCCTCACGGTTTTCCGAAAAGTACTCGGGCATCAGGTGGCGACGGTTCGACGTGGCGTAGATGAGCACGTTGTCGAGCACCGCCGACACCGAGCCGTCGAGAATGCTCTTCAGCGCCTTGTAGCCGGGTTCGCCGGATTCGAAGGACAGATCGTCGCAATAGATGATGAAGCGCTCGGGCCGACTGGCGATCAGGTCGGTGATGTCCGGCAGATCGGTCAGGTCGTCGCGGTCCACCTCGATCAGGCGCAGGCCCTTCTTCGCGTATTCGTTCAGCAGCGCCTTCACCAGCGAGCTCTTGCCGGTGCCGCGGGCGCCGGTCAGCAGCACGTTGTTGGCCGGTTTGCCGTCGACGAACTGCTGCGTGTTGGCCTTGATGCGCGCCTTCTGCACATCGATGTCGCGCAGGTCGGTCAGACGCAGCTTGTGCGGATGGGCGACCGCCTCCAGCCGGCCACGGCCGTTGCTGCGACGCCAGCGGAAGGCGATCGCCTTCCAGTCGGGTTCGACCGGCGGCGGCGGCAGGATCTGCTCCAGCCGGTCGAACAGCGCGTGCGCACGCGCGATCAGGCTTTCGAAACCATCACGGCTGTTCACGGTCACCCTCCTTGTCGCTGGACGGGGTGGCGCCGCTGTCGTCGGCGGAGTCCTTTTCCTTCTTGGGCAGGGTCCACCACAGGATGAACAGGAAAAGCGCCAGCGCGGTGCCGGCTTCGAGCAGGAATAACCACATGGGAATGAAGCTTTCGTTGTCGTCGCACCCGCCTGTCGGGCGGGTGCTCGTTATCATTGCGCACTCGGCGCTCGCGGGCGCACCAATCTAAATAAATCCCGATGTTCCAGCAAATCCGCCTGCGCAGCGCAGGTGTTCTGATGTGTGTGTCGCTGCTGTTGGCGGCCTGTGCCGGCACGCCGAAGCCGGCGCCCCGCGTGGAGCCGGCGCCGGTCGCCGCCCCGGTGTGTCCGCCTGCGCCGCCGCCCGTGCCGCAGAGCTGTCCGGCATGCCCGGCCTGTGCCGCCTGCCCGGTGTGCCCGCCACCGCCGGCGCCCGAGGCGAAGCCGCTGCCACCGAAGCTGGTGGCGGCCGACTGGGCCGCGCTCGAAGGCTGGAGCGACGATGACCTGCGTGAATCGTTGCCGGCGCTGCGCGCCTCATGCAGCGCGGTGGCGAACAAGCCGGGCTGGGCGGAGCCCTGTGCCGCGCTCGTCATGCTCGATGCGACAGACCGCGCTGCGGTGCGGGCGTTCTACGAATCCTTCTTCCGCCCCTGGCAGCTGCTCAATGGCGACGGCAGCGACCAGGGCCTGGTCACCGGCTATTACGAACCGCTGCTGAAGGCGAACCGCACGCGCGGCGGCGCCTACAAGTACGCGATCCATGCCGTGCCGGACGATCTGCTGGTGATCGATCTGGCCAGCGTGCATCCCGACCTGAAGAACATGCGGCTGCGCGGCCGGCTGGACGGTCGCAAGGTCGTGCCCTATTGGACGCGCGCCGAACTGGATGCCCGCGCCGCCGAACTCGACCGCAAGGCACTGTTCTGGGCGGCCGACGCGATCGACGTGTTCTTCCTGCAGGTGCAGGGCTCCGGGCAGGTGGAACTGCCGGATGGCAGTCGCGTGCGCGTCGGCTACGCCGACCAGAACGGCCACCCCTACCAGTCGATCGGCCGCTGGCTGGTGGACCAGGGTGAGCTGAAGCTCGAACAGGCGTCGATGCAGGGCATACGCGAGTGGGCGCGCGCCAATCCGTCGCGTGTCGCGACGATGATGGCGGCCAATCCGAGCTATGTGTTCTTCCGCGAACTGCCGATAGGCAAGCAGGCGCCCGGCCTGCCCGAAGGCCCGCTCGGTGCGCTCGGCGTGCCGATCGCCGGCGGCCGCGTCATCGCCATCGATCCGCGCAGCGTGCCGCTCGGTGCGCCGGTGTGGCTGGATACGACGCGCCCGAACAGCAGCCAGCCGCTGCGCCGGCTCATGATGGCGCAGGATACCGGCGGCGCCATCAAGGGCGGCGTGCGCGCCGACTTTTTCTGGGGTTTCGGACCGGAAGCCGGCGCCCAGGCGGGCAAGATGAAGCAGCAGGGCAGGATGTGGGTGCTGCTGCCGAATGGTGTGACGCCGGGGAACTGAGCGGGCCGGAGCGAGAGCCTCTGTGGGAGCGAGCTTGCTCGCGATAGCAGCCTGAATCGAAGCCTGCGGCCTGCCGAGGCTGCATCGCGACCAGAGGTCGCTCCCACAACAAACACGCCCGATCGCGGCTGGACGAAGGCCCTCAGCCCAGGGTCGTATCCAGCACCATCATCACCATGAAACCCGCCATCAGCCCCAGCGTGGCCGCTTTCTCGTGGCCGTTGCGGTGGGTTTCCGGGATGACTTCGTGCGACACGACGAAAATCATCGCGCCGGCGGCGAGGCCGAGCCCGCCGGGGTAGAACAGTCCGAAGCTGCTCGACAGCCCGACGCCGATCAGCGCGCCCAGCGGTTCCATGAAACCGCTCAGCGCCGCGATGCCGACCGCCTTCAGCGGCGACATGCCGACCGCGCGCAACGCGACCGCGACGGCGAGGCCTTCCGGAATGTCCTGTATCGCGATCGCGGTCGACAGCGGCAGGCCGACCGCCATGTCGGCCTGCGAGAAGGACACACCCATCGCCATGCCTTCCGGCAGGTTGTGCAGCGCGATGGCGTTCACGAACAGCCAGACGCGGCCCATCCGCGTTTCCGGGCCGCAACTGCCGCAGTGCTCGTGTTCGTGCGGCGTCATCGCGTCGAGCATCATCATCAGCCAGACGCCGAGCGCCATGCCGGTGACCACCACCGCTGCGCCCAGGCTGCGCGAGCCGGTCATCGTTTCGCCGGCGTCCAGGCCAGGCACGATGAGCGAGAAGGAGGAGGCGGCCAGCATCATGCCGGCGCCGAAACCGAGCAGCACGTCGGAGCCGCGCTGGCCGAGCGAGCGCAGGCCCAGCGCCGGCGCTGCGCCGACGGCGGTGGCGGCGAAGCCGGCCAGCCCGGCCAGCAGGCCCAGGTGCATGGCCTGTGGCGTGCGCGACTCGGCGAAGGCCCAGGACAGCAGGGCCAGCACCGCCGCCAGCCCGATCATCAGCAGGAACTGCAGCGCCGGGTCCAGGCGCAGCCAGGGGAAGAGCGGGCCGGGGCGCGGTGCGCCCGGCGAGGTGGCGGGGGTCGGGTCCATGGCGGTCATCGCGAAGGCGTGTTCGTGCACCGCATCATAAATGCGGGCATCAGGCGCGCACCTCAAGATTCGCTTGATCCCGGGGGGTGTCCCCCCCCGGCCACGTGATCGACCACGATGCTGCCGACGATGTCGCCCTCGACATTGACCACCGTGCGGACCGCATCGAGCAGCCGGTCTATCGGCAGCAGGATGGCGATCGCCTCGGCCGGCAGGCCGACCGACTGCAAGACCATCACCATGGTGACCATGCCGGCGCTCGGAATGCCCGGCGCCCCGACCGCCGCCAGCATCGACATCACGCAGACGACGATCTGCTGGCCGGCGCTCAGTTCGATGCCGACCAGACTGGCGATGAACAGCGCGGCGGCCGCCTCGTACAGCGCCGTGCCGTCCATATTCATCGTCGTGCCGACCGGTACGACGAAGCCGACCGTGGCCGGGCGCACGCCGAAGTTCGTTTGTGTCACGCGCATCGTGATCGGCATCGTCGCCGAACTGGAGCTGGTGGCCAACGCGGTGATGAAGGATTCGCGACCGCCGCGCCAAAGTGCCAGCGGCGTCACGCGGGTGATCAGCCACAGCAGTCCGGGCAGCACGACGATGCCGTGGAACAGTGTGGTGCCGAGCACGACCGCGACGAAGCGGGCCATCGTTTCGAGCAAGGCGACATCCTGTGTGGCGATCAGTCTGGCCAGCAGCGCGGCGATGCCCCAAGGGGCAAGTTTCATGATGGCGCCGACGATGCGCAGCGACAGGTCCTGCATCTCTTCCATGCCGCGATTGATGATCGGGTAGCGGTCGCCAGCCTGCACCAGCGCGATGCCGAGGATGAGCGCGAACACGACCAGCGCGACGATTTCGCCGTTGGCCAGCGCGGAGAACGGGTTCTTGAACAGACCGGTCAGGAACTGCTGCACGAAGTCGGGGAAGGGCAGTTGCTTCGCCTGGAAGCCGGCCAGCGCGTCGGCGAACATGTCGAGGTGCATGCCTGCTCCCGGCTTGAAGACATTCGCCGCCGTGATGCCGAGAATGACCGCGATGGTGACGGTGAGCAGGTAGAACAGCAGCGTGGTCACCCAGACGCGCCGGATGTTGCCGTGCTGCCGCAGGTGGGCCACACCGACCACGATGGACGAGAACACCAGCGGCACCAGCACCATCTTGAGCAGCGCGATGAAGATGCCGCCGATCAGCCCGGCGAGGTAAAGCCCCTGCACACGCGTCGCGGCATCGTCCGGCAGTGCGCCGAGGGCAAGGCCAAGACCGGCGCCGATCAATGCGCCGAGCAGGATTTGCGTGTTCATCGTCAGCCGCATGCGCTTTTTCTCCGCGATTTTTCGCGACCATACCATTGGCGTCCACCGATGAAACCAAGTGCGTGAGCCGCAGTCGGAAACGCAGCCAGCGTTTCAGCCTGCCGACCGGAGCCCGCCATGAGAACAACGATCGCCGCCCTCGTCTTCCCTCTTGGACTCGTCTTCGCCGCCGGCCCTGCGCAGGCGATGAACATCGCCACCGCCATCCAGACCACGGTGCGCGTGCAGGCGGAGCAGCCGGATGGATCGATCTCGATCGGCAGCGGCGTCGTGCTGCCGGGGCAGCGCGTGGCGACCGCCTGTCACGTGATCGCTGGCGCGAAGTCTCTGAAAGCCAGCTACCAGTACGTGGCGAAACCGGCCAGCGTGCTGCGCCGCGACGACTGGCGCGACCTGTGCGTGCTGTCGGTGCCCGAACTGGCGGCACCGGCGGCGAAGATCGCCCGCGCCGGCGACCTGAAGTCGGGCGACCGGCTGCTCGGTTTCAATGGCGCCTACGGCGTCGATGTGCGTCTGCTGGTCGGCGCGCTGGACAAGACCTTCCACATGGACGGCGCGCCGGTGATGCAGGTGAGCGTGCCCTTCGCCATCGGCGACAGCGGCGGCGGCCTGTTCAACGTGGCCGGCGAACTGGTGGGCATACTTGCCTTCGTCGCCAAGACCGCGGGCGAGGAGCGTTACGCGATTCCGATCGAATGGTTGGACGCCGACATCGACGCCACCAAGACGGTGCCGTTCTGGAAGGCCGATCCGGCCGACATGCCGGACTTCCTGCGGCCGCGGGAACGCTGATTGCACGCGGTTCCGACCGGCGACGCGCGGTCGGTGGGCCATCGCCGGCGGCGCCGCGCCTGCAGAATCCGTCGTCGCTGCTAAGCTCGCGACCAACTTACCGAACTCCGTCCATCGTGTCCCGCAAAAGCTATCGTCCCGTGGCCGCCGCGCCCGAAGCCGCCATCCGCCTGCGCGGCGTGCGGCAGAACAATCTGAAGAACCTCGACGTCGACTTTCCGCTCGGCAAGCTGACCGTGGTGACCGGCGTGTCCGGCTCCGGCAAGTCCTCGCTGGTGTTCGACACGCTGTACGCCGAAGGCCAGCGCCGCTACGTCGAAACCTTCTCGCCCTACGCGCGGCAGTTCCTCGACCGCATGGACGCGCCGCAGGTGGACCGCATCGAAGGCGTACCGCCGGCGATCGCGATCGACCAGACCAATCAGGTGCGCACTTCGCGCTCGACGGTCGGCACGATGACCGAGCTGAACGATCATCTGAAGCTGCTGTTCGCCCGCGTCGCCACGCTGCACTGCCGCTGCTGCGGCAAGCCGGTGCAGGCCGACAGCGCCGACCGCATCGCGCAGCGGATCGCCGAACGCGCCGCCGCGGCCGGTGATCCGCGACTGGCGGTGACCGCGCCGGTGACGGTGCCGGACAACTTCACCGACGCCGAGGTGCAGGGCTGGCTGGAGCGCCAGGGCTATACCCGTATCCACGCGCGCGAAGGCAATGTGCTGCAGGTGGTGCAGGACCGCTTCCGCGCCGGCAACGCCGGTGAATCGCGCATCGCCGAGGCGGTCGAGGCGGCGCTGAAGCTGGGTCACGGCCGCATGCACGTGCAACTGCTCGACAGCGAAGGCGGCGAGCGCTGGGCGTTCTCGAACACGCTGCACTGCGCCGACTGCGACATCGCCTACAGCCCGGCCATGCCGGCCACGTTCTCGTTCAATTCGCCGATCGGCGCCTGCGAAACCTGCCGCGGCTTCGGCCGCGTCATCGGCATCGATTTCGGCCTGGTCATTCCGGACGGCCGCAAGACGCTGCGCGGTGGTGCGGTGAAGCCGTGGCAGACCGAGTCCTACAACGAGTGCCAGACCGATCTGGAAAAGCTGGCGCCAAAGTACGGCGTGCCGCTCGATGTACCGTTCAACGAGCTGTCGCCGGAACACCGACAGTGGGTGCTCGAAGGCGACCCGAAGTGGAAGAGCTGGCAGAAGTCCTGGCCCGGCACCTGGTACGGCGTGCGTCATTTTTTCGAGTGGCTGGAAACCAAGGCCTACAAGATGCACATCCGCGTGCTGCTGTCGCGCTACCGGGCCTACACCGAGTGCCCGGCCTGCGGCGGCAGCCGGCTCAAGCCCGACGCGGCGCTGTGGAGGATCGACGGGCAGTCGATACACGACCTGATGCGGTGGCCGGTGGTGAAGCTGCGCGCGATGATGGACGCCCTCGACCTGCCGCCGCCGCTCGATTCGGCCACCGAAGAGCTGATGGCGGAAATCCGTACCCGGCTCGGCTATCTGTGCACGGTCGGTCTGGGCTATCTGAATCTCGACCGCCAGTCGCGCACGCTGTCCGGCGGCGAGGTGCAGCGCATCAACCTGACGACGGCACTCGGCACTTCGCTGGTGAATACGCTGTTCGTGCTGGACGAGCCGTCGATCGGCCTGCACCCACGCGACATGGAGCGGGTGATCGGCGTGATGCAGCGGCTGAAGGACGCCGGCAACACGCTGGTGGTGGTCGAGCACGACCCGCAGATCATGCGTCATGCTGACCGCCTGCTCGACATCGGCCCGGGCGCAGGCACGCGCGGCGGGCAGATCGTGTTCGACGGCGCGCCGGCGGCCATGGCCGGCGCCGACACGCTGACCGCCGACTATCTGGCCGGTCGCCGCAAGGTGGACGCCGCGCTCGGCAGCCGCCGGCCGGTCGATGCCGCTACGCCGCGCCTTGTGCTGCGCGGCGCCCGTGCGCACAACCTGAAGAACGTCGATATCGCCATCCCGCTCGGCCGTCTGGTCGCGGTGACCGGCGTGTCCGGCTCCGGCAAGTCCACGCTGATCCAGGACGTGCTGCACCCGGCGCTGCTGAAGCACTACGGCCGGCCGACCGAAACGGCCGGAGAGCACGACGCGCTCGAGGGGCTGGAGCACATCGTCGACGTGGTCATGGTGGACCAGTCGCCGATCGGCAAGAGCGCGCGCTCCAACCCGGTCACCCATGTCGGCGCCTTCGACCCGATACGCGAACTGTTCGCGCTGCAGGCCGAGGCGAAGCAGCGCGGCTACACCGCCGGCACCTTCTCGTTCAACGCCGGCAAGGGACGCTGCCCGACCTGTGGCGGCACCGGTTTCGAACACGTCGAAATGCAGTTCCTGTCCGACGTGTACCTGCGCTGCCCGGACTGCGACGGCACCCGCTATCGCGCCGAGGTGCGCGAAATCCGGCTCGACGGCCGCAGCATTTCCGACGTGCTGGCGATGACGGTGCGCGACGCGCTGGACTGGCTGCGCGATCTGGCCGACCTCGAACCCAAGCTGCGCCGCCACGCCGACAACGCGGTGGCCGGCCTGCAGGCGCTGGTCGATGTCGGTCTCGACTACGTGACGCTGGGCCAGCCGGTGCCCACGCTGTCCGGCGGCGAGGCGCAGCGGCTCAAGCTGGCCGGCTTCCTCGCCGAGGCGGCGAACGTGAAGGGCGCGAAGGCGGGCACGAGGGCCGACAAAAAGGCCGACAGCGGCAAGCTCTTCCTGCTGGACGAACCGACCACCGGCCTGCACTTCGACGACATCGCACGTCTGCTCGGCGCGTTCGCCAAGCTGCTCGACGCCGGCCACACGGTGCTGGTGATCGAACACAACCTCGACGTGATTTCGGCGGCCGACTGGCTGATCGACCTCGGCCCGGAAGCGGGCGAGGACGGCGGCCAGCTCGTATTCGAAGGCACGCCGGCGCAGGTCATCGGTTGCGCGGCATCGCATACCGGTCGCGCGCTGGCCGAGTACCGGCTGGCCGACACCTTCTCGCTGGCCGCGCACGAGGCGGTGCCGGTCGAGCAGCAGGACGCAGCGCACAGCGCGCTGCGCGCCCGCGCCGCGCACAGCATCGTCGTGCACCGCGCGCGCGAGCACAACCTGAAGAACATCGAGGTCGACATTCCGCGCGAGCGCTTCACCGTGGTGACCGGCGTGTCCGGCTCCGGCAAGTCCACGCTGGCGTTCGACATCGTGTTCGGCGAGGGGCAGCGCCGCTACCTCGAATCGCTGAATGCCTACGCCCGCCAGTTCGTGCAGCCGGAGAGCAAGCCGGACGTCGATGGCGTGTTCGGCATTCCGCCGGCGGTGGCGATCGCCCAGCGCACCAGTCGCGGCGGCCGCAAGAGCACGGTCGCGACGCAGACCGAGATTTACCACTTCCTGCGCCTGATGTACGTGAAGCTGGGCGTGCAGCACTGCCCGGACTGCGGCTGCGCGATCGCGCCGCAGAGCGAGGACGCGATGGTGGCGCGCATCCTGCGTGAGCGGCGCGGCCAGCACATCGGCCTGCTGGCGCCGCTGGTGATCAACCGCAAGGGCTATTACACCGAACTGGCGCGCTGGGCGAAGTCGCACGGCCACACCCATCTGCGGGTCGATGGCGAATTCCTGCCGACCTCGCCCTGGCCGCGGCTGGACCGCTTCAAGGAACACACGATAGAACTGCCGATCCGCGATTTCGTCGTGAACGAACGCGACGAGCGCACGCTGCGCGACGCGGTGCGCCAGGCGCTCGAACACGGCAAGGGCGTGCTGCACCTGATGTCGCCGCTGGACCGACTGGGCCAGCCGGACGCACCGCTGCCCACCGTCGAGGTGTACTCGACCCAGCGCGCCTGCCCGAGCTGCGGCACCGGTTTCGCCGAACTCGATCCGCGCCTGTTCTCGTTCAATTCCAAGCACGGCTGGTGTCCGAAGTGCATGGGCACCGGCTTGAAGCTGCAGGGCTTCGACGCGGAACAGACTGGCGAGGAAGCGACCTGGAACGAGTGGCAGGACGGCGAGCCGGAAGAATGCCCGGCCTGCCACGGTGAGCGGCTCAACCCGGTCGCGCGCAACGTGAAGCTGTTCGGCCAGTCCATCGCGCAGCTGAGCGCGCAGCCGGTGTCGGCGCTGCAGACGGCGATTGCCGGCTGGTCGCTCGAAGGCCGCGAAGGCGAGATCGCGCGCGACGTGATCGCGGAGCTGAACAGCCGGCTGCACTTCCTCAGCGAAGTCGGTCTCGGCTATCTGTCGCTGGACCGTGCCGCACCCACGCTGTCGGGTGGCGAGGCGCAGCGCATCCGGCTCGCGGCCCAGCTTGGCTCGAACCTGCGCGGCGTCTGCTACGTGCTGGACGAGCCGACCATAGGCCTGCATCCGCGCGACAACCAGGTGCTGCTCGACACGCTGGTGAAGCTGCGCGACAAGGGCAACACGCTGCTGGTGGTCGAACACGACGAAGACACCATCCTGCGCGCCGACCACGTGATCGACCTTGGCCCCGGCGCCGGCCGGCTCGGCGGCGAGGTGATCGCCGAAGGCCACGCCAGCGATCTGGCGAAACAGCCGGAATCGATCACCGGCCGTTTCCTGGCCCGCCCGCTGGACCATAGTTTCACTGCGCGCCGGCCGGTCACTGACGACACGCCCTCGCTGCTCGTGCGCGGCGCCACGCTGCACAACCTGAAAGGCATGGACGTGCGTGTGCCGCTGGGCCGTCTGGTCGTGATGACCGGCGTGTCCGGCTCCGGCAAGTCGTCGCTCGCGCGCGACGTGCTGCGCGACGGCGTGGCTGCGCGGCTGAACGACCCGAAGGCCGCGCTGACCGGCTGCAGCGACGTCGAAGGCTGGGGTGCGCTCGGCCGCGTGCTCGAAGTGGACCAGACGCCGATCGGCAAGACGCCGCGTTCCTGCCCGGCCACCTATATCGGTTTCTGGGACGCGATACGCAAGCTGTACGCCGACACCCAGGACGCGCGCGAACGCGGCTTTACCGCTGCGCGTTTCTCCTTCAATACCGGCCCCGGCCGCTGCCCGGTGTGCGAGGGGCAGGGCCTGCGGCAGATCGAAATGTCCTTCCTGCCGGACGTGCGGGTGCTGTGCGAAGCCTGCAACGGTGCGCGTTTCAACTCGGAGACGCGCGCCGTCATCTGGCGCGGCAAGAGCATCGCCGACGTGCTGGCGATGAGCGTGGACGAGGCGGTGGAGTTCTTCGCTGCCCACCGCAAGCTGGCTGACACGCTGAAGCTGATGCAGGAGGTCGGGTTGGGCTATCTGACGCTGGGCCAGCACAGCCCGACCTTGTCAGGCGGCGAGGCGCAGCGCATGAAGCTGGTGACCGAACTGGCCAAGTCGCCGGCCGACGCGAGCGATCCGGCGAATGCGCGGCGCGGCCGCGGCAATCCGCACACGCTGTACGTGCTGGACGAGCCGACCACCGGTCTGCACATGGCCGACATCGCCAAGCTGATCGGCGTACTGCACCGGCTGGTCGATGCCGGTCATTCGGTGGTGGTGATCGAGCACGATCTCGATCTGATGGCCGAAGCCGACTGGATCATCGACCTCGGTCCGGAAGGCGGCGACGGCGGTGGCCGCGTGGTCGCGGCCGGTGCGCCGGTCGATCTGCTGCCGCAGGCCGCCACATCGCACACTGCGCGCGAACTGGCGCGTTTCCGCGCCGCGCGGCATCGCTGACAGCTGTCTAGTCTCCTTGCCGGTCGGGCCACGCGGACGACCCGCGTCGGCCGGCACCTCCGCCCCGTTTCGTCGATTCCTACAGGCCGGGCGACGGCCCGCGACCAAGATTCAGGCTGTGACAGCGGGTCCGTTGTCTGGCGCGCGTCCGGTAACGATTTGAAGCATGTCGATTACACGTGGCCGTCTGCGCCCAGCCCTCCGCACCCGTTGGAATCACTGTGAATCATGCGGAGACAAGACGATGAAGAAGATGATGATGACGGCCGCTCTGGCCCTGTCCGCACTGCCGGCGCTGGCCGCCGACGTCGGTGTGTCGATCTCGATCGGACAGCCCGGCTTCTATGGCCATATCGACATTGGCGACTACTACCCGCGGCCGCGTCTGATCTACCCGCAGCCGGTGGTCATCGTGTCGGGCCCGCATCTGCCGCCGCCGGTCTACATGCATGTGCCGCCGGGCCATGCCAAGAACTGGCGCAAGTACTGCGGTCGTTACGAGGCCTGTGGCCGCCCGGTCTATTTCGTGCAGGACAGCTGGTACAACGACGTCTATGTGCCGCGCTACCGCGAGCGCCACGCCTATCGTGAGGTGCGCCACGATCATCACGACGGGCACCGGCATTACGACCGGCACGACCGCGACGATCACCACCGTGGCGGCTACGATGATCACCGCGGCGGCAAGCCCGACAAGGGCGGTCGTGGGCACGGCGGCGGTCCGGGCAACGGAAACGGCCGGGGGCGCGATTGATTGGTGCGGGTGCACACTGTTCGACCGGGGAGCACTGTGTCCCGGGTAACAGGGATATTTTCCCGATCTCGACGGGAAAATATCCCAATATGTCACTCTTCCGGATGACTTCCGGGAAACTTTCCCGGGTCGGGGCTAGACTTCGGATACTGCAGCGCAACACGCTGCGGACCCCATTCTGGCATACCGAAAAAGGAGAACACACCATGAAGAGCGCTCACCTGCTGGCTACCCTGCTCATTACTGCCGGCGTCGCCGCACCGGCATTCGCGGAACATCACATGCCGAAGACCTCGGCAGGCCTCGAAAAGTGCATGAAGGCGGCTCTGAAGGCCAAGGCCGGCCAGATCGTCAAGGTCGAACTGAAGAAGGAAGCGGGCGAAGGTTACATCTACGAATTCGATATCGAGACGCCCGATGGCAAGGCGTGGGATGTCGAGTGCGCGGGCAAGTCGGGCAAGGTGGTCGAGGTCGAGGAAGAAGTGACCAAGGAACACCCGAAGTTCTCCGGCGCCAAGGTCAGCGAGGCAGCAGCCCGCGAGATCGCGCTGAAGAAGGTGCCGGGCGAGATCGTCGAGGTCGAGTACGAGATCGAACCGGACGGCAAGGGCTCGTACGAGTTCGACATCAAGACTACTGACGGGAAGGAAGTGAAGCTGGAAGTCGATACGGAGTCTGGCGAAGTGGTGTCGCAGTCGGACGAGAAGTGGCAGATCGGCAAGGAGTGATGCCGGTCGGCAGGTCCGCGGCGCGGGCCTGAACAAAGAAGGGCGGTTCGCACCGCCCTTTTTTTCGCCCTGCAACGGGGCGTGCGGCCCCTTCGAGGTGCTGGGGGTGCGCCTGAGTGGTGCATCGATGCACCGGAAAAGTGATTTTCAATCAATCGCTTAACTTCTTGTGTTCGTTGCCGTTCTGAACTGAAAACCATCAGAACGGAGCGTCCGATGTACTGTCCGCAATCCCTCCTTCCACATATGCGCAGCGTGCTTGCCTGCGAGCGCGAGCTGTCGGAACTGCGCTTCACCTGGCGACTGATCGAGACCACGGCCAAGATGGTCTGCCCGGCCGAGGCGAAAACCATCCTGCCGGCCATGGCCAGCACGCGCGAGGCATTCGGGAAGCTGGAAACCGAACTGGTTCGCGCGCTGGCCGCCGAGAATGTGAACAAGGTGGTGCTGCAGATGCGCGCACGGGCGCGCGCGGTCGTCGATGTGGTGGTGCGCAACCTGTACGAGCGCACGGCCGACGTCGGCTTTCTCGCGACCGACGGCGACATCCGCAGCTTCCTGCGCGCCGGCGGTCACGGCCAAGAGTGCCTTGAGGCGCGTCTGCACGAGTACATCCGCAAGTATTCGGTGTACGACGCCATCTTCGTGCTCGATCTGCGCGGCGAGGTGCGCGCAGCCATCGGTGCCTCGCCCGACGCGACGGCCGGCGATCCGGCCTTGCTGGAACGCGCGCTCGCGGCACCGGGCTACGTTGAACACTTCGGGCACTGCGCGCTGCTGCCAGGACGCGAACGCGCGCTGGTTTACGCGCGACGCATCGACGACGCGGATGGCCGGGCGCTCGGCGTGCTCTGTCTGTCCTTCCGTTTCGACGACGAAATGGCCGGCATTTTCCGTACTTTCCGTCGCCCGCGCGATCGGGCGGTCATGCTGCTGCTCGATGCCGCTGGACATGTCATTGCCAGCAGCGACCCGGACCACGTGCCGCTTGGCCGCACGCCGGAGGCCGCTGCCGGTGCCGACGGGGCGCTGATCGACTTCGGCGGTCGCGAATACGTCGCCTGCACCTGCGAGGCGACCGGCTACCAGGGCTACGCAGGTCCGGGCTGGCGCGGTCACGTCATGGTGCCGGCCGAATCGGCCTTTCGCGAAGAGGCGGTCGTGCTGCAGGGGGCAGGGGCACAGTCGTCAGGCCTGAACTGCGGCGAACTGGCGGCTATCGAGGCGCAGGCGGGGGCGATCAAGGACGCGCTGAACCGGGTCGTCTGGAATGGTCAGGTGATGGCGGGCGGTCGTCGTGGCGATTCGCTGAAGCTGAAGTCCATGCTGCAGCAGATCAGCGAAACCGGCGAGCGCATGCGGGCGGTGTTCTCGCGTGCGCTGGCCGCGCTGTCCGACACCATCATGTCGTCGACGCTGCAGGATCTGCAGTTCGTGTCGCGACTGATGATGGACGTGATGGACCGCAATCTGTACGAGCGCGCCAACGACTGCCGCTGGTGGGCGCTGGCGCCGGCCTTGCGCGAGGCGCTCGCCAGTGGTCGCGGCGGCGCATCGCTTGGCGCACTGCTCGACGACATCAACAGGCTCTACACGGTGTACGACCGGCTCTTCGTCTATGGCGCGGACGGGCGCATCGTGGCCTGCAGCACGCTGTCCGGCGCGGCGGACGACACCGTCGGCCGGCAGGTCGACGGCCGCATCGTCGATGCGGTGAACCGGCTGGCCAGCACACAGAGCTACGCGGTTTCGCCCTTCGCAGCCAGTCCGCTGCATCGCGACGCGCCGACCTACATCTACCATGCGGCCATCCGCGCGCCGGCCGACGACACGCGCGTGGTTGGCGGCATCGGCATCGTGTTCGAATCGGCGCGCGAATTCAGGGCCATGCTGAGCGAACTGCTGCCCGCGCGCGATGGCGTGTGGGCCGCCTTCTGCGAGCGCGATGGCTGCGTCGTCGCCAGCACGCGACCGGATCTCGTGCCGGGAAGCCGGCTGGATCTGGGCGAACTCGCGGTCGGTCTCGACGCCGGCGCCAGTCGTCACGCGCTGATCGATTTCGACGGCGTGCGCCATATGGCCGGTGTCGCGCTGTCGGCGGGCTATCGCGAATACAAGACCACCGGCGATTACCGCAACGATCTGGTCGCCGTTGTCGCGCTGGCGCTACCGGAGGTCTCCGGGGGCCGCAGTGACAACGCGGCTGGCATGGGCGAGGCCGAGAGCAGCGTGCGCCCGGGCGAGGGTGAGGAGTTTGCGGTATTCCGCCTCGACGACCGGCATCTCGCGGTCAGCGCGGGCCAAGTACTGGAGGCGGCCGATATCGATCGGGTGCGCCGGATCGGCAGTGGCGACGGGCTGGTGGCTGGCGTGCTGCCGCTCGACGACGCGGGCGGGCTGGAACATGTGCCGGTCGTCAATCTGCGTGCCTTCTTCGAGCTGCCGCGCGCCGAAAGTCGCGGTCACGTCGTGGTCACGCACTGTGCGCGTGGTCGTCTGGGGCTGGTGGTGGACGATCTGATCAGCGTGACCGAATGTGGCCCGAACGACGTCCGGCCCGTACCCGACATGGTCGCCGGGCGCTTCCGCTGGCTCGACCGTCTCATCATCACCGGCCGCGACCGCCCGCTGGTGTCCGCACTCGACCTCGACGCGCTGTACGACATGCTGCGCGACCAGGTCCGCGGCGAGCTGTCGGACGCCAACAGTCTGTTGCAGGACGAAGTGCTGAGCGCCTGATCGCGTCAGCTGGACGAAAAAAAGCCCGATCCGCGGATCGGGCTTTTTTCTGCAACCGGAGTGGTGGTGATGGGGGGACTTGAACCCTCGACCTACGGATTATGAATCCGTCGCTCTAACCAGCTGAGCTACATCACCACGCGAAAGGACGCGGATTGTCGTTTAGACACCGGTACTTGTCAAGGACGGCGCAGCGGCCGGACAATCGCGGGTTGATTGGACTTGAGCGGGTTCGCCACGATGCAGCGGGATATGGAGTTCGACGTGGTTGTGGTGGGCGCGGGGCTGCCCGGCCTGGCGCTGTGCGCGGCCTTGCGCCGTTCGCAGCTGTCGGTGGCGCTGGTCGAGGGGCGCATGCCCGAGTGGCCGGTCGGTGGCTGGGACGCGCGGGTGTATGCAGTCAGTCCGTCGAGCGCGCGCTTTCTCGATGCGGTCGGCGCCTGGGCGCATCTGGACAGCGGCCGCCTGCAGCCGATGACGCGCATCGAGGTGTTCGGCGACCGCGGCGCGCGGCTCGACTTTTCCGCCTTCGACGTCGGTGTCGGCGAACTGGCGTGGATCGCCGAATCCAGCTTGATCGCGCGCGAATTGTGGGAAGGCGTCAAGCGGCAGGCCAACGTGACTCTGCTGTGTCCGGCGCGGCCGCTGTCGCTGACTGTCGCCGACGGTCGCTCGCGGCTGGCGCTGGAGGACGGCCGGGTGCTCGACGCTGCGCTGGTGGTCGGTGCCGATGGCGTCAACTCCTGGGTGCGCGCGCAGAGCGGGCTGGAGGCACGCTTCACCGACTACCAGGAGCAGGGTGTGGTCGCCAACTTCCGCTGCGAGAAGCCGCATCTGGGTACGGCCTGGCAGTGGTTCAGGCCCGATGGCGTGCTCGCCTTCCTGCCCTTGCCTGACCAGCACATGTCCATGGTGTGGTCCGCGCCGGAAGCGACCGCGCGCGAATTGCTGCAATACGACGCCGCTACGCTGGCGACTCAGGTAGCCGCTGCCGGCGATCACGTGCTCGGTGCGCTCGAAGTGGTGACGCCGGCGGCCGGGTTTCCGCTTCGGTTGATGCAGGTGCCGAAGGTGGTTGCGCCCGGTGTGGCGCTGGTCGGCGACGCCGCGCATGCCATCCATCCGCTGTCCGGCCACGGCGTCAATCTGGGGTTTGCCGATGTGCGCGTGCTGGCCGAAGTGCTGGCGGACGCCGACCGCAGCGTGCTCGGCGACGTGCGTCTGCTGCGCCGCTACGAGCGCAAGCGGGCGGAAGAGGTGAATGCGATGCAACTCACCACGCACGCGCTGCACGAGCTGTTCCGGCCGCAGTGGCCGGCGCTGTCCTGGTTGCGCAACAGCGGACTGAACCTGACCCGGCGCCTGCCTGTCGTAAGGAATGCGCTGGTACGCTACGCACTCGGCTGAGTACTCACAACCGGCGCGCAACGATGCGCGCCCTCACAAGGAAACTACATGTCCATCAAGCACACCGCAGCGCTGCTGTGCGCACTGGCTGCATCCACCGCCTGGGCGGGGCCGGAAGACACGATCAAGGCCGCAGTCGAGTCCACGCTGGGCGCCGGTGCCAAGGTCGAAGGCGTGACGAAGACGCCCTATCTGGGTCTGTATGAAGTGCGCGTCGGCGGAGAAATCCTCTACACCGACGAGAAGGCGAACTACCTCATCCTAGGCGAAATCCTCGACGCGAAGACGCGCCAGAACATCACGCAGGCGCGCGTGAACCAGCTGTCGGCGATCAACTTCGCCGAGCTGCCGCTGGACGTCGCGATCAAGCAGGTGCGCGGCAACGGCAAGCGTGTCATCGCCACTTTCGAAGACCCGAACTGTGGCTACTGCAAGAAGCTGGCGAAGGAACTGCTGACGCTGAACGACGTGACCGTCTACACCTTCCTGACGCCGGTTCTCGGCCCGGATTCGCAGAAGAAGTCGGAAGCGATCTGGTGTGCCGGTGACCGCCAGAAGGCGTGGAGCGACTGGATGACGGCCAATGTCGCGCCGGCCGCCGCAACTGCTTCGTGCGATACCGCCGGTCTGCAGAAGTCGGCCGCGCTGGGCGAGAAGTATCGCGTGCGCGGCACGCCGACCATCTTCCTCAGCAATGGCGAGCGCATTCCGGGCTATGTGCCGGTGGCGCAGCTCGAAAAGCGCATGGCGGGCGTGAAGTAAGGCAGCCCGCTACCGGCGGGGCCGTCGGCCCCGTGCCGGATGCTTACTGCACCGTGCAGGAGGCGTCCGAATCGCTGCCCAGGCCGGTGCTGCCATTCATGCCGGCCGGACCGGGGCGGGCCGCGGTGGACGAGGGCAACGACTCGTTCAGCCCCGGATTCTCGGGCAGCGGCTGCGGCGCCGACTTGCTGCTCGACACGACGCCGGCCTGACCGACATCGAAGGTCTTGCTGCCGGCATCGTTCTTCACTTCGATGCTGCCTTCCTCGACGTCGAACACCAGCGCCGGCTCGCCCGGCTTGCCGTCCTTTGCCTCCTCCAGCGCCTTGATGCAGGCGGGGTCGTCCTTGGTGTTCTCGTCGCACAACAGCATGCCGAAGCGCGTGCCGCGGATGCCTATCGTGGCGGTCACCGTGCTCGCGCGGTAGCCCTCGCGATTGCGCTTGCCGATCAGGCCGGTCACTGCACGCAGGCCACCCTTGACCAGGCTATACAGCAGGCTGTCCTTCTCCGGCTTCGCCTCGTCGAAGGCGTAGCCGTCGATCTTCACCTGGCTGCGTGGCTTCAGCGCCAGCGATGAGCCGTCACCGAATTCGATGCGCGCAACCGTGGTCTTTTCGGTGGTGATGACGTCGCCGGTGTAGATCGACGAATCGCGCCCGAGGATGCGCGTCTTGTTGTCAGCCGTCTGTACGTACATGGTGCCGGACAGATAACTGACGCGGCCGGCGGCCGGCGTCGGCGTGGTTTGCGCAGCCAGCGGTGCAGCGACGAATGCCGCGGCCAGCATGAGCATTCGGGGGTTGGGAATGCGGACGTTCATGGACGGACTCCTTAGCGGCACTGCAGGCGGCTGGCGCGGAAATCGCGCAGCGGCTGGTCGAATTGCGGGCCCGACGCGGTGGCGATGTCGCTCAGCGCGTCTACGCTCGCGACATTGATCGGGGCACTGACCTGCGGCGGCGTTGACGGCAGCACGATACGCGGCGGCTGGAACACTTCCGGCAGCAGCGTGGTGGCGATCACCTGCACCTGCGGTTGCGTGACGGCCGGTTCCGAGGTGACGGCGAAACTGATGTTGAACACGGCCGTGCCGCTGCCCAGGCTCAGCGTGAAGCGGGCGCTGTCGGTGCCGTTGAAGCCCGCGTTCGCCGTATAGATCCAGCCGGCGGCTTCTCCACCGACCGTGCCGTTCTGCGGCAGACCGGTCAGCACGGCGCCCGAGCGCAGACTGAAGCTGAATGGCGTGCCGCCCTGTGCAGCGTAACTGCGGTTGATCACCGGCTGCGAGGTCGGCGAGAAGCTGAGCGTGCCGGCGCCGCCGATGCGGTCGAAGATGTCCGGCGGCAGGTCGCCGCCCAGTTCCATCGTCGCGTCGGCGCCGATGACGAAGCTGCCGGCACCGGTATTCGCGATGCCGCCGGTCAGGCCCAGATTGCCCGAACTGGCGCTCACTTCACCGAAGTTGGACAGCAGCACGCCGATGTTCGAGCTGCCGCCGCCAACCGTGCCTTCGAGCGTGCCGCGGTTCACCAAACTGCCGCTGCCGCCGATCGACGCACCGGAGCCGATGCCCAGCGTCGCGCCGCTGCCGACGATGACCTGCGCGCCGCCGCTCAGTGCGAGCGAGGTGCCGGCATCGACCACGCCGTCGCCCGTGATGTTCAGGCGTGCGCCGGCGAGCGACAGTCCGGAACCGTTCATCGTGGTGTCGCCGCCCACATTGACGTTGCGTCCGGTGCCGGCGATCGTGCCGCCCGTCCAGTTCAGGTCGTTGGCGATGTTGAGCGCGCCGTTGCCATCGACGGTGCCGGCGAGCTCGAGCGATCCGATGCTGGCCGTGCTGTTGAAGCTCACCAGCGTGTTGCTGCTGACGCGGGTGGTGCCACCGACTGCGTAGATACCGTTGATGTCGTAGTCGCCACCGTCGAAATTCACATCCCCTGCGCCGCTGATGCGCGAACCGTTGTTGAAGTCGCGCACGGCGTCTTCGAACACCAGCGTGCTGCCAGAGGCCACCAGATACTGGCCGGTATCGCCCTGCGCTCCGGCGCCATCGATATCGTCGGCGGCGATCACCAGCGTGCTGCTGCTGGCCACATCCACCGTACCGTTGTTGGCGAAGGACTCGCCGTCCTGGCCCAGTGTGAACACCCCATCGACATCCACACGCACAGTGCCCGTATTGATGAAGCGATCAATGTCGGTCCGCGACGTGGCCGAGCTGACTGCGAACAGGCCGCTGTTGTCCAGCTGCGTACCCATGAGAGCGCCGCCGCTCAGATTGATCGTGCCCGCGTTGGACAGCCCGCTGCCGAAGTCCAGCGTACCGCCATCGAGTGTGAGCGTGCCGCCGCTGAGCACGGTGGTCGGTGCGTTGAGCACGCCCCCGGTGAGCGTCAGCGCGTTGCCATTGCCTATCGTGAGTCCGCCGATGGTGACCGATGGCACTGCGTTAAGCGCCACGTCGGCGCCACTTGCCAGGTTGATGAACACCAGATCGGTCAGGCCCGGCAGCACGTCGCCGGTCCAGTTGGCGGCATCCAGCCAGTTGCCCGTGCCGGCGCCACCGTCCCAGCAGATGCCTACCGTGCATTGGGTGAAACCGATGCGCAATGTGCCGCCGCTGGCCTGCGTCGTGTACCCGCTCAGCGGGGCATTCACTTGCAGCGTGTCGACGGACAGGGTGCCGCCCGACCTCACCACTTCGAGCTGCATGCCTTCGACGGGCTGCGCGCTGCCCAGCGCCTGGATGGCGATCACGCCGTCGAGCAGCGTACTGCCGGTGGCGGCGACCACATCGTACTGGCCGGCCGCCGTGCCGCTGAAATCGACCTCGATGCGGCCCGCGGCGCCCTGCGTGAGTGCGCCGACGACATTGAACGTGCCGACGCTGCCAGCGCCGCCCGGTTGCAGAACGCCCCGGTTGGTGAGGGTGCCGCCGCCCAGATCCAGCGTACCGCTGCCGGCGATGGTGCCGGTGCTGGTCAGTCCGCCCGCGCTGGCGACGATGCGTGCGCCGGACGCGATGTCCATGCGGCCGGACAGGGCGGTCAGCGACGAAACGTTGAGCGTGCCGGTATCGGCGCGGTAGCTGCCGCCGTCGTCGGCCAGACGCACCCGCGTCGCGAAGCCGCTGCTGCCCGTACCGCCGGTCTTGGCGACCGTACCGCTGTTATTGAAGGTGCCGCCGAAACCGGCGTTCTCCACGACGTTGCCGTCAGTGGCGAAGTTGAAGCGGCCACTGTTGTTGAACTCGGCACCGTTATTGACCAGCAGCTGGTATGTCCCGGCGCTGTAGTGCACGGTACCGGCGTTGTTGACGGTAAGTCCGTCGAGGACGAGGTGACCGCCGGACGCGCGGCCGTCGATGTTCGCCGTGGCGCCGGCGAGCAGGTTCAGCGTGCCGCCGGTCAGGGTCGAACTGCCGGTCCAGTTCAGCGTGCCGGTAATGTTCAGCGCTCCGCCGTCGGCGATGTCCACGATGCCGCCAGTCAGGTTCAGCGTGCCATTGATCACGCTGCCGTCGGTGAACTGCTGCGTGCCGCCGCTGATGGCGACGTTGTCGCCGACGATGTTCAGCGTGCCCTGATGACTGCCGCTGGACGACATCTGCAGCGTGCCGCTGTCGGCGCGCAGCGTCGCGCCGTCCAGGTTGTTCAGGCGGACGTGCGTGGCGAAGCCGCTGCTGCCGGTGCCACCGGTCTTGGCAACCGTACCCGAGTTGTTGAAGTCGCCGCCGAAGCCCGCGTTCTCACTGACGATGCCGTCGGTGATGAAGTTGAACCGGCCCTCGTTGTTGAACACCGAGCCGTTGTTCACGAGCAGCTGATAGCTGCCGGCGGCGTAATTGACGGTGCCGTCGTTGTCGACAGTGGCGGAATCGAGCACCAGATGGCCGCCCGAAGCGCGGCCGTCGATCAGCGCGGTGGCGCCGGAGCGCAGATGGAGCACGCCGCCAGAGATGGTCGAAGTCCCGCTCCAGCGCAGGTTGTCGGCAATGTCGAGCGTGCCGGCAAGGGCGACCGTGCCGCCACTCAGGTTCAGCGTGCCGTTGATTACGCTGCCATCGGCGAACTGCTGCGTGCCGCCGCTGATATGCACGTTGTCGCCGACGATGTTCAGCGCGCCCTGATGACTGCCGCTGGACGACATCTGCAGAGTGCCGCTGTCGGCGCGCAGCGTCGCGCCATCCAGGTTGTTCAGGTGGACGTGCGTGGCGAAGCCGCTGCTGCCGGTGCCACCGGTCTTGGCGACGGTGCCGCTGTTGTTGAAGTTGCCGCCGAAGCCCGAGTTTTCGCTGACGATGCCGTCGGTGATGAAATTGAAGCGGCCGCGGTTGTCGAGCACGCTGCCGTTATTCACCAGAAGCTGATAGGTGCCGGCGGCGTAATCGACGGTGCCTTCGTTGATGAAGGTGCTGCCGTCGAGCACCAGATGGCCGCCCGAGGCGCGGCCGTCGATCAGCGCGGTGGCACCGGCGCGCAGCGTCAGCACGCCGCCTGTCACCGTCGAGGAGCCGGTCCAGCGCAGCGTGTCGGCGATGTCCAGGGTGCCTTGCAGGACGGCACTGCCGCCGGTGAGGTTCAGCACGCCGTGGATCACGCTGCCATCGGCGAACTGCTGCGTGGCGCCGCTGATGCGCACATTGTCGCCGACGATATTCATCGTGCCGGTGTGCACGCCGGCCGTCTGCAGCAGCAGCGTGCCGGCACCGCTGGCCTGCAGCGTGCCGCCGTCGAGATTGTTGAAGCGGGCGAAGCTGGCGAAGCCGCTGCTGCCGGTGCCGCCGGTCTTGGCGACGGTGCCGCTGTTGTTGAAGTTGCCGCCGAAGCCCGAGTTCTCGCTGATCACACCGTCGGTAATGAAGTTGAAGCTGCCGCGGTTGTCGAACACGCTGCTGTTGTTGATGAGCAACTGGTAGGTGCCGGCGGCGTAATTGACCGTGCCTTCGTTGGTGAAGGCGGCGCCGTCGAGCACCAGATGACCGGCGGACGAGCGCCCGTCGATCAGTGCAGTGGCACCGGCCAGCAGCCCGAACGCGCCCGAAAGGGACGACGTGCCGGTCCAGTTGAAGGTGCCGGCGATATTCGCCTGCACGCCGTTGTTCATCGCCAGACGCGCGTTGCCGGACAGCGTCAGGTTGCCTTCCAGCAGCGAGTCGGCGCTGAACAGCGTGAGCGAAGCGTTGCTGATGGTCAGGTTGTTGCCGCTGCCGGTCTGCAGGCCGCCGATCGCGTGCGAGCCGCTGCCGAGCAACACGTTCGAACCGCCGCTGAGCGATATGAACACCAGATCGTTCACGCCGGGCAGCACGTCGCCGGTCCAGTTGGCGGCGTCGGTCCACAGACTGGTGCCGGCGCCGCCATCCCAGCAGATGCCGCCGCACACGAGCGCGTTGTAGCTGAGACTGAAGGCATTGCCGGCAATCGCGGTCGCGTAGCCGGCATCGGGCAGCGTCACCGTGGCGAAGCTGTTACTCAGGCCGGCGCCAGCGGTGATCAGGTCGATGGCCACCGTTTCGCGAACGTAGCCCGGCGCTTCCGAAACGATCAGCGCGCCGCCCAGTGTCGCGCTGCCGCTGACCGCGAGCTGGTCGTATTCGCCGGCCGCATTGCCGCCGACCGCCATCAGCAACTGGCCGCCGCTGCCCTGCACGTAGTTGCCGGTCACCCGCATCGTGCCGTGCGTGTAGACGCCATTGAACAGATCGCCGATGCGCATCGTGCCGTCGTTGCGCAAGGTGTTGCCCGCGCCGACGTCCACCGTGCCGAAGCCTTCGATCAGGCCGCTGGCGGCGTTGGTGAAACCGCCGATCCGGCGCAGCGTCGCACCGCTGTCGATGAAGCTGCTGCCGTTATGCGTGAGACTGCCGCCGAATTCGAGCAGGGCGCCGGCGACCACGTCGAGACGACCGTTATGCACGAAGGTGCCGCCGCCCGGCGCGCCGGAATAGCCGATGCCGAAGCGCAGGCTGCCGCTCTCCACCATGATGTCGCCATCGTTGATCACGTTGGCGTAGTTCGCCGTGCCGCCGGGAATGCCGAGGGTGCCGATGCTGGTTTCGCCGCCGCCGCTCTTGCGGATGGTGCCGCTGGCGAGGTTGTTCAGCGTCAGCGTGCCGACGCCGACCGAGCGGTCGCCGAAGCTGAAGTTGCCGGTGATGTCGACCAGCCCCGCGTTGTCGACGCGGGCGTTGCCGACGACGTCGATGTGGCCTTCCTGCCAGGCCAGCGTGCCGAAGTTGCTCAGCGAACCGGCGCCGAAGCGTTTGTAGCTGGTGCCCTGCACGTCGTCGCTGCCGGTGGTGCTGAGGGTGAGCGTGGCGCCATTGGCGATGACGAGGTTGCCGGTCAGCGTGCCGCGCGTCCAGCTGCTCTGTCCGGTGAGTGTGGCGCTGCCGCTGCCGGCGAAGGTGCCGCCGTTCCAGTCGTAGCGACCGATGGCGGATGCGGCGTTCACCGTCAGCGTGCCGCCGGTCTGCGTCAGGTTCGCCGCCTGGAAGCCGGCCTGGGCGATCACTTGCGCGTTGCCCGCCAGTTCGAGATTGGCGATCGCGGTCGGCGCGGTCATCGTGAAGCGGGCCGAGTCCTGCACGCGCACGGTGAAGCTGCCGTCGGCGATGGCCGGTGCGGTCGATGCCGCGGTGGCCATGGCCGAGTCGACGAATTCGATGCGGCCACCGCCGTCGAACTGGCCGGTCGTGTCGAGCAGGTAGTTCGCGCTGCCGCCATAACGCACGGTGGCACCGAGCGCGACGTCGATGACGCCGGCGTTGGTCGCTCCGCCGGTCAGCGTCATCGATCCGCTCGCGTTGCGTACGGTCGCGCCCTGGCGGATGTCGACGCGTCGCGTCGAACTGCGCGTGCCGGCGGCGTATTCGAAGGTCGACCCGGCGGCGAAGATGGAACTGCCGCTGCCGACCATGTCACCGCCGGTCCAGCTTGAACCGGTGCCGGTAAAGGTGACCGCGCCGCTGCCGCCGAAGCTGCCGGCGGAGAGCAGCAGGCGGGCGATCGAGGTCTGTGCATTCGCATTGAAGCTGCCGCCACCGATGACCAGATCACCGGCCAGCGCGGAGGCCGTCTGCCCCGAGGCGCCGCCGCTCAGCGTGAGCGTGCCGCCGGTCAGGCTGAGTGTGTTGCCGGCCGTCGTCGTCAGCGACGCAATGGTGTGCGTGCCGCCGGTGAGCTGCACGTTGACGCCGTTCTCGAGGTCGATGAAAACGAGGTCGGTGGTGCCCGGCAGAAGATCGGTGGTCCAGTTCGCGGCGTCGGTCCACAACAGCGTGCCGGCGCCGCCGTCCCAGCAGATGCCGCCGCAGATCGCGCCGGCGTAGCTGAGCACGTGACGGTTGCCGACCGTCAGCGTGCTGTAGCCCGATGGCAGCGTGACGCTGGCGAAGCTGCCGCTCAGTGTGTTGGCGCTGACGATGTCGGTCTGCAGCGCAGTCGGCTGGTAGCCGGCCAACTGGGTGACAGCCAGCGTGCCGCCCAGCGTGGCCGCGCCACTGACGACCAGCGCGTCGGTGCCGGCGCTGCCGCGCTCGATCTGCAGCGCGCCGTCGGCGGCCTGCACGTACTGCCCGGTGATGCGCAGCGTACCGATGGCGTCCGCGCCGCCCGGCGCGACGATGCCCCGATTGAGCAGACCGGTGCTGCCGACGATCAATGTGCCGTGGCCGGCGATCGTGCCGGTACTGGTCAGTGCGCTGCCGCTGGTGCTGAAGCTGGTGCCGGACAGCAGGTGCAACACACCGGGGTTGTTCGCGAAACCCTCGGCCATGACAGCGCCCTGGGCCACGGTGAAGCTGCCGGTGTTGATGAAGCGGACCGGGCTCCAGAAGTTGAAGGTGCCGTTGCCCTGCTTCACCAGCGTGCCGGCATTGACGAAACTGCCGGCGCTGCCGCTCTGGTACCACGCGCCGGCGTTGGTATTGCTGGCGGTATCGACGTACAGCGTCGCGCCGGCCGCATTGGTGAAGGTGGCGTTGCCACCGAGGTAGAAATAGCCGCCCGGCTTGTAGAGGCTGCTGTTGCCGGAGGCATTGGTGTGCACCATCGAGCGCCCGTTGAGGCCGAAGGAGTTGCCGCCGGAAAGTTGCAGGATGCCGCTCACGGTCAGCGTGCCGCTGCCGCTCACGTCGCCGCCGGTCCATTCGTAGCGACCCGACAGTTCGTTGTCGCCGCTGCCGGCGAGATAGCCGCCGCTCTGGCGCACCGTGATGCCGAGATCGAGGCCGTCGGCCAGCATCAGCGTGCCGCCGCTGATCACCAGCGGACCGCTGCCCGAGAAGGTCGCCGTCGCTGCGGCGTTGGCCGTGACAGTGGTGCCGGGCGCGGTGACGATTTCAAGGCTGCCGGCGCCGCCGATGACATGGCTGCCGGTGAGCAGGTGGGCCGGTGAGCCCGTGCTGGTCACGCCCAGCGTGACCCGCCCCTGTTCTATCTGCAGCGTGCCGCTCTGCGTCAGCGCCACCAGGCCGAAGCTGCCGAAGTCGAGGCGACCGCTACCCGATTTGATCAGCGTGCCGGTGTTCACGAAGCTGCCGGCGCTGCCGGAGTCGTGATCGATGTACGTGATGCTGCCGCTGCCGGCGACGTCCAGCCGCAGCACGCCGCTGTTGCGGAACACTGCGCCGTTCTCGAGATTGAAGCCGCTGCCCGAAGTGTTGGCGATGCGGCTGTCGCCGCTTGCATTGACGTGGTCGAGCAGCGTGCCGTCGCGCAGATAGACCGTCGTGTTGCCGGTCTGCGTGAAGCGGCCACGTTGCGTCAGCGTGCCGCCACCGTTGATCGTGCCGCCGGTCCAGCTCAGGTCGCCAGTCACCTCTGCGGCGTTGGCGTTGCCGATGGACAGCGTACCGCTGCTCAGTTCGAGGTCGGTTGCGACCGTCGTACCGTGGCCCAGCACCAGCGTGCCGCCGCTGACGGCCAGTACGCCATCGCCATTGACGGCGAAGCCGCTGGCGGTGGTCGTGCTCCCGGCGCGCACCAGAACGCGTGCGTTGTCGGCGATCGTCATGCTGCCGCCGAGCGCGATCGCCGTTCCGCCGAACTCCACCGTGCCGGCGTTCACCGCGAAGCTGCCGTTCTGGTTGAAGGCGAGTGAACCGTAACTGCCGAAATCCACGCGTCCGCTGCCGCTCTTGACCAGGGTGCCGGCGTTCTCGAAGCGACCGCCGCTGCCCGAGTCGTGATCGATGTACATGATGCTGCCGACGCCGGCGGTATCCAGCGTGAGCACGCCGGTATTGCGGAACAGGGCACCGTTCTCGACGTTGAAACCGCTGCTCGACGCGTTGGCGATGCGGCTGTCGCCGGCCGTGTTGGTGTGCAGCATCTGCAGGCCGTCGCGCAGATAGACAGTGGTGTTGCCGCTCTGGATGAATGCGCCATTCAGCGTCAGCGTGCCGGCAGTGGCGACATCGGCGGCGCGCACGGTGCCGCTGTTCCAGACGAAGTCGTCATTCATCGTTGCCGAGCCGGTCAGCGACAGCGTGCCGGATGCCTGCGTAAAGTCCACGTCGATGCGGGCGCCATCGGCCAGCGTCAGCGTACCGCTCTCGTGCAACAACTGACCGTCACCGGAGAAGCGCGCCGTGGCGCTGATCGTGCTGGCGTGCGAACTGGTGAGCTGCAGCGCGGTACCGTCCGCCAGTGTGGTGTTGCCGGACAGCAGATGGCCGCTGCCGCCCTGGACGATGATGCTGCCCTGCAGGAGGTTGAGCTGACCGGCCTGCTGCAGGCGGGTCGGGTTGTAGATGTAGAGGGCGCCGCTGCCGGTCTTGTTCAGCGTGCCCTGGTTGTGCAAGGTCCCGCCTGCGCCGCTGCTGTAGTAGGTGCCGAAGTTGCCGCCGCTGGTATCCACCGTCAGCACGGCGCCGGCGGCATTGCGCAGTTCGCTGCCTCCGCTCAGGTAGAAATAGCCGCCGGTCTTGGCGATGCGGCTGTTGCCGCTGGCATTGGTGTGTACCAGCGTCGTGTCGTTCAAGCCGAAGGAAGCGCTGCCGCCACCGATGTCCAGCACGCCCGACAGCGTCAGCGTACCGCCACCGCCGATGTTGCCGCCGGTCCAGTCGAAGTCGCCGCTTGCTGCGGTCGAGCTGGCAACGTTCAGGGTGCCGCCGCTGAGCGCGATGTCGGAACTCACGCTGCTCAGGTTCAGGTTCAAGGTGCCCGACACCACCTCGATCCGCGTCTGTCCCTGGTCGGCGTTCAGATTGGCGGTATGGCCGGCCACGCGCAGCAGAGACGAGGGCAGCGCGAGTGCCGCGTTGTAGTTCACTGTGCCGCCGCGGATGTCGATCGCGTCGAACGCCAGCCCGGCGCCGGCAAAGGTGCTGGTGCCGTTGTTCTGCACGAAGCTGGCGATGTGACCGGCTGCGTTCGCTGTGAAGGCGCTGCTGCTGTTCAGCGTCACCGCGTTGAGATCGAGCGGCCCCTGCGTGATCAGCTGTCCGCTGCCGTTGAGCGTCAGGTTGCCGGCGACCATGGTTTCGCCGATTACCGTCAGCGAACCACCGTTGATGTTCAGGTGTTCTTGCGAAATCAGTTCGCCTACGGTCCAGGTGCCGGACGACAGGGTGACCGTGGGCGTGTAGCCGACGCGGTCGATGAGCACCGACATCGACGCGCTGTTCGGGGCGAAGCCGAGCGACCAGTTGGTGCCGGTACTCCAGTCACCGTTGCTGTTGGACACCCACTCGTTCACCTCTCCCGGCAGCGCCTCGCCGGTGGCCAGCAGATAGGTGCCGACGCCGTAGAAACTGTCGTAGCCGAAGCCGGCGGGCACGTTCAGCGCGGTGAATTCCGAAGTGCCCGAACGCGTGGTGTAGCGGATCAGCGGGAAGGCTTCGTTGCTGTCCGGCGTGAAGCCGTTCGTATGGGCGACCTGCAGCGTGCCACCGAAGGTCAGCGTGCCATTGACGTCGAGGGCGCCGTGCCCCGTCCCGCGTTCGACGCCGCCGATGTCGAAGCGCAGCGTTCCGCTCGCCGTCAGTACCAGATTGCCGGTGAGGTTCAGCACGCCGCCCTCGGCGAATATCGTGCCGCTGTTGGTCAGCGTTGTGCTGCCCATGTTCAGCGCACCGGCGCCGCGCACCGAGCCGCTGTTGATGAAGCTGTCGCCGGAATGCAGTTGGCCGCCGGCCAGGCGCAGGGTGCCCGTGTTGGTCCACACGTCCGTGCTGGCCCAGCTGTTCAGCGAAATTTCCTTGCCGGCGGTGTTTGCGGAAATGGTGCCGGCGTTGGAGCCGTTGTTGCCGAAATAGATGTGGCCGCCGTTGGAGCCGGCGACGGTGACGCCGGCGCCGATGGAGAGCGAGTAGGAGCCGGAGCCGTAGCCGATGAAGTTGGAGGCGCGCACGGCGTTGTGCGATCCGCCGAAGAGAATGGAGCCGTTGCCGCCGATGGACCAGGCGCCGGAGGTGCCGCGCAGGAAGGTCGAGTTGCCGCTGGAGGCGAGGGTGACTTCGGCGTTGTCGAGCGTGAGCGCGCCGACGATGTTCAGATCGCCATTGTTGGCGATCAGTACCTTGCCGGCATCTGCAGCGCCGCCCAGTCGCGACAGCGTGACATTGGACATCGTGCCGCCGGTCGCCCGCAGCTGCGATCCCAGCATCAACTGCAGTGCGCTCAGCGTGCCGCCGCTCATCGCGCTGCCGCTGCCGGCGGTGATGAGGCGGCCACCGGCGATGGTGCCGCCGCTCAGCGTCAGCGCGCCGGTTTCCAGCTGGGTACCGATGTTCAGCGTGCCACCCGACATGGTCAGGCGGCCGTTGATGACCGAGTCGTCGACCAGCGTCAGCGTGCTGCCGCTGATGACGATGTTCTCGTTTGAATAAAGACTGTTGACGACGAAGTTGCTGGCCGGTGAGGTGCTGCGCACCGTGACCGTCAGGTCGCCTGCCTGATCAATCACCACGTCGTTCTGTGCGCCCGGAATGAAGCCGCCGGCCCAGTTCGACGCGACGTCCCAGAAACCGGAGGACTGCGCGATCCAGGTGCTCGCGATGCTGCCGGTGGCGAAGCTGATGGCGTTCGAGAAACTGGTGGCCGTGAGGCCCAGCGTGCCGCTGTCCACAGTGTCGAACGTGCCGCTGAGGCAACCGTCGGCGCCGCAGGACAGTACCGTGTAGCGATCCTGCGTGCCGAAGCTTAGACCGGCGGCTGGCGCCAGGCGCAGGTCGCCGTCGAGTGCGGCGTTGCCGCTGACGACCAGATGGTCCTGCTCGGCGGCGAGCGTGCCGAGCACGTCCGCTTCGATGACGCCGCCGGCGGTCTGGGCGTAGTGGCCGGTGAGGGTGAGCGTGCCGGCGCTGCCGTCGCCGCCCGGGCGCAGCGTGCCGGCATTGGTCAGCGTGGCGCCGCCGAGATTGATCGTGCCGCTGCCCTGGACGATGCCGTCGTTCTGCAAGGCGCCAGCGATCAGCGTGGCGCCGTTGAACACGTCCAGCGTGCCGGCATTGACCGGGAAGTCGCTGGCGGTGAGCACGCCTTCTTCCACCCGCAGCGTGCCGCTGTTGGTCAGCGGCATCGCAAGTGTCACGGCCGCGGTGCCGGTCTTGCGCAGCAGGCCGGCGTTGTCGATGCGTCCGCTGCCGCTGAAGGTGAAGCCGGTGCCGCCGACGACCTCGAACTCGCCGGACGCCAGCACGGACAGGCGGCCGCCGTCCTGGATCTGCAGACCGCTGGTGCCCGAGGTCGTCCGTGTGGTACCGGCGATTTCCAGCGTCCGTGACATCGTCTTGGCGCTGGTGGTCAGGAAGCGGCTGCTTCCATTGAGGCGCGTGATGCCGCCGCCGCCCATGCTGCCGCTGCTCCAGTCGAATCCGGTGTTCACGCTCAGCGTGCCGACACCATTGATCGCACCGGAGGTGAAGCTCAGCAGACCCGATCCGTTGATCGCGCTGTTGCCACTCGTGCTCAGCGTCGCGCCCGACAGTTCGAACAGACCGCTGGAGATGCTGGCCGACTCGCCGCTGTTCAGCGTCAGCAGACCGGAGTCCGCACGCACGCGTGCGCTGCCGGTAGACGAGAACACGGCGCCGGCAATGCTGCTGCCGGCAGTGTTGCCGTAGATCGACAGCACGCCGCTGCCTGCGGTGAAGTTGCCGCGCAGATCAAGATAGCGGAGGTAGGCGATGCCGCTGCCGGATGACTTCGATACGTTGCCCAGAGCGACGATGCCGCCACTGCCGCCAGTGCTGGTCGAGCGCTGTATCAGCACGTCGTCGCCGAGGTGAAGCGTGTGGCCGGCGGCGACCTCCAGTGTGCGGTTCAGGGTGCGTGTGGCATTGCCGGTGAGACTGGCCGATGTGGCCAGGCGCGTGGTGCCGCTGCCGGCCATGGTGCCGCCTGTCCAGTCGAAACCCGAGGCGATGGTGAGCGTGCCGGCGCCGTCCAGCGTGCCGGCCACCTGGCGGAAAGTGCCACTGCCGACGATGGATGCGTTGCCAGCGGTCGACAGCGTGGCGCCGTGCAACTCAAGGCTACCGGCGGAAACGGTGGCCTGCTGACCGTTGGTCAGCGTGAACAGGCCCGAGTCGAGGCGCAGCGAACCGCTGTCGCTGGTCGAGAACACCGCGCTGCCGAGGCTGGTGCCCTGCGTGTTGCCGGTCAGCGACAGGATGCCGCTGCTGGCCGACAGGTTGCCGCTGATGTCGAGGTAGTTCACATAGGCCGTGCCGGTGCCGGCGGACTTCGTGAACAGGCCCAGAGCGACGATGCCGCCGCTGCCACCGTTGCTGACGGAGCGCTGCAGCGTGACGCCGTCGCCGACGGCCAGCGTGCGACCGGCCGCAATCTCCAGCGTGCGGTTGAGGATTCGCGTACCGCTGCCGGACAGCGTCACGTCGCGCAGCAGGCGGGTGGTGCCGCTGCCGCTCATCGATCCGCCCCCGGTCCAGTCGAAGGCCGACGCGATCGACAGCACCGCGCTGCCGGCCAAGTTACCGCCGCCAGACAGCAGCAGGCGGCCGTCGCCGGTGAATGCGCTGTCGGTATCGATGCTCAGCATGCCGGAATCGAGGTGCAGCCGTCCTTCGCCATTCAGGTCGAAGCTGCCCGCCAAACGGTTGCCGACGTTGCCGTCGGCGCGCAGCACGAGTTCGGTGCCGGCGCCGAGCACGATGTCGCCGTCCGCGTCGGCGCTGAACAGTGCGTTGCCGCCATTGCCTGCGGCCAGATAGATGAGACCAGTGCTGGTGACGGTGCCCAGCGACCCGCCCGCGGCGACGTGCAGGTGGCCGCCGTTGTTCAGTTGCAGGTAGTAGCCGCTGGTATTGCCGAACACCAGGCTGCCGGTGACGTCGAGCCGCCGCCCCAGATACTTGTAGGCGCTGGTGTTGTCTATCGTGCCGCTGCCGCCGACGGTGGTCGTGCCGCTGCCGGTCATCGTGCCGCCGGACCAGGTGAAGACACCGCCGAGGTCGACGTTGCCGCTGCCGCCGAGCGTGCCGCCTTCCATGCGGAAGGCGGAATCGATGGTCAGTGCGTGATTGGCGTTGAACGTGGCGCCACCACTGAGGCGCAAGCGGCCAACGCCGTCGAAGCGGGTGGCGCTGCCAGTGCCGATCACGCCCGAATCGAGGTGCAGATCGCCACCACCGCCCAATTCGAAGCTGCCGGTAATGCGATTGCCGCTGTTGCCATCGCTGCGCAGCGTCATGTCGAAGCCGGCCGCTGCATCGAGTCGCGCGCCGTCGTCGGCGCTGAAGGTGGCGGTGCCGCCGCCGCCCGCAGCCAGATAGATCAGACCGCTTGCCGCCGTGGTGAACAGGCGTCCGGTGGCGCCGAGGTGCAGCGTGCCGCCGTTGTTGATCTGCAGGTAGTAGCCGCTGCTGTTGCCGAATTCGAGGTTGCCGGCGATGACCAGACGACGCGACAGGTATTTGTAGGCCGAGGTGTTGTCGATGACTGTGGTGCCGCTGACCGTGGTCGTGCCGCTGCCTGCCAGCGTGCCACCCGCCCAGGTCATCGGACCGCTGATCAGCAGATTGCCGCTGCCGCCCAGCGTGCCGCCTTCGAAGCGGAACTGCGTCGAAATGGTCGAGGCGTGATCGATGTTCAGGGTCGTACCGCCGCTGATGCGCAACAGGCCGGTACCGCCGAAAGTGCTGGCAGCGGCCGTCGTGAACAGGCCGGAATCGATGTGCAGCGCGCCGGCGCCGTCGAGCACGAACTGCCCGCCCAGCGTGTTGCCGGCGTTGCCGTCGCTGCGCAAGGTGAGCGTGGTGCCGTCGCCGACCGTGATCGCCGAGCCGGCGGCGGCCGAGAAAGCCGCGCTGCCGCTGAACGCCTGCAGGTAGATGAGGCCGTTGCTGGCGGTCGTCAGCCGTCCGCCCGCCGCCAGATGCAGCGCGCCGCCATTCTCGAGGCGCAGGTCGTAGCCGGTCGAGTTGCCGAAGGTGAGGTTGCCGGCAACTTCGAGTCGGCGGCTCACGTACTTGTAGGCGGAGGTGTTGTCGATGACCGTATCGCCGGTCAGGCGGGTGGTACCGCTGCCGCCGAAGCGGCCGCCGCGCCAGTCGAAATCGCTGGCGATCGTCAGCGTGCCGTTGCCGTTGATGGTCGCGCCACCGCTCATGCGCAGCAGGCCGTCGCCGCCGAAGGTGGCGGTGCCGTCGACGTTGAGCGCGCCGCTGTCGAGGTGCAGTACGCCGGCTCCGTCGAGATCGAAGGTGCCCGAAAGCTGGTTGCCGCTGCTGCTGTCGCTGCGCAGCGTGAGCAGTGTGCCGTCGGCCACCGCGATCCGGCCACCTGCATCGGCGCTCAACGTGGCCGTGCCGCCGGTGCCGGCCTGCATGTAGATGAAGCCGTTCGTCGTGCCGGTGGCGAGTGCGCCGGTCGAGCCGATGTGCAGATGGCCGCCGTTGCCGATGCGCAGGTCGTAGCCGGTCGGGTTGTCCAGCGTCAGCGTGCCATCGACGCGCAGCGTGCGCTGCAGGTAACGGTAGGCGTTGCTGTTGTCGATCAGGCCGCTACCGCTCAGCACCGTGCTGCCGCTGCCGTCCATGCTGCCGCCACGCCAGTCGAACAGTGTGCCCAGCGTCAGTACGTGGCTGCCGCCGATCACGCCGGAGTTCGCCAGTTGCAGTGAGCCGCTGCCGCTGAAGGTCGTATCGGCTCCGGTGTTGATGCGCCCTGCCGCCAGCAGCAGCACGCCGTTGCCGGTGGTGGTAAAGCTGCCGGCGATGAGGTTGCCGGCGGCGTTGTCGGACGACAGGCTGAACGTGGTGTCGTCACCCAAGGTGATGCGGGCGCCGCTTTCGGCGCTGAACATCGCGGTGCCGGACGATGCGGCGAGCCGCAGGACGCCACTGCTGCCCGCGGTACCGACGCTGCCGGTCGCCTTGATGTGCAGTCGCCCGCCGTCGCGCACGTAGAGGTCGTAGCCGTTGTTGTTGGCGAACTCGAGCTGGCCGGCGACATCCAGCCGGCGGTCGAGGTAGCGGTAGGCGCTGCTGTTGTCGATCAGGCCATTGCCGGTCAACGTCGTCGTCGCACCGCTCAGCATCTGGCCGCCCTGCCACAGCAGGCCGCCCAGCGTCAGCGCGGCATTGCCACCGAGGTTGGCGGCCAGCGTCAGCCGCCCGTTGATCGCCGAGGCGCCGCCGTTGAAGCTGAGCGTGCCCGACGTGGCGCTGTAGTCGCCGCTTATATGGGTGCCGTCTGTCGCATCGAAGCTGACACCGCCGGCGACGGTGCCCGCTTCGATGTCGATGCCCGCGCCCGAACTGTAGCTGCTGCCGCGCAGGTCCACGGTGGACGTGCCGCCGGCGCGGATCAGGATGCCGCCGTCTGCCGCCTGTAGCAGCGGCAGGACGATGTCGGCGCGCTGGTCGCCGACGGCGCTGCCATTGCTGTAGCCGGTCTGCATCGTGATGCTGCCGTCGCCCTGGGTGACGACGCGCAGGCCCGCGCCATGCCAGCCGCCGGTGACCAGATCGATGCCGGCGCTGGCGCCGCCCTCTCCCGCGCCGAGGTTGCGCGTTTCGATCAGCAGGCTGCTGCCTTCGGCCAGCGTGAGCTGGCCCGTCGTTTCGCCGGCGGCGTTGCCGCTGCCGGTGTAACTGAACTGCGAGTTGCCCACCGTCACCGAACGCTGCGCGCGCAGGATGATGTCGGTGGTCTTGCTCTGTTCCTCGATTTCGCTTTCGTAGATCACCGTCGGGCCCAGCGCCTCGGCGGTGAGGGTGCCCGGTGCGCCGCCGTTGAAGCTCAGGCTGCCATCGTTCGATCCGTCGCCGCTGCCACCCTGGATCACCATCGCCAGCGGGTCGAGCAGCAGCACACCGTTGCGACCACGCGCCGCCGAGGTGTCGGTACGTCCGCGATAGAGCAGGGCGACCTTGCCCGACACCTCGACCTGGCCGCCATTGCCGCCGCGCTCGCCGCCGCGCGCCCAGATGTTGCCGTGGAAGGCGGTGGCCTGATCGGCCCACACGACCACCTTGCCGCCGTCGCCCTCGAACAGCGCGTCGGCCAGCAGGCGGGCGCCGCTGCCTATCCAGCTCACCTGGGCGTTGCGTACCTGCGGATTGGCGCCCTGCCAGTCGCCGCCGACCAGCACAGAGCCTCCGCCGGTGTCGCCCGAGGCATCCAGCGTGGCCGTGCCGCCGACCAGCACGGTGTCGGCGGTGATTTCGATCTGACCGCCCTTGCCGACCGTCTCGACCGGGGTCGTGACCGGCGCCGGGCCGGCCGCGGTCGCGGGCAGTTCGATGTCCTCGGCCGTGCTTGCCGGGGTCGGTGCAGGAGCGGGAGCCGCGGGCAGCGTGCCGGTGGCGCGCAGCGTGCCGTCGACGCTTGCCTTCTGCGTGGCGGCGATATCGATGCGGCCGCCCTGGGTGCCGCTGGCCTCCACCAGCGCGCCGGCCTCGACCTTCACCTCCGGTGCGGCGATGTCGATATCGCCGCCGGCGCCGTCGGCGGTCTTTGCCGTCGTTTCCGACTGTGCGGTAAGCGTGACCGACTTCGATCCGCGCAGCACGATGCGGCCGTCGGCGGTGCGGTGGGCACCAGTGGCGCTGATCTTGCCGGCCTGGGTCAGCGCCGCCCCGAACATGCCGACGTTGCCGCCACGGGCGATCAGCTGACCGAGGTTGATCGCCTCGCCGCCTGCTTCGACGCGTACCCGCAGCGCCGGCTGATGCGGATCGGCGATTTCGACGCTCTTGCCGGCGGCGAGCACGATGTCGCCGTTGTCGGCGGTGATCAGACCGGTGTTCTCGATATCGGTGGCGATCAGCAGCAACGGGCCGCCGGTGGTCTTCAGCGTGCCTTCGTTGCGCAGCTTGCCGGCCGCGCCTTCGGCGTTGAACTTCAGCCGCCCGGCGGTGAAGTCCTCGTTGCTGATGTTCAGTGTCGAGGCGACCAGCCCCGCGGTGTCGACCTTGGCGCCTGCGCCGAACAGCACGCCGTTCGGGTTGATCAGGAACACGCGCCCGTTGGCGATCAGATTGCCCAGTATCTGCGACGGATCCTGCCCGACCACGCGGTTGAGTACGGTGGCGGTCGAGTGCGGCTGGATGAAGCGGGTGGTTTCGCCCGGCTGGATGGAGAACTGCTTCCAGTTGATGATGGCGCGGTCGCTGGCCGTGATGTTCAGCGTGTTGCCCTGGGTCTGGATGCCGACCTGGCCCTGCACGATCTGGTGCCCGGTCGGATTGGCGATGACCAGGCCGGGCAGCGCTGCCGCCATGGCAGCAACCAGTCGGCGCAGTGCGCGACCGCCGCTGTTCTTGCCGCGCGCACAGGTTTCTTCCGGCACCGGCACATAGCTGCGGTGTTCGTCGGAGTAAACCAGTCTGTAGCGACCCTTGTTCATTTCGGCCTCAAGTTCTGCTGAAACGGGCCGAAAACAGGATGCGGGTATGTTCGCAACGCAAAGTCCGGTGCCCGTGATGCAGCTGCTTCGTGTCGCGCAGACAGACGTTGCATGCGCGAATTTTTCGCGATTCGGGGTGTTTCGCCGGAACCGGCCGCGCGCCACCGGGAGGTGGCCTTCAGGCGGTCAGAAGTTCAGGCTGAACGTTGCGTGCACGCGGTGACTTCCGGAGTCGTATCTTCCTGCTCCGTCAATAAGTTGAGCGTAGTCGATCCGCCCAGATAGCCACGTGGAAAAGTTGACGCGCAGACCCACGCCTGCCGAAAAAACTGCCTGACTGGCCTCTTCGCCGGTCAGCGGCCGTACGCGATAGAGGTGGGCGGTGTCGGCGAACAGCACGCCGCGCATCACCCAGGTGTCGTGCACCCAGGCCGGCGTATCGAGATCCGCACTGACACGCCAGCCGCGGTCGTCGGCGAGCACGCGCTCGCGCAGGCCGCGCACCGAATCGGCGCCGCCGATACCGAATTGTTCGCCCGAAACCAGTTCGTCGTTGGTGTACTGCGCCTGTGCCTGCAGGCGCACGCGCCAGTCCCTGGACAGCAACTGCAGCCATGAGGCACCGGCCCGGATCACCGCGAAGCGCGCGTTGGCGCCGCCGCGTGAGGCGGCGAAATCGCTGTCGCGGCCGTGTTCGCCGCCGGGCAGGTTGCGTGCATAGCTGACGTTCAGACCCGCTTCGCGCAGGTCGTTGCGCCAGTTGCCGCTCCACGACAGGCTGACCGGATGGGTGATCACTCGCGGGACCAGACTGCCCGGCACGTTCTCCAGGACAAAACTGCTGTCGAAATCGCGCCAGTCGGCTGCGAGGCTGACGCGCTGCGTCAGTTCGCCATCGCGCGGCAGGTGCCAGTTGTAGCGGGCGGAAAAGATGCGGCCAGCGCCGGACACGCTCGCCGTTGAGTTCAGCACCTGTACCTGGCCCGAATTCACGCTCGAGTAACCGGCGACAAGGTCGATCGAATTGCCACTGCTATACAGCGGAATGCGATAGCCGAGGCCGAAGATGGTCACTTCGGACGGCCTCTCTATCGAAGTCGTGTACTGGAAGGTCGCGACGTGGTCGCGGTTGAACAGATTGGCGTGCTGCAGCCCGATGGCGACGCGGTGGGTGCCGGTCGATGGCGTGCCGCTGTTGTCGACCGTGACGAAGCGGCGCAGCGGTTTGTCGTCCGCCACCGAAATCGTCGCCGCGATCTCGCCCGGCTTGCGGCCGGACTTGAAGGTCACATCGGTCTGCTTTGACGAATTCTCGTTGGCCAGCGACAGCTGGCGCGCCACGTCGGTCGTGTTCGGCATGCGACCGTCTGCCAGAGCGGGCAGGCTGGCGCGGATGTTTTCTTCGTCGTGGTGTTTGGCGCCCTGCAGCGTGATTTCGGTCAGCTTCGGCTCCAGCACCTCCAGCACGACGGTGCCGCCACTCAGTTCCTGTTCCGGAATGCTGACCTGGGCGGCGCCGAAGCCGCGCTGGTGGTAGGCGGCCTGCAGTGCGGCGCGCGCCGCTTCGAGCTGCCCGAAACCCACTTCGGCGCCGGTGTAGGGCGACAGCATGGCGTCGATTTCCCCCGGCCGGAAAACCGTTCCGCCGGCCAGCGAGTAGGCGCGCACCTCGAAGCGAGGGCCGTCGGCACTCTCCTCCGCGCGCGCGTCGGCGAACGACAACTGGACTGCACAGATGCAGAGCAGCAGGGAAAGTCTGGGCGACACCGATGACCCCGTCGATCTTCAAGTTCTTGTATCCGACGGAGTTTAGTGCGTTTGTATGTCTTTAGCAGTAGGCCGAACAGTCTAAGGCCTGATCCAGTTTGCCCAGCAGCTCGGCGTCCGCGAGGGCCAGCCGGTCCCGCGCTTCGCGGGCGGCCTCGGTCGAGCCGCTTCGCGCCAGCGCCAGTGCCTGATGGAAGAGCACGTCCGGGTGGTCCGGCAACAGCATGCGGGCGCGCTGCAGCGCCTCGTTTGCCTCGACTGGCCGCTGGTCGCGCAGCAGCGCGACGCCGGCCTGATGCCAGGCATCGGCGTTGTCCGGTTCTGCGCGCGTCCATTCCAGCGCCAGATCGGCGGCGGACTGCCACCGCGACAGCGCACCGAGGCGCGCCACCCGCAGGAACCAGGGCTGTTCCGCGTCCGGCTTTTCCCACAGCGCCAGACCCGAGATCGGCGCGATGTCGGATTCGGGTTGCTTGCGCAGCCGGTGGATCAGGTCGGCCGGCATCGCGAAGTAGCCACCCGAGTGGCCGGAGGCGAGGAAGGTGGTGATGCCGATCAGGCGACCGTCAGCGTCGAACAGCCCGCCGCCACTGCCACCGAGCGCGAAACCGCTGGACGTTTCGAACACCGCACTGCCGTCGTGCGGATGCAGCGTCGCGACCCGCCCCGGCGCAAAGAAGGCTTCTATCCCTCCCGAGTAGCCGTAGTAGAACGATTTTTCACCCGGCCGAACCGATGCTGCGTCGCGCAGCGCGACGGTGCGCAGTGGCATTGGCCCGGTACGCAGCAGACAGAGGTCGTTGGCCATATCCACTTTCTGGCCGAACACCGGAAATACCAGCGCGCCCTTGGCAACCTCGATGCGCACGCCCTGACGCGTGACGTGACAGTTGGTGATCACCTCGTTCTCTGCGACCACCACCCCCGAACCGAAGAAACCCTTGCCTGCCTCATTGGCAACGCGCACCTGCACCACGCTGATCGACAGGCCGGTATAGAAGGCGGATCCGAATTCGCTGGCCGAACCGCCGGCGTGGGCGTTCAGGGCCAGCAGACAGCAGGAGGAGGCGAGCAGGCGGCGCATGGCGGGCTCCATCGACGGGGTTGTGTGAACAGCCGTCTTGGGAGCGCGCTACAGGCGCGAAAGTTCAGCTGCCGCCGACCGCCCCACCGGTCGTGAAGAAGGCGCCGCCAGCGACGTGATGCAGCGTGCGCAGCGCGTCGTCGTCGAAATGCCAGCGCCCGTTGCGGAACACCCGACCGTCCGCGCGCGCCGCCACCACCTCGCCGATGAACAGATCGTAGCGGTCCTGGTTGTGGGCTTCCGGCACGACCTTGCATTCGAGCCAGGCGACGCAGCCGGCGACCAGCGGCGCGGCGATCTGTGTCGCCGCGAAAGTGACGAGGCCCAGAGCCGCGAACTTGTCTGTGTCGCGGCCGCTGTCGCTGCCAGCTGCGACGGTGGCGTCGAGCAGCGCGCGAGGCGGAACGTTGATCGCGAATTCTCCCGAGGCGCTGATCAGTTCGCGCGTGAAGGTCGATTTGTCGATCACGACGACGATCTTGGGTGGGTCGAAATCGAGCGGCATGCACCAGGCCGCCGCCATCACGTTGCGGCGCGCGCCGGCTGCGCTGCTCACCAGCACGGTAGGACCGTGGTTGAGCAGCCGGTAAGCCTGCGGGAGGGGGACGTCCTGGATCGACATTTAACAAGGGAGCGCTGCGGCGCGCTCCCCGGAAGGATCAGGCGCGGCGGCGGGCCGCTGCAAGCAGCGCGAGCAAGCCGAGACCACCCACCATCGAAGCCCAGGTCGAGGGTTCGGGTACGGCCGCAGCGAAAGTGCGGAAGGTGTAGTCAAAGTTGGGGAAGCCTGCATAGCCCGAGGTCGCGAATGTCTGTCCTTTCGGGTAGGGGTTCAGCGTGCTGCCCGCCAGACCCAATGCGGACGGGCCGGAGAAGACCAGGAAGTAGGTGTCCCCCGGCGTAACTGTTACGGGCGTCCAGAACACGTCCACCCAGCCCGGACCAAGACCGAGTGCCGAGCCGCCGGCCAGCAGGCTGCCGCCCTGGTTCGGCAGCTTGCTCCACAGTTCGATGGTCACGTTCGCCGACTCCTCCGGGCTGGCGAGGAGGAGGTAGATCCCGGCGCCGGACACGTTGTCTGCCATCTGCTTGAAGGACTGCGCCAGTCCGCTCTGGCCGAAGGTTGCTATCAGGTTGTTGCGCTCTGACGACTCCTGGTCGGTCACGTTGGGGATCACGGCGAGCGCCGGCAGGGCGGTGGCAAACAGCGTTGCGGCGAAGAGGCTGCGTATCGATTTCATCGGGACACTCCCTGCACGAAGGTTGTCGTCACCCGTCGCAAGCCGGACCGGCCGACGGATTCATAAATGTCAAAAACTGTTAGCAAGCCGTGTGCCTGCATCGCTGCATCGGCACGCATCGGGGCGCAGCCTGCCTTGCAGCCGATCCGGTCCTTGGGCGGGTCGAGCCGGATGTAAAAAAAACCGACGCTGCGCCGGGTGCCGCCGCCGGGTTGCCCCGACCTCAACGACTCCAGCTGTCTTTCAATGTGACGGCCCGGTTGAACACCGGGCGGCCTTCGACCGAATCGACGCGGTCGGCGACGAAGTAGCCGTGACGTTCGAACTGGAACTTGTCGTCGGCCGCGGCGGTGGCCAGGCCGGGTTCGACGAAGGCCTGTACCGATTTCACCGAATCCGGATTCATCACGGTGAGGAAGTCGCGGCCGCCGGCGTCCGGGTGCGCCTCGGTGAACAGCCGGTCGTACAGCCGCACTTCGGTCGCCAGTCCCTCGGCCACGCTGACCCAGGTGATGACGCCCTTCACCTTGACGCTGTCGGCGCCTGGCGTGCCGCTCTTGGTGTCCGGAACCAGCGTGGCCAGTACCGCGGTGATTCGGCCGTCGGCGTCCTTCTCGCAGCCGGTGCATTCGATCACGTAGCCGTACTTGAGCCGCGCCTTGTTGCCCGGGAACAGGCGGTGGTAGCCCTTGGGCGCTTCTTCCATGAAGTCTTCGCGCTCTATCCACACTTCGCGTGTGAGGTTGAAGCTGCGTGTGCCGCGTTCCGGGTGGTGCGGATGCACCGGCGCGGAGCAGGGCTCGGCCTCCTTGCCGGCGAACAGTGCATCCCAGTTGGTGAGCTTGAGCTTGAGCGGATCGAGCACCGCCATCGCACGGGCGGCGCGGCCGTCGAGGTCGTCGCGCAGCGCACCCTCCAGCGTCGAATAGTCGATCCACGAATCGGCTTTGGACACGCCGATGCGCTCGGCGAACAGCTGCAGCGCCTCCGGCGTGTAGCCGCGGCGGCGCAGGCCGACGATGGTGGGCATGCGCGGGTCGTCCCAGCCGCTGACGTGTTTCTCCGTCACCAGCTGCATCAGCTTGCGCTTGCTGGTGACGACATAGGTCAGGTTGAGCCGTGCGAACTCGTACTGCTTGGGCAGCGGATGAGCCAGCAGGCCGCCTTCGGCCAGACGTTCCAGCACCCAGTCATAGAACGGCCGCTGATCCTCGAATTCCAGCGTGCAGATCGAATGGGTGATGCCTTCGACCGCGTCTTCCAGCGGGTGGGCGTAGGTGTACATCGGGTAGATGCACCATGTGTCGCCGGTGTTGTGGTGATGCGCGTGCTTGATCCGGTAGATGGCCGGGTCGCGCATGTTGATATTGGGGCTGGCCATGTCGATCTTCGCGCGCAACACCATGGCGCCGTCAGCGTGCTTGCCGTCGCGCATTTCGCGGAACAGCGCCAGCGATTCGTCGGCCGGACGATTGCGCCACGGTGAATCCTTGCCCGGCTCGGTCAGCGTGCCACGGTTGGCGCGCATCTCGTCCGGCGTCTGCTGGTCGATGTAGGCGTGGCCGGCGGTGATCAGGTATTCCGCCGCGCGGTACATGAAGTCGAAATAGTCGCTGGCGAAGTAGAGCTGCGACGCACCGAAGGCGTCCCAGCCGAAGCCCAGCCACTGCACCGCGTCCTTGATCGATTCGACGTATTCGACGCTTTCCTTTTCCGGATTGGTGTCGTCGAAGCGCATGTGGCAAACGCCACCGTAATCGCGCGCCAGGCCGAAGTTCAGGCAGATCGACTTGGCGTGACCGACGTGCAGATAGCCGTTCGGCTCCGGCGGGAAGCGGGTGCGGATCTTCGCTGGGTCGGGCTCGCCGGCGGCGTGATGCGCGGCGTCGCCCGGGCTGCGCGCCCAGCGGCGGCTGGCGTAGGTGCCATTGGCCAGATCCTTCTCGATGACGGCGCGCAGGAAATTTGAAGCCGGTGCGGTAGCGTTGCGTTCGGACATGGTGGGCAGCAGAGAAACCTGAGGATGAGTGTCGTTGCCAGGGCATGAGCGGCAGCCGGCAGGATGCCCGCTTCATGCTTGGGCCAGACCGCGGTCTGGCGAAAGAACACAATTCTAGCCGCTTGCCGGCGAAATTCAGGGTTGACAGCTTTTCACGGCTTGCCTATGGTCGAGCCCATGCTCTCGCACCAGACCCAACTGCTGTTCCTCTCCTCGACGCTGCTCGCGTCGGGTCTGCTGCTGCGCCCCGCGCGCACATAAAACTCCCCCTCCTGTCGTGCAGTGCCTGCCTCCGGTCGATGGACCGGGAGGTGAATTCCGTTTTCCCGGAGCGTTCCCATCATGTTCGAGCTGTTTCAAACCTTCCCGATGCTGCGACTGCGCAGCGGTTGTCAGGCCAGGAAACCCGTGGCCGCCTGACAGCCCTGCATTCCGGCCACGCATCCTTCCCATTTGCCGGAGCACATCATGTTGAAGCAGCCGAATACGAAGTACCGTCCCGTCACCCCGATCGCGCTCGCCGATCGCCAGTGGCCGTCGACAACCATCACGCGCGCGCCGGTCTGGATGTCCACCGATCTGCGCGATGGCAACCAGGCCCTGTTCGAGCCGATGAACGGCGAACGCAAGATGCGCATGTTCAAGATGCTGGTGGACATCGGCTTCAAGCAGATCGAGGTCGCCTTTCCGTCGGCGTCGGACACCGACTTCAGCTTCGTGCGTACGCTGATCGAAGGCGGCCACATCCCGGACGACGTGACCATCGAAGTGCTGACGCAGGCGCGACCGCACCTGATCGAACGCACCATCGAATCCTTGCGCGGCGCGAAGCGCGCCATCGTGCATGTCTATAACGCGACCTCGCCCACCTTCCGCCGCGTCGTGTTTGACATGAGCCGCGACGAGGTGAAGCAGCTTGCGGTCGACAGCACCCTGCTCATCAAGCGCCTCACCGACGCGCAGCCGGAAACCGAGTGGACCTTCCAGTACAGCCCGGAAACCTTCACCGCGACCGAACTCGATTTCGCGAAAGACGTGTGTGACGCGGTGGTCGAGGCCTGGGGCGGTACGCCCGAGCGGCCGGTCATCCTCAACCTGCCGGCGACGGTGGAGATCGCCACGCCCAACCACTACGCCGACCAGATCGAGTGGATGCACCGCAATCTGGGCAACCGCGCATCGGTCATCCTCAGCGTGCATCCGCACAATGACCGCGGCACCGCGGTGGCGGCGGCCGAACTGGCGGTGATGGCCGGCGCCGACCGTATCGAAGGCTGCCTGTTCGGCCACGGCGAGCGCACCGGCAACGTCGATCTCGTGACGCTGGCGCTCAACCTCTACACCCAGGGTGTCGATCCGGGACTTGATTTCTCGCGCATCAACGACATCGCACGCACGGTCGAACAGTGCACGCAGATTCCGGTGCACGCCCGCCATCCGTACGCCGGTGACCTCGTGTTCACCGCCTTTTCCGGCTCGCATCAGGACGCGATCCGCAAGGGCCTTGCCGCGCAGCGGCCGGACGCGATCTGGGAGGTGCCCTATCTGCCGGTCGACCCGGCCGACGTCGGCCGCACCTATGATTCGATCATTCGCGTGAACAGCCAGTCGGGCAAGGGCGGTGTGGCCTTCCTGCTCGAAAGCGAATACGGCGTCACCTTGCCGCGTCGCCTCCAGGTCGAGTTCAGCACCGCGGTGCAGCAGCTCACCGACGCCAGCGGGCAGGAAGTGCGCGCGGCCGACATCTGGAAGCTGTTCGCGCAGCAGTACTTCGAACCAGCGCTTCCGTTCGAGTATGTCACCCATCATCTGAGCGAGATCGGCGACGAGCAGGGCATCGAACTGGTGGTGAAGGCCGAGGGCGTCGAACGCACGCTGTCGGGCCGCGGCAATGGCCCGATCGCTGCCGTGATCGACGCGCTCAAGGTGCCGGCCCGCCTGCACGACTACGAGGAACGCGCGATCGGCCACGGCGCAGACGCGGCGGCGGTGGCTTTTGCCGAATTCGTCATTGACGGGCTGCCCGGCAGCACCTTCGGCGCCGGCATGCACCGGAATATCGTGACGGCGTCGGTGCTGGCCATCCTGAGCGGGCTTAACCGCGCCTGCGCCAAGCTCGATCCGGCAGCGCGGCGGGACTTTCTCGCGTCGATCAGACCGCCGGCGCTGGCTTGAACGCGGGCTTCACTCGACGCCGTTGCAGACCGTCGGCCGCCAGCTCTCCCGCCAGTGGCCGGCGAGCAGGCGGGCGATGACCGCACCGAAGCAGAGGCCGCTGCCGCCGCAGGCGAGCACGGCGACCTCCGGCAGGCCGGCCACACTGCCGGCGCCGATGCCGGCGAGCAGGCCGGCCAGCGGCGGCAGATAGGCCAGCATCACGGCGCGCAGCGGCGCGTCGTCGTCGATGCCGAGCGCAACCAGATCGCCGGGCCGCAGTGAAGCGGCCTGCGCAGAGGGCAGTTCGAACTGGTGCAGGGTGTTCGGCGCGCTGCCACAGACGGTTTGCGAGCGGCAGCCGCTGCAGGCCGGCGCGCTGTCGACGCCGACGGTGACGCGGGTGCCGTCGACCTGCACCACCCGGGTATCCCTGACCGTCATGTCTCTTCCCTCCCGCCGGCTGTCTCGCAATCCTCGTGCCAGCCGCCGGGTAGCGATCCACTTGCCGCCGTCGACGCCGCTCCGGTGCGCCTTTGCCGCGGTTGATCGCTGCCGCGGCGCGGGAGCCGTCCTGTGCTGTTTGCGACAACTCCGACAAGCGCTGTCGCGGCACCGTTTTGTGACGTCTTGCACCAAAGCGGACACGCCCGTCGGTGCGTCGCCAGTTCCGTTTCCAAGTGCCTGCCCGCAAACGGCTTTCCTGCGCGCCGTTACGCGGGCGTCCTGCGATTGACCGCTTTGTGACACTGGGTACGCGCCTTGCTTGATGCTGCAAGGCGTGGAGAAGCGCATGCGGATTTCCGCCGTGGCCGGCAGCACTGCCGGCCGATCCCCGACAATAAGAAAAGACGCAGGGGCCACTGAAAGGAAGGGCGTAACGGCACGACCGGAATCGCCTCGGGAAGCAATCGGGGGCTGTCATGACTGCGAACGGCATCGAAACGAATGCGCGCGCGAATGTTGAACTGGTGACCGTGTACGAGCTGAGCAAGATACTCAGCTCGTCGCTGGACGTAACGAAGACCCTGCGCGAAGCACTGAACGTGCTGTCGCACTACCTCGACTTCAGACGCATGATGATCGCGCTGGTCGAGGACGACGGTGAGGCGCTCAGCCTGGCCGCGGCGGTCGGCCTGTCGGTCAAGGAGTGGTCGAGCGGGCGCTACCGGTCGGGCGAGGGCATCATCGGCCGCGTGTTCGCCTCCGGCTCGCCGGTCGTGGTGCCGGACATTTCGGTCGAACCGCTGTTCCTGAACCGCACCGGCGCGCTCGACGACGCCGGTGACGAAACCATCGCTTTCATCGGCGTGCCGATCCGCGCCGGTGCCGACATGCTGGGCGTGCTGTGTGCCGACCGCGTGGTATCGCGCCGCGGCGGCTTCGGCAGCGACGTGCGCGTGCTGTCGATGGCCGCCAACTTGATGGGGCAGTCGGTGGCGCTGCAGCGCGTGGTGACCGACGAGCACGAACGTCTGCTGCATCAGGCCAAGCAGGCACGGCGCGACGCCCCGCGCGGCCGTTTCAAGCTGGACAACGTGGTCGGTGCCTCGCCGCGCATGCAGGAGGTGTTCGCCGAGGCGCACCAGGTTGCGCCGTCGCGGTCCACCGTACTGCTGCGCGGCGAGAGCGGCACCGGCAAGGAAGTGATCGCCCGCGCCATCCACGAACTGTCGACGCGCAAGTCCGGCCCCTTCATCAAACTCAATTGCGCGGCGCTGTCCGAGTCACTGCTCGAATCGGAATTGTTCGGCCACGAGAAGGGCTCCTTCACCGGCGCCACCGGCGAACGCAAGGGCCGTTTCGAACTGGCCGACGGCGGCACGCTCTTCCTCGACGAGATCGGCGACATTTCGCCGGCTTTCCAGACCAAGCTGCTGCGCGTGCTGCAGGAACGCGAGTTCGAGCGCGTCGGCGGCAGCAAGCCGATCAAGGTCGATGTGCGGCTGATCTGCGCGACCAACCGCAACCTCGAAAAGATGGTGGCGGCGGGCACCTTCCGCGCCGACCTGTACTTCCGCATCAATGTGGTGAGCATTTTCCTGCCGGCGCTGCGCGAGCGGCGCGAGGACATTCCGGCACTGACGCAGCATTTCCTCGAGCGCTTCAACCGCGAGAACGACCGCAACATGAAGCTCACCCAGGGCGGGCAGGCGGTGATGATGCATTGCTACTGGCCGGGCAATGTGCGCGAACTGGAGAACTGCATCGAGCGCACCGCGACGATGGCCCACCACGACGCGATCGAGGCGTCCGATTTCCCCTGTTCGGCCAATCGTTGCCTGACGCAGGTGCTGCACTTCGTGAAGAAGGACGACGCTGTGTCGCCGGCGGTGGACTCCGCCGCGGCCGAGGTGGAGTCCTGTAGCCCGCCGGGCGACGCGGCGCCGGTTTCGCGCCCGGCGCCGTCCGATGACAAGCCCGACGGCGAGCGCGACCGTCTCGTGTGGGCGATGGAACAGTGCGGCTGGGTGCAGGCCAAAGCCGCCCGCCTGCTCAACATCACGCCGCGGCAGATGGGTTATGCGCTGAAGAAGTACGACATCGAGGTGCGGCGCTTCTGACGGGGCTGCGGGGCATTTTCCGCGCAGCCTGATCACCATTCGTTGCGCATGCCCCACGGGTGTGAGCCGGGCACCAGTTCGGCGGTGATGCCCTTTTTCGCGATGTCCTCCAGCGTCCGGTAGAAGGTCGCCTCGTGCATCAGCGTGCCGCTCTTCGAGTAGAGCGCCACGTACTTCGACGGCATGTCGACCTCGACCGTGAAATTGCCGCCGGCGTCCTGCACGCTGCGTGCGTTGCCGTTCCAGTCGATGAAGTATCCGGTTTCCGACGTCATGACCGATCCCTTCACGCCAGCGCCGGATCTTCGAGCACCGCCGCGGCGCTGACGCTCACGTTGTTCTTGGTCGCGTCGGTGTAGGGGCACACCTTGAGCGCGCGCTCCACCAGCGAATCGGCGGTCGGCTGGTCGATGCCATGCAGCACGGCGGTGAAACGGATGGCCATGCGGTAGGCCTCTTCAAAGTTCTTGAACAGCGACACCTCGGCTTCGACCATGCAGCCCTTCACCGGCAGTCGGTCGGCACGCACGATGTGGCGCACCGAGTTTTCGAAACAGGCGGCGTAAGCGGCGGCGAACAGCTGTTCCGGATTGACGCCCGCCTTCTTGCCGCCCATTTCGGCGGGCGCGGCGAGGTCCAGTTTCAGCAGGCCATCTTCGCTCTGCACGCGGCCGTTGCGGCCGCCCTGGCTGAAGACGCGGGTTTTGTAGATGAGGTCCATGACAGCTCCCGGTGAGTGGTGATCGAAGTGTTCAGCTCGAACAGCTGACGGTCAGTCCGTCCGCCCACTCGGGCGGCGGCGCGCTGTAGTGCGCGTACTGCGGACGTTCGTCGAAGGGGTGGCGCAGGCAGTCGAGCAGCGCCCGCACCTCGCCGAAATCGCCGTCGCGGGCGCGCCGGATCGCCGACTCGGCCATCCAGTTGCGCAGCACGTAGCAGGGGTTGGCCGCGCGCATGGCCGGCTGGCGCTGTGCATCGACGCTACCTTCGCCGGCCAGCCGGGCGCGCCAGCCGAGCAGCCAGGCGTCGCATGCCTCGCGGTCGGCGAACAGGTCACGCAACGGCGCGTCGCTGCTGCCGCGCTGCTCGCGCGCGACGCGCCCCGGCAGCTCGCTCAGCGCGCGGAAGAAGCGGGTGTAATCGACGCGCTGCAGCTGCAGCAGTCCCAGCGTCGCGCCGATGAAGTCGTCGTCGCCCGGTTGTGCGACGGCGAAGCCGAGGCGCTGTCGCATCAGCGCAGCGAAGCGGCTGTCGAAAGCCGGCTGGAAGTGCTCGTCGACCAGCGCGCGCGTGAGATCGGGGTGGCCGATCAGCGGGCCGAGTGCATCGGCCAGCGCGTAGAGGTTCCACTGCGCGATGCGCGGCTGGGCGCGGAAGGCGTAGCGGCCGAAAGTGTCCGAGTGATTGCAGATGCGGCCGGCATCGAAGTCATCCATGAAGGCAAACGGTCCGTAATCCAGCGTCAGCCCAAGCGCCGACATGTTGTCGGTGTTCATCACGCCGTGCATGAAGCCGATCGCCTGCCAGCGCGCCACCAGTTTGCCGGTGCGCTGCGCGACGTCGGCCAGCAGTGCGGCATGGGGACGAGCGCTGTCGCGCAGCTGCGGGCGGAAGCGGTCGATCACGTAGTCGGCCAGCAAGCGCAAATGTTGAACGTCGTCGGCGGCGTTGAAGTGCTCGAAGGTGCCGAAGCGCACGAAGCTGGGCGCGATGCGCGTGACGACGGCGGCGCTCTCCGTACTTTCGCGCTGCACCGGCAGCGGCGAGCCGATCACGCACAGCGCGCGTGTGGTCGGCACACCGAGCGCGGCCATCGCCTCGGAACAGAGGAATTCGCGGATCGACGAACGCAGCACGGCGCGCCCATCGGAAAAGCGCGAGTAGGGCGTCGGGCCGGCGCCTTTCAGCTGCAGTTCAAGCGGGCCGTGCGGCGTATCGACCTCGCCCAGCAGATGAGCCCGGCCGTCGCCCAGCTGGCCCGACCAGCTGCCGAACTGATGGCCGGAATAGACCGCCGCCAGCGGCTCGGCGCCCGGCGGCAGACGGTTGCCCGCGAACAGTTCGACGAACTCCGCGCGCGCGGCCTCCTGCGGATCGAGTCCGATCAGCGACGCGGCGTCTTCGCTGACCGCGATCAGATGCGGCGCCGGCAGCGGCGCGGGAGGCAGCCGCGTGTGGAAGGCGGCCGGCAGCCGGGCGTAGCTGTTGCTCAGGCGCAGCGATTCGAGCGCCGACAGCGGTGGCGTGGGCAAAGGTGCATTCATGGTGGCGTTCCGCGGTTGCGGAAGTGCGCAGCAAGAATCGGGCAAGCAGCGGCCCGCGCCGCCGTCGGCCGTCGTCGCCCGGCCGCCAGCGGTGCGCGCGCATGCGCCGGAGGTCTCGCAGCACGCCGGTTGTCGGCCGACACGCTGTTGCATCTGCGACAAACGCGACGTGGATGTCGTGCCGGCAGCGGCGAGGCCGGGGCGGCGTGGGCGAGATCGCCGGTGGCTCGATGTTTGCTGAACAGCGCCACCCATCCGATGAACCGATCTGAAGCCGAAAGGAGCGCCCCATGCTCGACACCCTCATCGTAGGCGCCGGTCTCTGTGGTCTGGAAATCGCTCGCCGCCTGGAAGCGGCTGGGCGCAGCGTGCTGCTGGTCGAGGCCCGGGAGCGCGCCGGTGGCCGTGTGGACACGGTGCCTGCCGCGGCGGGTGCCGCCGCCCTCGACCTCGGCCCCGGCTGGTACTGGCCGCAGTCGCAGCCGCGCATGGTCCGGCTGATCGCGGATCTGGGGCTGGAAACCTTTCCCCAGCATGACGAAGGCGTCGTGCTGCATCTGCGGCAGCCCGACGACGATCCGGAAACGCTGGGCAGCGAGGCGATACACAATGGCGCGCGGCGACTGGTGGGCGGCATGGCGGCGCTGACCGGTGCGTTGCTGCGCCGGCTGTCGCACGACCGCCTGCGTACCGGCTGCACGGTCCGCCGGCTGGTCGCGCGCAGCGACCGCGTCGAGGTGCATTGCAGTGGCGGCGGCGAGTCCTTCGTCATCGCCGCGCGCAGCGTCGTGCTAGCGCTGCCGCCGCGGATCGCGGCGGAACAGATCGTGTTCGAGCCGGCGCTCGACGCATCGCTGGTGCAGGCCATGCAGGACCAGCCGACCTGGATGGCGGCGCAGGCCAAGGCCTTCGTTCGCTCTGACAGCGCGCACTGGCGTCGCGGCGGCTTGTCCGGCAACGCCTTCGTGTCGCATCCGCAGGCCGTGCTCGGCGAGGTGTTCGATGCCTGCGACGCCGCCGGCGAAGCAGCCGCGCTGGGCGGCTTTGTCGCACTGTCGCCGGCGCTGCGTACGGCCAGCGCACCGGCGCTCGAACTGATGGTGCGCAGCCAGTTCGCGCAGCTTTTCGGCCCGGCGGTGGAGGCGGGTGAACTGCATCTGCGCGACTGGGCAAGCGAGCCGCTGACCTGCAGCGCGCTTGACCTGGCCGCGCCCGGCGGACATCCGGAAGACGACGTGTCGCTGCTTGCAGCGCCATACTGGTCCGGCCGCCTGCACCTGGCCGGCAGCGAGACGGCCGCGCGCGGTGCCGGCTATCTCGAAGGCGCGCTGGACGCCGCGGCGCGCGTCGCCAACCGGCTGATCGCGGTGCCGCTCGCCTTGCCGCCGTCGTCGGCCAACGACAGCAGCGTCGCCGACTTCGTCGACTGGGTGGGCGCGCAGCGCAATCAGGCCGGAGAGCTTTACCGGCAGAGCGTGGTGCGCGCACTGAGCGCACAGCGCAGCATCGACATGACGCACGCCGTGCTGTGTGCGGTGATCGACCACGTGTATGCCGAGGCGCTGCGCCGCATCGATGCGCTGGACTTCGATCTGAGCGGCGTCGCCATCGAGCGCGGCCGCTGCGCGCTGACGCCATCGCTGCTGGCACCCTTTTCCGGCTTCAGCGACTGGCTGGTCGGCGAGGCGCTGCAGCACAACCGCACGTCCTGTGCACTTTCCAACTTTCCGGACGAACACGCGCCGTCGCCCGATTACGTCGCGCGCATCCGTGTCGATCTTGCGCTGGCCTGGCGCGCCTTCGCCCAGTCGCTGAACCAGATGCTGATCGACCGCATGCCGGTGCGTGGCTGACGCCGCTTTGTGTGCTTTGTCGCAAGCGTAGGTTTCCGACCACCGGACGAATCCTGCCCGGATTGCGCCAAGTCAATGAATCGAATGACGAAATCACTTTGGCACGGAAATGGCTATCCCTCGTTTGCCAGCCCACATCGCGCGTCAGCAGAACAAGGAGTAGGTCATGGAAAGTGCAGCAGCGAGCTATGTCAGCCTGGCTGACCTGAAGTCCAGCCACAACGTGCTGGCCACCCCGGCGGAAGCGCCGGCTCACGTCGGCTGTGGCACCTCCGGCGGCGAAGGCAAGGCCAGTTGCGGTACCTCCGCCGGTCCCGACGACATGCCGGCCCACGTGTGGGAGAAGGTGAAGAACCACCCCTGTTATTCGGAAGAGGCCCATCACCACTACGCCCGCATGCACGTCGCGGTGGCGCCGGCCTGCAACATCCAGTGCAACTACTGCAACCGCAAGTACGACTGTTCGAACGAGTCGCGCCCGGGCGTCGTGTCGCAGAAGCTGACGCCGGAACAGGCGGTCAAGAAGGTGGTCGCGGTGGCCAGCGAAATCCCGCAGATGACGGTGCTCGGCGTGGCCGGTCCCGGCGACTCGCTGGCCAACCCGAAGAAGACCTTCGACACCTTCCGCATGCTCCAGGAGCAGGCACCCGACATCAAGCTCTGTCTGTCCACCAACGGTCTGGCGCTGCCCGATCTGGTCGACGAGATCTGCAAGTACAACATCGACCACGTGACCATCACGATCAACATGGTCGACCCGGAGATCGGCGCCAAGATCTATCCGTGGATCTTCTGGGACCACAAGCGCATCACCGGCGTCGAGGCCTCGCGCATCCTGCACGAACAGCAGATGAAGGGTCTTGAGATGCTGACGGCCCGTGGCGTACTCACCAAGATCAATTCGGTGCTCATCCCGGGCATCAACGACGCGCACATGATCGAGGTGAACAAGGCGGTCAAGGCGCGCGGCGCATTCCTGCACAACATCATGCCGCTCATTTCCGAAGCCGAGCACGGCACCGTATTCGGCCTGACCGGCCAGCGCGGCCCCACGGCGCAGGAGCTGAAGGCGGTCCAGGACGCCTGCATGGGGGGCGCCAACCTGATGCGCCACTGCCGCCAGTGCCGCGCTGACGCGGTCGGCCTGCTGGGCGAGGACCGCAGCGAGGAATTCACGCTCGACAAGATCGAAGAGATGGAAGTGGTCTATGACCTCGACCGCCGCCGCACCTACCAGGAGCGCGTCGAGGCCGAGCGTCAGGCCCAGCACGCCGCCAAGGTCGAAGCGCTGGCGGCGACCGAAGGCAACGACGCGGCGAAGGACATCAAGGTGCTGGTCGCCGTCGCCACGACGGGCGGCGGCCGGGTAAACCAGCACTTCGGTCACGCCGACGAATTCCAGATCTTCGAGGTGTCGGCGGGCGAAGCGCTGTTCGTCGGTCACCGTCGGGTCGACCTGTATTGCCAGGGCGGCTATGGCGAGGACGAACAGCTGCCCTCCATCGTCAATGCGATCAACGACTGCCACGCCGTGCTGGTGTCGAAGATCGGCGCCTGCCCGCGCGACGAGCTGAAAGGCGCGGGCATCGAGCCGGTCGATGCCTATGCCGACGAGTTCATCGAGAAGGCCGCGCTGTCGTGGTTCGCCGACTACACCGGGCGGGTCGCCCGCGGCGAGATCGCGCACGCCGAGCGCGGCGACGCGTCGATCCGCCAGGGCGCCTTCACCGCCGCCGCCTGACGTTTCCGGATGGACCGCGGCGAGCGCCGCGGTCCGAGCGAAAGGAGAGAACCATGTCACTGAAGATCATTGCCAACCTCTGTACGGGCTGTTCGGCCTGTGAGCCGGAATGCCCGAACGAGGCGATCAGCGAGCTCAAGAACCTGTTTGTCATCGATCCCGACAAATGCACCGAATGCGAAGGCGATTACGACACCCCGCAGTGCGTCGCGGTGTGCCCGATCGACGACTGCATCCTCCCACTCCAGACCCAGGCTGCCTGAGGACAACATGACCCAACTGACCCTGACGCCGGCTGCGGCGAAATTCATCCAGCGCATGGTGCGCTTCTCCGGCGAACCGGAAGGTGCCGGCTTCCGCCTGCTGGTCAGCGCCGGCGGCTGCTCCGGCCTGAACTCCGAGTTCTCGGTCGTGGCGGCGCCACAGAGCGGCGACTCGGTGGTCGAGGCCTCCGGCGTACGGCTGTTCCTGCCGGCCGAATCGCGACTGCTGCTCGAAGGCGTGACGGTCGATTTCGCCGACACGCCGACCAAGAGCGGGCTCACCTTCATCAACCCGAACCAGGCACCGTGCGCATGCAGCAGCAGCGCACCCGCCGGCGCGCCGGGCGTGCAGCAGCACGCGCATGGACACGGCCATGGCCACGCGATGCCCGGCGTCGCGACGGTCGGCCTGGACGCCATCCGTCGCGGTTGAGGAGGCGGCCATGCAGGCGATCGATGCCCACGACGATATGGCCGACCCCGGCCTCGCCGTGCTCGGTCGCGGCCTCCCACCCGAGGCCGAGGCGCTGATTGCGCGCGCCGGCCTGATCCGCAACCGCGTGGCCGAGGCGCAGGCCCTGCTCGACGAGGCGCACGCGCTCGCACCGTCGCACCCTGCGACGCTGATCGCGCTCTACCGCTTTCATTTCTACGGCAACCGGCTGCGTGCCGCGCGCGACGTTGGCGAGCGCGCCATCGCCTGTGCGGCGGCGGCGCTCGGCCTGTCGGCGGACTGGCGGCGGGTCGAGGCCGATGCGCGCTTTCGCGCGCTGGAGCCGATGCCCCGCTTCTGGCTGTTTTCGCTCAAGGGCTACGCCTATCTGAGCGCACGCCTGGGCGAACTCGACGTCGGGCGCGCCGCACTGGCGAGGCTGGCGGTGATGGATCCCGAGGACAAGGTCGGTCACCGGGTGATCGGCGACGTGCTCGCGCGCATGGGACGCGACGACCTCGGCTACGAGGACTGTCCGGACATCGCGGAACCGGTCGGGGTCACGCCATGATGAGCACCTTGCCGCAGGCCTCCCACGACCCGTCGGACGATATCCCGCCGCTGGCCTGGAGCGGCGAGGAACTGGACTGTTCTCAGTGCGACGCGCCGTCGCTGGCTGCGCGCTGCGAACGCGGACACGCCTGCGTGCAGGACCGCTACGCCAAGCGCATCGACCGCTTCTTCCGCTGGAACCCGGACCTCAGCGACACCTTCCTGCACCACCCCTATTTCGAAGTGCGCGCCATCGCCTGTCGCCGCGCCGACGTGTTCCGCCTGCAGTCGCTGATCGACGACGAGGACGAGACGGTGCGCCTGTCGGTGGCGGTGCGGCTGCCGCTCACGCAGGTGGTGAAGTTGCGCGACGACCCGCACCGCGAGGTGCGCATCCGCGTCGCCATGCGGCTTGAAGGGCGCGAACTGCTCGCCATGGCCGGCGACGAGGACTACTACGTGCGCAAGCTGGTGGCGCAGCGCCTGCCCGCAGCACTGCTGCCGCGCATGCTCGACGACAGCGATCCCGAAGTCAGGCTGGAGGCGGTGCGGCGGCTGGACATGCCGGCACTGCTGCGCATGTGCGACGACCCGGAGATATCGATACGCAAGGACGTGGCGCAGCGGTTGCCGACGGCCCAGCTCTACCGCATGGCGCACGACCCCGCGTGGGAGGTGCGCTGGATCGTGGCCGGACGTGCAGGCCGGGCGCTCGCGCTGCAGATGTCGGCGGGCGACGAGGAAGCGGATGTGCGCGCCGAAGCGTGCGCGCGCCTGAACGAACTGGATCGGGAACAAGGAGATCGACATGGGTGACATCAGTCGCGACAGCGATACCGTCGAACTGACCGCGCCGCCGGTATTCAAGTACGGCGAGCGCGTGGTGAGCCGCTACACGATACGCAACGACGGCACCTACTGCGGCAAGGACATCGGCGAGGTGCTGGCGAAGAAGGGTGACGTCGGCTTCGTCACCTCGATCGGCACCTTCCTGCAGCAGTACTACATCTACGCCGTCGAATTCCTCGGCACCGGCCACCGGGTCGGCATGCGCGGGCGCGAACTGGTGTCGCTCGACAACCTGCCGCCGCACGTGGTCGAGGTGCTGGGCGAGCGCGTCCATCAACTGGCAGCCATCAAGGTGGGAGGCGACGGTGTTTGAATTGCGCGAACCGAAGTTCCGCTGGGGTCAGCGCGTTGCGGCGCTGATCGATCTGTACAACGACGGCTCCCATCCCGAGGTGCCGGTCGACGCCCTGCTGGTGGCGGAGGGTGCGGCCGGCGAGGTGGTGCAGATCGGCCACCACGAAGAAGCCAACATTCCGATCTATATGGTCGAGTTCGCCGACGGTCCGAGCGGCGTCGATGGCGCGCCGCGCCCCTGCGTGATCGGCGTGCTCGAAGAGGAGATCGCACCGGTCTGACCGGTGCGCGCGCGATGAACGTCCATGCCCTGAGCCCGCTCCGCAACGCGCCGGCGCCCGTCGGCAGCGTGGTCGTGGCCGAGACCGAACTGCTGCGCCGGCGCGTGCTGCGCGCGCTGGCTGCCCGCGAGCGCTATCGCTACGTGCATCCGGCGCTGCACGACACCGACGACGGCTGGATCATCACCAGCCCCTGCTGTTCGCGCAATGTCGATCCGGAGGGCGGAACGATAGACATCGCGCGCATCCGCCACGAGGACGCGAGCTGGGTGCTCTATGCCTGCGACCACCTGCTGGGCGGCTGGGTGCAGCACTCGCGCTCGAACAGCCTCGATCGCCTGCTCGACCTGATCGTGCACGACCCGCACCGGGTGTTCTGGCCATGATCTACCTCGACCACAACGCGACCACACCGCCGCTGCCCGAGGTGATCGAGGCGGTGACCGCGTGCCTGCGCGATGACTGGGGCAATCCTTCGTCCAAGCACGGCTTCGGTCAGCGCGCGAAGTCGGCGCTGGCGGCCGCCCGTGCAGAGGTGGCGGCGCTGGCCGGCGCGCAGCCGGCCGAAGTGGTGTTCACCAGCGGCGCCACCGAGGCGAACAACCAGGTGCTTGCCGGCGCGCTGTCGCGTCCCGGCGTGCCGCCGCGGGTGCTGCTGTCGGCGGTCGAGCACGCCGGCTTTCTGAAGGCGGCACAACGCATGCGCGACTTCGGTGTCGAGGTCGAACTGTTGCCGGTGGATGGGCGCGGTGTGCTGCGCCTCGACGCACTGCACGCCGCGCTCGAACGCCCGGCCGCGCTGCTGTCGGTGATGGCGGCCAATAACGAGACCGGCGTGCTGCAGCCGGTGGTCGAGGTCGCCGCCGCCGCGCGCGCGGCCGGCGTGCCGCTGCATGTCGACGCCACCCAGCAGGCCGGCCGCCTGCCGCTGGATTTCGCCGGCTGGGGCGTCGACCTGATGTCGATGTCCGCCCACAAGTTCGGCGGCCCGAAGGGCTGCGGCGCACTGATCGCACGCAAGGGCCTGACCTGGCCGGCGCTGCTGCCGGGCCAGCAGGAGCGCGGGCGCCGCGGCGGTACCGAGAACATGCCGGGCATCGCCGGCTTTGCCGTCGCGGCGTCTCATGCGCGCGCCTCGATGCAGGCCGAAGCGCTGCGCCTGGGTGCGCTGCGCGACGCGCTCGAAGACGCGCTGCGCGAAACGCTGACCGGCCTGACGGTGTTCGGCGAAGGCGCGCCGCGCCTGCCCAACACGCTGTTCATCGCCGTCGCCGGCCAGTCGGCCGACCGACTTCTGGGCCGGCTGGAGCGCGAAGGCATCCTCGCTGCGTCGGGGGCGGCCTGTTCGTCCGGCGGCAGCGAGCCGTCGCACGTGCTGGCCGCGATGGGCGTGCCGCCGACGCTCGCACGCGAGGCGATCCGCCTGTCGCTCGGTCGCGACACCGACGGCGAACACCTCGCCCGTGCCGTCCATGTACTGCGCAGTCTGCAATCCGAAACGGCCGCTGCCGCGGCCTGAACTCGACACGTCACCACGAGGAAGTCCGCCATGAAAGTCATGATCCGCAAGAGCAGCAAGGGCGAACTGTCGCTCTACGTGCCGAAGAAGGACCTGGAAGAACCCATCGTGCAGATGGAGCGCCCGGACATGTGGGGCGGCCAGATCACGCTCGCCAACGGGTGGACGCTGGACCTGCCCGAGATGGCCGCCGACACCCGGCTGCCGATCACGGTGGAGGCCCGCCTGACCGGCGGACGCGAGTGACGTGGCGCTGAGTGCAGATCAGTTGGGCGAGATCGCCCGCATCGCGCTGGCGGCGCCGACGCTGGGCGAGGCCATCGCCGGCGTGCGCCTCGCTCTGCCCGGCGTGCGCGCCTCGGCGGTCGATGCCTTCGACATGCGTGGCGAGACGCCGGCGCTGCGCATCGGCGACCGCGATCTGTTCCTGATGCACAGCGACGGACATTGCTGGTCGGTCACGCCCGACCCGCTGGCAGCGCACGGCATCGTGCTGACCCAGCACACCTGAACCGGGAGATGAACATGGACAGCGACTGGATACCGCTTTCACTCGCCGACGTCGGCGAACGCGAAGCACAGCTGGTGGAGCAGGTGATGCGTTCCGGCCGGCTGTCGGGCGGCCCGATGGTGGAAGCCTTCGAGTCGGTGTTCGCCGACCTGCACGGGCGCCGCTACGCGGTGGCCGTGTCGAGCGGCATGGCGGGTGCCTGGATGGCGCTGCGCGCGCTCGGCATCGGCCCCGGTGACGAAGTGATCGCCAGCGCCTACAGCTGGCACCACATCGCGCACGCCATCGTGCATGCGGGCGCGACGCCGGTGCTGGCCGACATCGACTACTGGTCCGGTGCGGTGGCGCCGGAATCGGTGCTGACGCGCATCACGCCGAACACGCGCGCCATCATCGGCAACAACTGCAACGGTCATCCGGCCGCCTGGAAGCCGCTGCGCGACATCGCCGACGCGCACGGGCTGGCGCTGATCGAGGATTCGACCGAAGCCATTGGCTCGCGCTACCTCGGCGAGCTGGTCGGCACCTTCGGCGACCTGTCCATCTTCGACTTCTCGCAACCGCTGGCGCTGAACTGCGGCGAGGGCGGCATGGTGCTGACCGACGACGCGCGCCTGGCCAGCGAACTGCGCTACCTGCGCGCGCACGGGCTGAGCGACCGCAATTCGGTGTCGGTCGGCAGCCGCGTGCCCTTCTCGGCCAACATGAGCGACGTCACCGCGGCCATCGGCATCGCCCAGGCCGAGCGCATCGACGAAATCCACGCGCGGCGCAAGCAGGTCGAGGTCTGGTACCACGAGCAGATGCAGACCTTCGAGGGCATCAAGCCGCCCTATCTGGCGCAGGACGTCGATGAGGTGCACTGGATGCTCTACGTCGTGCATCTGGGCAAGCGCTTCACCGCCAGCGCGCGCGCGCAGCTGATCGAGGATCTCGACACCGAGGCGATCGAGGCGGCCGCCTACAGCCGGCCGCTGCACCAGCAGTTCCATTACCAGAGCTACGGCTACAAGCGCGGCCAGCTCGCCAACACCGACCGCATCGCCGACCGCTCGCTGGCCTTGCCCTTCCACGGCTTCATCGAGCAGGACGAAGTGCGCTTCGTGGTGAAGACGCTGAAGGACGCCGCCACCAACGTCGGCGCTGGCGCCGCCATCTACTGAACCGCGTTACGAGGACGAGTCATGACATCCCCCCTGACCCAATTGCCGGCCGAGATCGAAGCAGGGCTGCGCGCCGGCCGCGTCGTGCCCTATCTGGGCCCCGGCATGCTGTCGCTGGTGCCGCAGTACGCGGTGCCCGGTACGCCCGAGGCGCTGGTCGCGCTGCTCACCGCCAAGGTGTCGGTGCCGCACAAGATACGCGGCCGGCTGACCCAGGCGGCGCAGTTCATCGAGAACTTCAAGCACCGCAAGACGGTGGTTGACCTGATGAACAACGCCTTCGCGGCAGCACCCTCCGCCTCGCCGCTGCATGCCTGGCTGGCCAGCCTGAATCTGCCGCTCATCGTCGACACCTGGTACGACGAGGCGATGTCGACCGCGCTGCACGAGGCCGGCGTCAAGTGGGGCGAGGTGCAGGGCCTGTCGCAGTCGGAACACTTCGGCAGCTGGACCGGCTGGTACGACCGCGACGGCAATCCGCTACCCGACCGCGCGCCCGACTGGGCAACGCTGCTGTACAAGCCGATCGGCTCGACCAGCCCGGCTGGCAACTACCTGGTATCGGATTCCGACTATGTCGAGGTGCTGACCGAAATCGACATCCAGACGCCGATTCCGCAGGAAGTGCAGGCGCTGCGCAGCGGCCGCAGCTTCCTCTTCCTCGGCTGCCGCTTCAACGACCAGCTCACCCGTTCGTTCGCGCGCCAGATCATGAAGCGCTCGAGCGACCGTCACTGGGCGCTGCTGCCGGACGAGCCGACGCGGATGGAAGCGAAGTTCCTGGCCGAGCAGAACATCACCCGCATCGCGCTGCCGCTGGACAGCCTCGCCGCCGTGTCGGCGCAGGCGGCCTGAGCGCAGCGCCTCGCCCATCGATTTCACACACACACCGACAAGGAGAAGCGCCATGCCACAGCTCACCATCATGCCGTCCGGAACGGCACTCGAAGTCGCACCGGGAACCACCCTGCTCGCCGCCATCCTGTCCGCCGGCGAGAAGCTGATCAGCAAGTGCGGCGGTCAGGCCCAGTGTGGTGCCTGTCACATCGCGGTCAACGAGGGGCGCAAGAGCCTGTCGAAGACGACGCGCGCCGAGAACGAGAAGCTCGACGCGCTGGTCGGCGTCAGCTCGAAATCGCGCCTGGCCTGTCAGGCGCAGATGGGCGAAGAGAACGTGACGGTCGAGCTGCTCAGCTTCGTCTGATCGCGTCCACGCCACCCCGACAAGAACCGGACAACGGGAAGAACATCATCATGAGTTACGACGCAATCAAGGCCGATCGCGGCCTCTGTACCGGCAACCGCCTCGGCGCAGCCGGCAAGTGCAATGGCCAGACCTTCCAGTGCGAATGCGGCCATGTCGGCTGCCGCCAGACCTATGACGACAGCTGCACCGGACAGGCCTTCTCGGCCGGCTGGCGCTGCGTCAAGTGCGGCGCTGTGGGCAAGATGACGCGGCTGAACTACGAATACCGCATCGGTGCCTGAGTCGCGAGGCTCGACTGCGATGACCGAAGCGCTGTTCAGTGCCGCCTCGCTGGCCATGCTGGACGAGGCCTGCAGCGGCGTGCTCATCCTCGGCGAAGGGCTGGAGCGCGACGAGTTTCTGTCGTCGCGGCTGACCCGCGCCGAGGTGGGCCGGTTGCTGCTGGTGATCGCCCGGCTGATGAACGGCCTGCCGGCGGAAGCCAGCCGCCGCCTGCCGGAGATCGACTGGGCCGGCTGGTCATTGCTGACGCGCACGCTGCCCGACCAGGGGCCGGCCAGCGACGACACGCTGTGGTTCGCCCTCACCTCGCTGGTGCCGGCCACGCTGATGTGGCTGCGGCTCTACCGCCAGCGCGAGCCGGCGCTGTTCGCGTTCGCCGGCTGAGGCGGCGTCGATCAGGCGGGGAAGTCGACCACCTGCGGTTCTTCGTCACCGATGACGATGCAGGCACGCAGCAGGCGACCGTCGGCACTCCAGCTGTATTCGTGACGCATCTCGGTTTCACCGTAGACCTTCTTCTCGGCGCGGACGATGCGGCCAGCCGTGTCGTAGTCGACCTGGAACCAGGTGTTGCGGTTGCGCAGCGCGTCCGGCTGCAACTCTTCGGCGAACTGCAGCGGCAGTTTCACGCCGCGGTAGGTGAGGAAGTAGCGGGTGGTCGTCGAGGGCGAAGGGGAGCGCGATGGCGAGGACATGGGTGAGCGGATGTCGATGACAGTGAAACAGTTGATCGTGGCCTTGCAGGGGCTGCCGGCCGACGCCACCGTGCTGCTGGAGGGCGACGACGGCTATTCCCCGCTCGGCTCGCTGGAACTGCTGGGCAACGGAGGCGTGCTGCCCGACGAAGTGGTGCTGCAGCCGGACATGACGCCGGACTGAGCGGCGATTTTTCATTCCGTCGGGCGGCACGAAGCCATGCTGCCGGCGGCACAGCCTTCCGACGTTTCACGCAGCCGTGCCGCGGCGTCCGGCGTCAGGCCTATCCAGCGGTCCACTGCCGGTGGATCGAAGCCGACCCGCCGCTCCGCGCCCACCTGCAGCAGTGGCCTCCGTATCAGCAGCGGCTCGGCCAGCAGCAGCGCCAGCGCCTCTGTCCGGCCAAGCTGCTCCGGTTGCACCTCACCGCTCTTCACGCGCGGCGCAACGCGGTTGAACCAGTCGGCCACCGGCAAGGGGTCGAGGAAGTCGAGCAATGACGCCGCTGTCCATGGCTCGGTCAGCAGACTGCGCACCGAAAGCTGGTGGCCGGCATCGCGCAGCCACTGCTTCTGCCGCGCGTTGCCGGCACAGCCGGGCTTTTCGAAGAAGACAATGTGTGCCATTTCACCGATCCATCAGTGCGACGCGCCGCCCGCGTAACCGGTCGGCTGTGCAAAGCCGACCGTGGAACTGCGCAGCCTCCATGGGGGCTGCGAGCGTGGGGGCCCACACTCAGACCGGGCGGTTTTCGTACAGATTGCGCACCGGCCCCATCAGCTTCAGGCCCTCTTCGTAGCTGATCTCCGGGAACTTGCCGGTGAACTTCATCGCGGCGTCGACGACCGCGTCCAGCTTGCCGGCGGTGTCCAGCTTCTTCAGGTCGTTCTTCTCCAGATAGAGCAGTTCCAGCGTCTCGTTATAGACGGTGGCTTCGTCGATCGGCAGCACGTGGAAGGTCGCACCGCCGTACTGCACCTGGTACTTCTTCGACAGGTCGATGTTGTCGCAGAACACGATGTACTTGCCCTGCGGCGACAGCGCATCGCCCAGTACTTCGGCCAGCATCTTCAGGTACTCGAAGGACAGCAGGAAGCAGGTCAGGAAGGCGATGTGCGTTTCGCCCTCGTGCGCCGCAGCCATCACCTGGTCGCTGCTGATTTCGGGCGGACGGGCTTCGTCGGCGAACTGCTGCGCGAACTTCAGCGCGATGTCGCCGCGGAAGCCGACACGACCCGGCTTGTGCGTCGGTCCCTTGAACACGGCGTTGAGCAGCCGCTTCTCGTTTTCCAGTGCGGCAAAGGCGGAGCTAGCGATGGTGATGCTCATGGTGATTCCCCTGATCGTTGCGGATGAAATCCGCGGTCTTGAAAAAGGCGTGCTCCAGTTGCATGCGCAGTTCGCCGTCGCTGACGACTTCCTGCAGGGCGGTGCGCATGCAGTTCATCCACGCGTCGCGTTCGGCCGGGCCGATCGCGAATGCGAGGTGCTTGCGCCGCAGACGCGGATGGCCACGTTCGACCGAGTAGCGCTGCGGACCGCCCATCCATTCGACGAGGTAATTCACCAGCACGCGCTTGACGTCGGTGAGGTCGACACCGTGCATGGCGCGTATGCCCTGTGCGTCCGGGCGTTCGCTCATGTGCGCATAGAAGCGGTCGACCAGTTGAACGATCGCCGCTTCGCCACCGATGCGGGCGAAGTGCGGGTTCTGCGTACCTGCGGTCGAACTGACCGAAGGCGCGGCGACTGGAACGACAGGTTCTTGCGTGGACATGGACGTGTCTTTGCTGGGCGGATGCGTGACCACAGCAAGTGCCGTACCCGTTGCGTCGTCCTTGTCCGGCATCAGGCCTGACTGCGCGCCGGAACGCCCGCCGGTGCGCCCGATGACGCATTGACCACACAGCTCATGTGGCCCTGTGTCGGCTCTGTCGCAGCCCGGTCAATCCTCACAGCGCTGGGCTGATTGTCGCGTTTGTCGTACCGCCCGGCGACTCATGGAAACGTCGATGTGAATCTCTGAAACGACGTCTGCAAGCCGTTTATAGAGAATGCATGATGAATGGCACGGCAGTTGCTGAACAGGCCATGCACCGACCATGACTTGCCGCCAATGGCTGACCACGAAGACCAACAATGGGCACAAGGGGCTGCATCCGGTGGCGCGGTACGTGGCCAATGATCGCTTGGTCAGCGGCAATCAACTGTTCATCGACTCAGGAGAATCAAACATGGCATCTCTCAGACAAATCGCCTTCTACGGCAAGGGCGGCATCGGCAAGTCGACCACCTCCCAGAACACCCTGGCCGCTCTGGCCGAAATGGGTCAGAAGATCCTCATCGTCGGCTGCGACCCGAAGGCCGACTCGACCCGCCTGATCCTGCACGCAAAGGCACAGGACACCATCCTGTCGCTGGCCGCCGAAGCCGGTTCGGTCGAGGACCTGGAACTCGAGGACGTCATGAAGATCGGCTACCGCGACATCCGCTGTGTCGAGTCCGGTGGCCCGGAACCCGGCGTCGGCTGCGCCGGTCGCGGTGTCATCACCTCGATCAACTTCCTCGAAGAGAACGGCGCCTATGACGGCGTCGACTACGTGTCCTACGACGTGCTGGGCGACGTGGTGTGCGGTGGCTTCGCGATGCCGATCCGCGAAAACAAGGCGCAGGAAATCTACATCGTCATGTCCGGCGAAATGATGGCCATGTACGCCGCCAACAACATCTCCAAGGGCATTCTGAAGTACGCCAATTCGGGTGGCGTGCGCCTGGGCGGCCTGGTGTGCAACGAGCGCCAGACCGACAAGGAACTGGAACTGGCCGAGTCGCTGGCCAAGATGCTGGGTTCGCGTCTGATCCATTTCGTGCCGCGCGACAACATCGTCCAGCACGCCGAGCTGCGTCGCATGACGGTGCTCGAGTACGCGCCGGATTCCAAGCAGGCTAACGAGTACCGCGACCTGGCGCAGAAGGTTCACGCCAACGCGGGCAACGGCACGATTCCGACGCCGATCACGATGGACCAGCTCGAAGATCTGCTGATGGAGCACGGGATCATGAAGCAGGTCGACGAATCGGAAGTCGGCAAGGCAGCCGCTGCCGCCTGAGCACCCGAGAGTCGAGGGTCGGGAGCCGCGGGCGTCGCCCGCAGGCTCCCGGCCTCCGCCGGCGACAACCGTGGTTCTCTACCCTCAGCTCTCGACAAGGAGTGATCAAATGAGCATGACCATAGACGAAAAGAAGGCCCAGAACGCAGCGCTGATCGAAGAAGTGCTGAAGGCCTATCCCGAGAAGACCGCGAAGAAGCGCGCCAAGCACCTCAACGTGCACGAGGAAGGCAAGCCCGACTGCGGCGTCAAGTCGAACATCAAGTCGCTGCCTGGCGTGATGACCATCCGCGGCTGTGCCTACGCAGGTTCAAAGGGCGTGGTGTGGGGTCCGATCAAGGACATGATCCACATTTCCCACGGCCCGGTCGGTTGCGGTCAGTACTCGTGGGCGGCTCGCCGCAACTACTACATCGGCGTCACCGGTGTGGATACCTTCGTCACGATGCAGTTCACCTCCGACTTCCAGGAGAAGGACATCGTGTTCGGCGGCGACAAGAAGCTGGAAGTCATCATGGACGAGATCCAGCAGCTGTTCCCGCTCAACAAGGGCATCTCGGTGCAGTCCGAGTGCCCGATCGGCCTGATCGGTGACGACATCGAAGCGGTGTCGAAGAAGAAGTCGAAGGAATACGACGGCCACACCATCGTGCCGGTGCGCTGCGAAGGCTTCCGCGGCGTCAGCCAGTCGCTGGGTCACCACATCGCCAACGACGCCATCCGTGACTGGGTGTTCGACAAGACCGAAGACAAGCGCCCGGACTTCGTGTCGACCCCGTACGACGTGGCCATCATCGGTGACTACAACATCGGTGGCGACGCCTGGTCCAGCCGCATCCTGCTGGAAGAGATGGGTCTGCGCGTGATCGCCCAGTGGTCCGGCGACGGCACCATCGCCGAACTGGAGAACACGCCCAAGGCCAAGCTCAACGTGCTGCACTGCTACCGCTCGATGAACTACATCTCGCGGCACATGGAAGAGAAGTACGGCATTCCCTGGGTGGAATACAACTTCTTCGGCCCGTCCAAGATCGAGGAGTCGCTGCGCGAGATCGCCTCGCACTTCGACGACAAGATCAAGGAGAACACCGAGAAGGTGATCGCCAAGTACAAGCCGCTGATGCAGGCGGTGATCGACAAGTACCGTCCGCGCCTGGAAGGCAAGAAAGTGATGCTGTTCGTCGGCGGTCTGCGCCCTCGTCACGTCATCGGCGCCTACGAGGATCTGGGCATGGAAGTGGTCGGCACCGGCTACGAATTCGGCCACAACGACGACTATCAGCGCACCACGCACTACGTCAAGGACGGCACGCTGATCTATGACGACGTCACCGGCTACGAATTCGAGAAGTTTGTCGAGAAGGTGAAGCCCGATCTGGTCGGTTCCGGCATCAAGGAAAAGTACGTGTTCCAGAAGATGGGCGTGCCCTTCCGTCAGATGCACAGCTGGGACTACTCCGGTCCGTACCACGGCTACGACGGCTTCGCCATCTTTGCCCGTGACATGGACATGGCGATCAGCTCGCCGATCTGGGGCCTGACCAAGGCTCCGTGGAAGAAGTAAGCGCAGTGCAACGTAGGGTGGGTTGAGGGCACCGAAACCCACCGTTCCCGACATCCGTGTCGCAGGGCGGGGCGCAGCCCCTGCCCACCCTACACTCAGGAGTGTTCAACATGCCTCAATCAGCCGACAAGATCCTCGACCACGAACTGCTGTTCCGCGAACCGGAATACCAGCAGATGCTGGCGGACAAGAAGTCCCAGTTCGAGTTCAACCACGCCGACGCCAAGATCCAGGAGATCGTCGAGTGGACCAAGACCGAGGACTACAAGCAGAAGAACTTCGCCCGTGAAGCGCTTACGGTCAATCCGGCCAAGGCCTGCCAGCCGCTGGGCGCCGTCTATGTCGCCAACGGCTTCCACAAGACCCTGTCCTTCGTGCATGGTTCGCAGGGCTGTGTCGCCTACTACCGTTCGCACTTCTCGCGTCACTTCAAGGAGCCGACCTCCTGCGTGTCGTCGTCGATGACCGAGGACGCGGCCGTGTTCGGTGGCCTGAACAACATGATCGACGGCCTCGCCAACTCGTACAACCTGTACAAGCCGGACATGATCGCGGTGTCGACCACCTGCATGGCGGAAGTGATCGGCGACGACCTGAACGCCTTCATCAAGACCTCGAAGGAAAAGGGCAGCGTACCGGCCGAGTTCGACGTTCCGTTCGCCCACACGCCGGCCTTCGTCGGCAGCCACATCACCGGCTACGACAACGCGCTGCTCGGCATCCTGCGTCACTTCTGGGACGGCAAGGCCGACACCGCCGCCAAGCTCGAGCGCAAGGCGGACGAGTCGATCAACTTCATCTTCGGCTTCGACGGCTTCGTCGTCGGCAACATGAAGGAAATGAAGCGCATCCTCGACCTGTTCGAGATCGACTACAACATCCTGTGCGATCCGTCCGAGGTCTGGAATACGCCGACCGATGGCGAGTTCCGCATGTACGAGGGCGGCACCACCAAGGAAACGGTCGAGCGCGCGATCAACGCCAAGGCCACGGTCATCTTCCAGGAGTTCTGCTGCGAAAAGACCGCGAAGTTCATCGCCGAGCATGGTCAGGAAGTGGTGCTGCTGAACAGCCCGATCGGCGTCGCCGGCACCGACAAGTTCCTGATGGAACTGTCGCGCCTCACCGGCAAGCCCATCCCCGAGGTGCTGGAGAAGGAGCGCGGCTACCTGGTCGACGCGATGGCCGACTCGCAGGCTCACCTGCACGGCAAGCGCTACGCCATGTACGGCGACCCGGACATGATGCTGGGCCTGACCGAGTTCCTGCTGGAACTGGGTGCCGAGCCGGCACACATCCTGGCCACCAATGGCGAGAAGGAGTGGGAAGCACGGGTGCAGAAGGTGCTGGATGCCTCGCCCTACGGCGCCGGCTGCAAGGTGTACCCGAAGCGCGACCTGTGGCACATGCGTTCGCTGCTCTACACGGAGCCGGTCGACTTCCTGATCGGCAACACCTACGGCAAGTATCTGGAACGTGACACCGGCACCCCGCTGATCCGCATGGTGTTCCCGATCTTCGATCGCCACCACTACCATCGCTACCCGATCTGGGGTTACGAAGGCGGCATGCGCGTGCTGGTGATGCTGCTCGACGAGTTCTTCGAGTCGATCGACGTGAACACCATCGTTCCGGGCAAGACCGACTACTCGTACGACATCATCCGCTGATACAGCGTCCTCTCGCGCCGCGCCGGCACGCCTCGTGCCGGCGCGGCGTTTTTTTTGGGGGGCAGGCATCGGCTCGGGCTCCGGCAGCAGCTCTGGCGCGTTCCTTGTGGGAGCGGCCTTGGCACGTCGCCGCCTCCGATTCAGGTCGCAATCGCGAGCAAGCTCGCTCCCACAAACGCAGGCTCTGACCGCGGACAGCGAGTGTTCGTGTGGGAGCGGCCTCGGCCGCGACAGGGTCTTTGCAGTCCGCAGGTTTCGATACAGGCTATTGTCGGGGTCAAGACCCCTCCCACAGAACCGCTGCCCCGGCTCGGGCAGTAGGTCGGGCGCGTTCCTCGTGGGAGCGGCCTTGGCCGCGATGCTGCCTTGGCACGTCGCCGGCTCCGATTCAGGCTGCAATCGCGAGCAAGCTCGCTCCCACAAACGCAGGCTCTGACCGTGGACAGCGAGTGTTCGTGTGGGAGCGGCCTTGGCCGCAACAGGGCCTTTGCAGTCCGCAGGCTTCGTTACAGGCGGCTGTCGGGGTCAGAAGACCCCTCCCACCGGGGCTTGGCTCTGGCTCCGCTGGTGGATCGGGCGCGTTCCTTGTGGGAGCGGCCTTGGCCACGACAGGGCGTCAGTCGGCGCTGATACCGACCGACGCCCTGTTGCGCTCAGATGCTCAAACCGAACTCGGGAGCGATCAGCTTGAGCCAGCCGTCGACACGTTCGGCCGTCAGTTCGGGCTGGATGTCCTGGTCGATGGCCAGGCCGACGAACTTGTCGTCGATGACCGACTGCGACTCGGTGAAGTCGTAGCCGTCGGTGGGCCAGGCGCCGACGATCTTTGCACCGGCGTCCTTGAAGAAGTCGTACAGCAGGATCAGACCATCGACGAACTCGTGACCGTAGGTGTCCTGGTCGCCCAGACCGAACAGCGCCACCGTCTTGCCGGCGAAGCTGGTGCCCTTGAACTTGACCAGCGCTTCGGCCCAGCTCTCGTCGTCGCATTCCGCCTCGATGCCTGGCAGCAGGCCGTCGCCCAGCGTCGGTGTGCCGAGGATCAGATAGTCGTAGGCGAGCAGGTCGTCCACCGTTGCCTTGTTGATGTTGACCGGCTCGGCCATCGTGTCGTCGTCGAAGCGCTTCTTGATCTGCTTCGCGATCTTGCGCGTGCTGCCGCTGTTGGTGCCGAAGAAAAGTCCGATGCGTGCCATGACAGATCCATTCAGTTGAGTGTTGCGGGGGAGGTGTATGCGGCGTCCATGCCGCGGAAGATGGCGCAGCGCTGGAATACCTCCAGCGTTGGCGCGCAGGCCTTGTGCTGGCAGTACTTCGCCGCCAGCTTGGCCAGACCCTTGATGTCGCGGCCGGAGGCGTCGGGAAACAGCACGGCCAGTGCCTCGACCATGCTTTCGTCCAGCGCGAGCCCGAACTGCGTTGCCATCACCTGCCAGATGCGACGCCGCGCGGCTTCGTCAGGCGCGTGGTAGCGGATCAGCGCGATGCAGCGCGACACGATGGCTTCGTCGATGTCGTCCACGCGGTTGGTGGTCAGGAAGAGCAGGCCGTTGAAGTACTCGAGCACGCGCAGGAACACGCCGACCACGGCGTTCATCGTCATGTCGTCCTCGCGCCGCTTGATGTAGACGTCGGCCTCGTCGATCAGCATCACCGCACCCCAGCGCTGGGCGCGCGTCAGCGCCTGCTTGAGCGCGCCTTCCATCTGCGCCACGTTCAGCCCGAGCTGGCCGGAATGCACGCGGTAGAGCGGCCGGCGGATGATTTCCGAGTACACCTCGGCAGTCAGCGTCTTGCCGACACCCGGAGGGCCTGCGCACAGCACGGTGGTGCCGCCCGACTTGCCGGCGACGATGTCGTCCATCAGCACGTCCATCTCGGCGGTCAGGATGTCGATCAGGTCGGTCTGTTCCGGCGGCAGAACGAGCTTCTGCTTCAGTGCGGGCTGGTAGGCATAGGGCGCCATGTCGTCCACGTGCACCCACAGATGCTGGTGCAGATCGAGGTGGAACATGAGCACATAGGGATGCACCGGCAGCTGCGAGAACAGGCCGTCAGGCATGGCGTCACGCGAGGCCTCGACCTCGTCTTCCGCCTCGTAGCGATTGCTCTTGGCCGCCTTGCGCAGATAGGGACCGAGGATGTCGCCCGGCGCTTCGAGCAGCAGCGTGCGCGCGGGCAGGATGGCTTCGTCATTGACCAGGCGGGCCATGCCGCCGCTCGCCGACAGCACCACCTGGTCCTTGCGCGACCAGTCGGTGTCGCGGTGGGTGGCGCTCGGGTCTTCGGCGTGAAAGCCGGTGCCGCTGGCCGAGAACTGCTCGCCGTAGCGCGCGCGCCACTCGATGTAGCGCGCGGTCACGGTGTCGCAGGCGGCGATCAGCGCCGGCGTTTCCTTCAGGAAACCCTTGGCCGCAAGCACTTCGCCCACCGTCTTGCCGGTGATGTCGGCACCGTAGATGCGGATGACGGAAGTCGCCAGCGTCGCCTTCACATTGGCCTTCAGCTCGATGAAAACCTTGCCGGTCTCTTCGTTGTTGGCCGGCGTGTAGTCGAGCCGGCTCACCACCCAGGGCAGCGGCCGGGTGAGCTGATTGGCGGTGAACAGCCAGCCGCGGATGGCGCCTTCGGCCAGATGGCGGGCGAGGGCGGGCACCAGCTGTTCGAGATCGTTGCCTTCGAAGCGGCGGCCATCGCCTTCCAGCGCATCGGCCAGCGTGGTCAGCGCGGTCGCGCGTTCCAGCATGGTCGGGCCGGCGTCGGCGTAGAGCCGGCCGAGGAAGCGCAGCGCGTCGATGGACAGCCGCGACACCGGCACCTCGACCTTGTCGCAGTACTGCAGCTGGTCGCGCAGGCTGGCCAGATCGGGGAAGGCGTCCGCCATCGACTCGATCTGCGGCGCCTCTATGGTCACCTTCATCGCCACGCCCTCAGCGGGTGACGACCGGAATTTCCAGCGCCGCGCGCCGACCGAGCTGGGCGTCCACCTTGCGCCGCACGTTCTCGACCTTGAGCGGACGCAGCAGCGTGCTCTGCGCGCCGGCGGCCAATGCCTGGCGGACAGCGTCGTCGTCGGCATCGCTGCAGACGATCAGTATGCGCACCTGCGGCAGCGCCGCCCGCAGGCGCGTCACCGCGTCGCCCGCCAGCAGTCCGGCGCCGAGCAGCACCAGGTCGGGCGGTGTTGCCGCGGCCACCGCGAGTGCCGACGCGAGGTCGGCGAACACATGGGTTTCCATCTCGTCGGCCAGCATGAACTGCAAGGCGGTACCGACCACGTCGTCGTCATCGACCACGAACACGCGCTTGTTCTCGACTGCGCGCTGACTGTCTACGCCGATCTGCATGAGGGTTCTCCCTGTCTGTCGTCAGCAGGTCCGGAGCAAGCTTCGTTCCAAACGCGGCATGGCTTTCGCTTCTCCGCCTTCGTCATTCATTCGAAGGAGGTCGCAATGGGCGTACTGATCAAGACGACGATGGACGGACGGCGGGTCGAGGTGATCGAGGGCGTGGTCTGTCTGGAGGGCAAGCCGGAAGCGGGCGGGCTGGTTCCGCTGTCCGAACATCCGAACCGCCAGGCCATCGCCAAAGCGGTGCCGGGCGCCACGCACGTGGCCGGGCGCATTCCACTGACGCTGGAAGAAGCGCAGGTCGCGCAGGACGCGCTGACCGAGGCGCAACGCAGTTTCGACGCCAGCCCGATGGGTATCGCCAAGCGGCTGCAGTCGGCCATCCACAACAAGGCGCGCATGGAGGGCATCGAGTAGCGCCGGCGTCGCGGCGGTCCGCCAAACCCGACATTGCGTGTCGCAAAACGACCAGCCTTTGTCGGACCGGGATGCCCCCAGGCGACCCGGCGGACCGCAGATGACTGATTTCCCGGGCCTCTGCCCTGTGCGCCGGCTCTGGCATCAATCCTGCTGAGTGAGCTCCGACAGCGCCTTGCGCGCCGACCCTGACAGGAAGGAAGGTGGGCCATGGATGCACGCGTATCGGCAAAGATCCAGGACGTGTTCGAAGAACCCGCCTGCGAGCACAACCAGAACAAGTCGGCCAAGGAAAAGAAGAAGGGCTGTACCAAGCAGCTCTCTCCGGGCGCTGCCGCCGGCGGCTGTGCCTTCGACGGCGCCAAGGTCGCGCTGCAGCCCATCGTCGATGTCGCTCACCTGGTGCACGGCCCGATCGCCTGTGAGGGCAACTCCTGGGACAACCGCAACTCGTCGTCCAGCACTTCGCAGCTCTACCGCACCGGCTTCACCACCGACATCAACGAACTGGATGTCATCTACGGCGGCGAGAAGCGGCTGTTCAAGTCGGTCAAGGAAATCATCGAGAAGTATGACCCGCCGGCCGTGTTCGTCTACCAGACCTGTGTCACCGCGCTGATCGGCGACGACATCGAGGCGGTGTGCAAGAAGGCCTCGGAGAAGTTCGGCAAGCCGGTCATCCCGGTCAATTCACCGGGCTTCGTCGGGCCGAAGAACCTCGGCAACAAGCTGGGCGCCGAGGCGCTGCTCGATTACGTGATCGGCACCGAAGAGCCGGACTTCGTCACCCCCTACGACATCAACATCATCGGTGAGTACAACCTGGCCGGCGAACTGTGGCAGGTGAAGCCGCTGCTCGACGCGCTCGGCGTGCGCATCCTGTCCTGTATCTCCGGCGACGGCCGTTACCGGGAAGTCGCCTACAGCCACCGCGCCAAGGCGGCGATGATGGTGTGTTCGAAGTCGATGATCAACATCGCGCGCAAGATGGACGAGCGCTATGACATCCCCTTCTTCGAAGGTTCGTTCTACGGCATCGGCGACATGTCGGAAACGCTGCGCGAAATCGCCCGCCTGCTGGTCGAGAAGGGCGCACCGGAAGAGCTGAAGGCACGCACCGAAGCGCTGATCGCGGTCGAGGAAAAGCGCGCCTTCGAGCGTATCGCTGCCTACCGCCCGCGGCTCGAAGGCAAGAAGGTGCTGCTGATCACCGGCGGTGTGAAGAGCTGGTCGGTGGTGGCCGCGCTGCAGGAAGCCGGGCTTGAGATCGTCGGCACCAGCGTCAAGAAGTCGACCAAGGAAGACAAGGAAAAGATCAAGGAGCTGATGGGCCAGGACGCGCACATGATCGACGACATGACGCCGCGCGAAATGTACGCGATGCTGAAGGACGCCAAGGCGGACATCATGCTTTCAGGTGGTCGCAGCCAGTTCATTGCGTTGAAGGCCAAGATGCCCTGGCTGGACATCAACCAGGAACGCCACCACGCCTACGCCGGCTACGAAGGCATGGTCGATCTGGTGCGCGAGATCGACAAGGCGCTGTACAACCCGATCTGGGAACAGGTGCGCCGGCCGGCGCCCTGGGACGTGGTCGCCGCCTGAGGATCACGCCATGGCCACCGTCATCGAATCGAAGAAGGCCTGCACGGTCAATCCGCTCAAGATGAGCCAGCCGCTGGGCGCGTGCTACGCCTTCATGGGGCTGGACAACTGCATGCCCATGATGCACGGCTCGCAGGGCTGCACCTCGTTCGGCCTGGTACTGCTGGTTCGCCACTTCAAGGAGGCGATCCCGATGCAGACCACGGCGATGAACGAGGTGAGCACCATCCTCGGCGGGCTCGACAACATCGAACAGGCGGTGCTGAACATCAAGAAGCGCGCCAATCCGTCCATCATCGCCATCGCTTCGACCGGACTCACCGAAACCAAGGGCGACGACGTCGATGGTTACCTGAACCTGATCCGCCGCAAGCACGGCGAGGCGCTGACCGGTACCGAAATCGTCTACGTATCGACGCCCGATTACGTCGGCGCCTTCGAAGACGGCTGGGGCAAGGCGGTGCTGGCCGTGATCGACGCCTACGCCCAGCCCTGTGACCGCGACGCCGGCCTGGTGAACCTGCTGCCGGGCGCGCACCTGACACCGGCCGACATCGAGGAACTGCGCGAAACCATCGAGGCTTTCGACCTGCGCGTGCAGGTGCTGCCCGACATTTCCGGCTCGCTCGACGGTCACATTCCGGACAACTTCACGCCGACCACGCTGGGCGGCACCCGGGTCGATACGCTGCGTCGGGTCGGCGCAGCGGCCGCCACGGTCGCCGTCGGGGCCCGCATGGACGCGGCGGCAGCCGCGATCGAGGAGCGTTGCGGCGTGCCCTTCCGCGTATTCGACCGGCTGACCGGACTGGCCGCGGTGGACGACTTCCTGCAGTACCTGTCCGAACTGTCCGGTCGTCCGGTGCCGCCGAAATTCCGCCGTGCGCGTACCCAGTTGCTAGACGTGATGCTGGACGCCCACTTCTGGGTCGGTGGTCGGAAGATGGCCATCGGCGCCGAACCGGACCTGCTCTACGCGCTGTCGACCACCGCCGCCGAAATGGGCGCCGAAGTGGTGGCCGCCGTCAGCACCACGCCGTCGCGTGTGCTCGAAGCGGTGCCCTGTGCCGAAGTGCTGCTCGGCGATCTGGAAGATCTGGAAACGCGCGCGAAGGCGGCCGGTGCGGAGCTGTTGATCACGCACGCGCACGGCCGGCAGTCGGCGGCACGGCTGGGCATTCCGCTGCTGCGCGAAGGCCTGCCGATGTTCGACCGGCTGGGCGCGGCGCACGTCTTGCGCGTCGGTTACCGCGGCACGCGCGAACTGATCCTCGGCTGGGCCAACACCTTCCTCGCCGACGAGCACGTGAACACGCCCGAGGACTGGCCGCTGCCGCAGGAAAGCATCCTCGCGGCGAGCGAGGGCAGTCAGGCATCCGGTTGCGGCAGCGGCGGCTGTGGCTGCGCATCGTCCGCCGAAATTCCTGAAACCGTTGCGGCCGGCACCTGAGCCGGTCGCCCATCCACCGAGGAGCAGCGCATGAAGATCGCCTTCGCCACCCAGGACAAGCAGCGCGTAGACGCGCACTTCGGCTGGGCCAAACACCTCGCGGTGTACGAGATCGACAAGGCCGGCTACCACCTTGTCGAGGACTTCGACTTCGGCGGCAAGCTGGACGAGGACGGCGACGAGGACAAGCTCGCGCCCAAGCTGGACGCGATCAAGGACGTCGCCATCGTCTATGTCGCCGCCATCGGCGGCTCGGCGGCGGCACGCGTGGTCGCCAGCAAGATTCACCCGATCAAGGTGAATCAGCCGGAACCCATCATGGACATCCTGGACAAGCTGCAGGAAGTGCTGCGCGGCACGCCGCCGCCCTGGCTGCGCAAGGCCCTGCAGAAGGACGAAGCACGCAGTTTCGATTTCGAAGACGAGGTGGAAGAACATGGCTGAAACACTGGAACTGAGCGCCGAGGACAGCGCAGCGCTGGCATCACCCTTCCTGAGCGAACTGATCAAGCAGTACCGCGCGCAGGACATGCACGGCGCCTGGGAAGGCAAGAGCGACGCGCAGCTGCTCGAACCCTACATCCTGAGTGCCGAGGCGCGCCGCGCGCTGCCCATCATGGGCGACCCGGACCCGGAAACGCTGTGGCGCATCGAGCTGTTCTACAACGCGGTCGGCCTGTCGATCGAGCGCGCCACCAAGGTGATGGTGACGCCGATGATGAAGATGTCGCACGAAGGCTTCGGCCGCATGGTGCTGATCGCCGGTCGCCTGATCGCGGTGAACAAGCAGCTGCGCGACGCCCACCGCTTCGGCTTTCCGACCTACGCCAAGCTGGCCGAGGCGGGGCAGAAGTTCGTCGACGAAGGCGTCGGCATGGTGAACAAGTACAACGAAGTGGCCAACTGGGGCTGAGGACGAAACGATGGAAGACGTCGACGCACTGAAGACCCGTGTCAAGAAGCTCAACGCGCAGGCCACGCAGGCCAAGATGGACCTGCACGACCTGTCGGAAGAACTGCCGACCAACTGGGAGAAGATCCTCGAAGTCGCGCAGGTCGCCTACGACGCGCACCAGTCCCTGATGGCTGCGCGCAAGGAACTGGCGGCCGCGACCGCCTGAGGAAGGACGCACCATGGCTGCATTCTCCGTCACGCTGCCCAGCGGCGAAATCTGGACACCGAAGTTCGTGTCCAGTCTGAACCAGGACACCTGTATCGGCTGCGCGCGCTGCGTGAAAGTCTGTGCCAATGACGTGCTGCAGCTCGCCGGCGTCACCGAGGACGGCGACATCGTCGTGGTCGATCCGGACAACGAGGACGACGACGAGGAATACGAGCGCAAGGTGATGACCATTTCGCGCCAGGTGAACTGCGTGGGCTGTCAGGCGTGTTCCAAGGTCTGCCCGAAGAAGTGCTACACGCACGCGCCGGTCGAGGTGTGAGCGCGGGACGACGGCGATGCCCACGCTCTTTCCGACCGCTCCGCTGCGGCCCGACTGGCCACTGCCAGCCGGGCCCGGCGGCTTCCGCGGCCTGCTGCTGAAGCTGGCGCGCCGGCCCGACGATCTGGTGCCTCAGGTGCTCGCCGGCGTCATCGGCCGCAGCTGGACGCAGCGCGGGCTGCAGTGCCTGCCGCTGTATGGCATCGACGTGTCGGAAACACGCCGCCTGCTGGCGCGCCATTTCCCCGGTGCCGAGTGGCTGCCGGCGCTGCACGCGACGACGCCCGCCGAGTTCGCAGAAGCGATCGAGATGGACGACGTGGTGGCGCTGCTGCGCGAGCATCTGTCCATCGACGATCAGGACCACGTGTGGCTGGCGCACGCGGTCGCCACCGGCTGCCTCGGCGCCGACCACCTGTGGCAGGACATGGACCTGACCTCGCGCGCCATGCTGTCCGAACTGATGCACGGCCGCTTCACCTCGCTGGCCGAACGCAACACGCAGGACATGAAGTGGAAGAAATTCCTCTACAAGCAGCTGTGCGAGCGCGCCGAGATCCGTGTCTGCAAGGCGCCGAGCTGCGGCGTGTGCACCGACTACGCGAAGTGCTTCGGTCCGGAGGAGTGAGTACCTGACAGCGGCGGTGTTCGGAAGCGAGGCCTGCACATGCCGCATCGCGAGCAAGCTCGCTCCCACAGACACCGAGGCCCGGATGCGCTGTTGTGGGAGCGAGCTTGCTCGCGATAGCGGCCGGCCGAGGCCGCCCAGAACCGCCGGCGCCGCCTCTACTTCACCTTCGCCCGCTCCGCCGCCGAGTAGTTGCTGAAGTGTCCTTCGCGCGCCGCCGCCGCGCGGCCGGCCGCGATGATGGCTTTGCTGCGGCCCGGCGGTTGTGGCGCCGACAGCAGCTTGTCCACCTGATCGCTGCCGCAGGCCGGGCAGACGATCTGCGTGTCGCTTCGCACCAGGCGTTCGAAGGTCTTGTCGCATTTGCGACAGTGAAAGTCGTGCAGAGGCATGGCAGGGACTCCGTTTCGGTATCGATATCCCGCAAAAGCAAGAACAGGTCCGGGTCCAACGGCTTGGCACCGGTCTTGCACTGGGTCGTTGAAGAACGGAGAAGCGACAGTGCAGACAGAACTCGATTGGTCGGCCTACGACAGCTACGGTGCCGGCGACGCCTATGCGCAGCTGCCGGCGCAGGGCGGTGGCTTCGGCAAGGCGGCGTCGGTGTGCATCGGCAACCGCCAGTGCCAGCGCGACGGCAACGGCGTCATGTGCCCGAGCTTTCGCGTCACCGGCGATCCGGTGCATTCGACCTTCCACCGCGCACAGACGCTGAAGGCGGCACTGAACGGCGAGCTGGGGACGCATCCTTTCGTCGGCGCCGAACTGGCGGCGGCGATGGATCTGTGCATTGGCTGCAAGGGCTGCAAGCGGGAGTGCCCGAACGGCACCGACATGGCCTTGCTGCGTACCGAGGCGCGCGCGCAGCGCTGGCGGGCGCAGGGGCGGGTGCCGCTGCGCGAGCGCCTGTTCGCCACGCTGCCGCGCTGGCTGGGGCTGATGCGCTGGCTGCAGCGGCCGTGGCAGCTCGCCACTGCAGTGCCCGGGCTGGGTGCGCTGATCGAACGCCTGAGCGGCATCGCCCGTCGGCGCTCGCTGCCGCGGATCGCGGCGCGGCCCTTTCTCGCGCCGCATACGCTGCCGGCTTACGGTGCCGAGGGCGGGCGCGAGGTGGCGCTGCTGGTCGACACCTTCTCCAATCGCATCGATCCGGCGATCGCCGAAGCGGCGGTCGATGTGCTGGTGGCCGCCGGCTGTCGCGTACATGTGGTGCGCCCCGCGGCCGGCGAAGCGCCGCTGTGCTGCGGCCGCACCTGGCTGTCGCAGGGCCTGGTCGCCGACGCACGACGCGAAGCCGGCCGTCTGCTCGACGTACTCGCGCCGCTGGTCGCACGCGACATGCCGGTGATCGGGCTGGAGCCGTCCTGCCTACTGATGCTGCGCGACGAGTATCACGCGCTGGGGCTGGGTGAGCGCGTGGCGCCGGTGGCGAAGGCGGCGCTGCTGTTCGAGGAGTTCATCGCCCGCGAGCACGACGCGAAGCGGCTCGCGCTCGATCTGCAACTGCCCGCCGGCACGCGCGCCGCGGTGCACGGCCACTGCCACCAGAAGGCTTTCGGTGCGATGAAGGCGATGCGCAAGGTGCTCGGGCTGGTCCGCGGACTGGACAGCAGTGTCATCGAATCCGGTTGTTGCGGCATGGCCGGCAGTTTCGGCTTCGAGGCGGAACACCACGACATGTCGATGCGCATGGCCGAGCTGGCGCTGTTGCCGGCGGTGCGAGCGCTCGATGCCGATACGCTGCTGATCGCCAATGGCAGCAGTTGTCGCCACCAGATACGCGACGGCGCGCAGCGCGAGGGCGAGCACATCGCCTGCGTGCTGCAGCGCGCGCTGCGCGCGCATTGAGCCGACGATGAGCACATGGCCGGAAGAACTGCGCACCGCCCGCTGCCTGCTACGCAAGCCGCAGCCGGGCGACGCGCCGGCGCTGTTCGCCGGCATCAGCGGCGACGCCGAGGTGACGCGCTATCTGGGCTGGACCACGCACACCGAACTGACGCAGACGCGGCGACAGATTTCGCACGACCTGGCGCGCTGGCAGCGCGACGTCGCCCGCAGCTGGGTGCTGCTGGCCGACGACGGCGAGGCCGGCGGGCTGTTCCAGCTGATCGGGCAGGGCCACGCGCTGCGCCTGGGCTTCGCGCTGGCGCGCCGGCTGTGGGGCCGCGGACTGGCGTGCGAGGCGCTGCAGGCGGTGGTGGACGAAGCTTTCAGTCATGCGGCAGTGTGCCGCGTCGATGCCGTCTGCGACGCCGACAACGCGCGCTCGTCGCGCACGCTGGCGCGCGCCGGCCTGCCGCTGGAGGCGCGGCTCGGCCGCTACATCCTGCACCCCAATCTGTCGCCTGAGCCGCGCGACGTGCTGCTTCATGCGAAAGTGCGCAGATGAATCCTGAAAAGCCCTTTGCACCCTCCTGCGAACGCAACCGCGACGTCATTCTCGAACGCCTGCGCGTGCATTTCGCCGGCCGTCGTCAGGTCCTGGAGATCGGCAGCGGCACCGGTCAGCACGCGGTGCATTTCGCCGCCGCGCTGCCGCATCTGCAATGGCAGTGCAGCGAGCGCGCCGAGGCGCTGCCCGGTCTGCGCATGTGGCTGGACGACGCGGCGCTGCCGAACACGCCGCCGCCGATCGAACTCGACGTCTGCGGCCGCTGGCCGGTCGCGCATTTCGATGCGGTATTCACTGCCAACACGCTGCACATCATGGCCTGGCACGAAGTCGAGAAGATGTTCGCCGCCCTGCCGGCGGTGCTCGCGCCGTCGGCCACGCTGGTCATCTACGGCCCGTTCAACTATGGCGGACGTTTCACCAGCGACAGCAACGAGGCTTTCGACCGTTCGCTGCGCGAAGGCGCGCCGCATCGCGGCATCCGCGACTTCGAAACGGTGGAGGCGCTGGCGCGGCTGGCCGGGCTGTCGCTGTTCGCCGACGAGGAGATGCCGGCCAACAACCGCTGTCTGGTGTTCGCGCGCTGATCAGCGTGCGCCGGTGCTGCCGTCGAGCAGCGAGGCGATCACTTCGCCGCCGAGACCGTGCCCCGGATCCAGACGGCCGATGTGTTCGACCAGCGTGCGCGCGTCGTCGCTGCGACCGCTGCGCAGGCAGATGAAAGCCAGCGCCTTCAGGCTGAACAGCCAGAAGCGCGCCGGCCCGGTGGCCGCGAAATCGGCGTCACCCGGCTGCACGCGGCGCCAGTCGGCGTCCAGCCCGGCCTGCCGGCCGGCCACCGTGATGCCGCGCGTGGCCGCCTTCTCGGCCAGATCGAACTGGCGACGGCCGGCGTGGAACTTGTACAGCATGTAGTACACCGGCAGGCACTCCGGTGCGCTTGCCTGTGCCGTCCACAGCAGTGCTTCGATGCGTTGCGGCGGCGCGCCGGCCGCCTCGTCGAACAGGCGGCGCACCGATTGCGGCACCGTGCCGCCGAAGTATTCGTCCGACGTTTCGCCGGTAAACAGATTCACCAGACCATCTCCGGTGCCCGCAGGCGCTCGACCGGCGCATCGCCCAGCAGGTGGCTGTCGAAGATTTCGCCGACGTCGTCCTTGCTCACGTTCGAATACATCACCGCGTCCGGATAGACCACGACATTGATGCCCTGGTCGCACGGGCCGAGGCAGCCCGAGTAGGTGATGGCGACGCGGTCGAAGCAGTTGCGTTTCTGCAGTTCCGCCCAGAAGGTCTGCAGCACTTCGGCGCCGCCCTTGTGCGCACAGGAGCCGCGTGGGTGGCCCGGTGGGCGTTGCTGTGAACAGACGAAAACGTGTTTCTGCGGCTTCGGCATGATGCGGTTCTCCGGATGGGGTCAGGCGGTGAGGCGGGCGATCCAGCGTTCGATCTCGCCGAGATGGGCCGCGTCGTCGTGCTCGAAGGCGCGCGCCATCTTGCGCAGGCCGGGGTCGGGCGCGAGGATGGCCATCATTGCGTAGTAGCTGTGGCTGCGCCGCTTCAGGTCCAGCGCACGTTCGAGCGCCATGTGCAGGTCGAGCATTTCGTCGCTGATCACCTTCACGGCGGTGCGCGGCTTCTCGATCTCGATCGGCCGGATGCGCGGCAGGTTGGCGGCCACCGGCAGCGGCTTGCCGGACAGCGCCTCGTGCGCTTCCATGCGCGCCAGTTCGGCCAGATTCTGGAAGAAGGCTTCGAGCTCGGTGTCGCCGGCATCGAGCGCGTGTCGTGCGGCCTTCTCGTAATGCAGCGCCGCTTCGCTTTCGAGCGCGTTGACGCTGGCGAGGAACATGTCGCTGTCGTGCATGGTGCGTCCTCCCGATCAGGCGACCGAGGGCAGCGTGGCGCGCAGGCTGTCGAGCGACACGCGCTGCTGTCCGTCCGCTTCCTGGAATACCTTGAACACCTTTTCCTGCGCCGGCGTCGAGGTAACGAAGTCCTCGTAGGCGCGCGACAGCAGGTTGCGGTAGCGCGCATAGACCACGCCCTCGTCGCCGTCGGCCAGGCCTTTCTCGCTGCGCAGGTACTGGTAGAAGCGCTTCAGGATGTGCAGGCGGTTCACGTTCACGACGCCCTGATCGAAGGGCAGCGCGAAGAATTCCAGGAAGTCCTCGGCCGACGACAGCTTGGCCAGGCGCTGGGTCAGATCATCCATGACGGGTCACTCCTATGTGTGCGGCGGCCGCGTGGGTGCTGCCGTCGAATGCGGGTTGGGAACAGGTGTCGTCGCAGTCGCTGCAGATGCCCTGCGCGGTACTGCGTTCGCCGGCCAGGCGCACGACGTCGCGCTCCAGGTCGGCAATGCGTTCGAGCAGGCAGGCGATGGCCTTGCCCACCGGGTCGGGCATCTGGTGGTGGTCGAGGTCGATGCCGCCGGCGGTGATGCGGCGCTGGCTCTTCGGCAGCACCATGCGGCCGGGGATGCCGACCACGGTCATGCCGGGCGTCACGTCCTCGATCACCACCGAGTTGGCGGCGACGCGGGCGTTCTCGCCGACGGTGATCGGCCCCAGTATCTTGGCGCCGGCGCCGACCACCACGCCGTCGTTCAGCGTCGGGTGACGCTTGCCCGGATTCCAGGTCGTGCCGCCCAGCGTCACGCCGTGATACAGCGTCACGTCGTCGCCGATCTCCGCGGTTTCGCCGATCACGACACAGGCGCCGTGGTCGATGAAGAAGCGGCGGCCGATGCGCGCACCCGGATGGATGTCGACATTGGTGAACAGTCGCGACAGGAAGGACAGCAGTCGCGGCAGATAGCGCAGGCCGCGCCGCCACATCGCGTGCGCGAAGCGGTGCGCCACCAGCGCCTGTATGCCCGGGTAGATGGTGAGCAGTTCGAGCTTGTTGCGCGCCGCCGGGTCGCGGTCGAACACGCAGTTCACGTCCTCGCGCAGCATCGCGAACAGCCCGGGTGCGGCTGTTGCCGCCGGCGACAGCGCGCCCGCCGTGCCTTGTTCGCCGCTCATGACGCCTCCGGCAGCGGCTGCGCCGCTTCGAGGTAGAAGGCCTTCAGCTGGGTGGCGTCCGGCGACTGCTTGTTGGCGGTCGCGTAGGCGCGGATGCGCTCGATGATGTGCGCCACCTCGATGTCCGACGGATACAGCCCGAGCCGCGCACACGCTTCGAGCACCGCGTGCGAACCGGAGTGCTTGCCCAGCACCAGCCGATGGGCGCGGCCCAGTTCGGCCGGGTCGAAGCTCTGGTAGTTGCGCGGGTTCTTGATCAGGCCATCGACGTGGATGCCCGATTCGTGCGTGAACACGGCGTCGCCGACGATGCTCTTGTTGGCGGCGATGGCGCGGCCGGATGCGCGTTCGACCAGGCGCGAGATCGGCAGCAGCGACTGCGACGAGACGCCGCTGTCGATGCCGTGAATGTGGCGCAGCGCCATCACCACCTCTTCCAGCGGTGCGTTGCCGGCGCGCTCGCCGAGGCCATTCACCGTCGTATTGGCATGCGTCGCGCCGGCGCGGAAGGCGGCCAGCGTATTGGCGGTGGCCAGACCGAGGTCGTTGTGCGCGTGCATCTCGATTTCGAGGTCGACCGCCCGGCGCAGCTGCGACACCAGCACATAGGTGCCGAAGGGGTCGAGTATGCCCAGCGTGTCGGCGATGCGGATGCGGCGGGCGCCGGCCATCTGCGCCTCTTCGGCAACGCGGCACAGGAAGTCGATGTCGCCGCGCGACGCGTCTTCCATGCCGACGCTGACCTCGACACCGGCGTCGAGTGCGCGCTCGACGTGCGGACGGATCTGCTCGATCACCCAGTCGCGATTGCGCCGCAGCTTGCCGGCGATCTGCAGGTCCGACACCGGCAGCGACATGTGCACGATGTCCACCGGGCAGCGCAGGGCCGCCCTGAGGTCGCTGTCCGTCATGCGCGCCCACACCATCAGTCGCGCGTTCAGGCCCAGCATCGCGATGCGCTCGATCACGTCGAGCTCGGCCTCACCCATGGCCGGGATGCCGATCTCCATCTCCGGCACGCCGGCGTCATCGAGCGCAGCGGCGATCGCGCACTTCTCGTCGGCGGTGAACGCCACGCCGGCCGTCTGCTCGCCGTCGCGCAGCGTGGTGTCGTTGATGATGAATGCGGCTGCCATGTCGTCGGACCTCCTGCAGAGCATTCAGCAAGCGCTGTGCCACGGAGCTTCGTTGGCGCAAGTGATTGATGTTGATGGCGGTTTCGCGCGCATCGCGATGTCGCGCATGCGACATGTCCGTCGGCCGTGGCGAGGCTGTCGTGAATGTTTCGTTTGCAACAGGTGTTCTGCCTTGGGGTTTCGATACAGGCCGTCATCGCGAGCAAGCTCGCTCCCACAGGAGCCTCGCTCGTGCCGCCGACAGGGCATGCTTTTTGTGGGAGCGGCCTTGGCCGCGATGCGGCCGCTGCAGTCCTGCGGCTTCGATCCAGGCTGCCGTCGGGGTCAGAAGACCCCTCCCACAGAAGCCTCGCTCGTGCCGCCGACAGGGCATGCGTTTGTGGGAGCGGCCTTGGCCGCGACGCGGCCGCCGCGGTCCGCCGGCTCCGATCCAGGCTGCTGTCGGGGTCAGAAGACTCCTTCCACAGAAGCCCCGCCCGTGTCGCCGACAGGGCGTGCTTTTGTGGGAGCGGCCTTGGCCGCGATACGGCTGGTGCGGTTCGCCGGCTTTGATCCAGGCTGCTGTCGGGGTCAGAAGACTCCTCCCACAGAACCCTCGCTCGTGTCGCCGACAGGGCATGCTTTTTGTGGGAGCGGCCTTGGCCGCGATGCGGCTGGTGCGGTTCGCCGGCTTTGATCCAGGCTGCCGTCGGGGTCGGAAGACCCCTCCCACAGAACCCTTGCTGGCAGGGGGCTGCTTACTCGCGGGCGAGGTTGCGCGTGTGCAGCGGCAGTTCGACCGTCACGTCGGCGTTGCCGAGGCGGGCGCAGCAGGCGAGGCGGGAGGCGGGCTGTACGCCCCAGGCGTCGTCGAGCTGGTCTTCCTCGTCGTCGTCCGCTTCATTGAGCGAGGCGGCGCCGGCGCGCACATAGACGTGGCAGGTCGAACAGGCGGCGACCTTCTCGCAGGCATGTTCGATCGCGATGTCGTGCGCCAGCAGCGCGTCGCAGATCGAGGTGCCGGCGGCGACCTCGATGCGGGCGCCGTCCGGGCACAGCTGCGGATGCGGCAGTACGGTCAGCGTGCTCACGGCTGCAGCTCCGACACGCGGGTGCCCGACAGCGCGCGCCGGATGCCGGCGTTCATGCGCAGGCCGGCGAACTCGGTGGTGGCGGCGTTCAGCGCTTCGCTCAGCAGCTTGAGCTTGGTGCTGTCGTCGCCGGCTTCCAGCGCTTCGGCCAGCGCATACATCGCTGCCTGGATGGCGACGAACTGGTCGTGCGTCAGCAGTGCGTGACCGTCTTCGGCCAGTGCCGCCTCGGTGGCGTCGACCAGACGGCGCGCCTCGACCTGGGCCTCGCGCAGCATGCGCGCCGCCATGTCGCTGTCGGCCTTGCCGTAGGCGTCGATCAGCATGTCGGCGATCTGCGCGTCGCTGAGACCGTAGGACGGCTTGACCTCGATGTGCGCTTCGACGCCGCTGGTCTGTTCGCGCGCCGACACCGACAGCAGGCCGTCGGCGTCAATCTGGAAGGTGATGCGGATGCGCGCCGCACCGGCCACCATGGGCGGGATGCCGCGCAGTTCGAAGCGCGCCAGCGAGCGGCAGTCGCTCACCAGTTCGCGTTCGCCCTGCACGACGTGGATGGCCATCGCGGTCTGGCCGTCCTTGTAGGTGGTGAATTCCTGCGCGCGTGCCGCCGGTATCGTCGAGTTGCGCGGAATCACCTTCTCGACCAGGCCACCCATGGTTTCCAGACCGAGCGACAGCGGGCATACGTCGAGCAGCAGCCAGCTCTCTTCGCCGGCCGGCTTGTTGCCGGCCAGCACGTCGGCCTGTATCGCGGCGCCGATGGCCACCACCTGATCGGGGTCGAGGTCGGTCAGCGGCTCCTGGCCGAACAGCTTGCGCACCGCGGCGCGCACCTGCGGCATGCGCGTCGAGCCGCCCACCATCACCACGCCGTCGACCTCGTCGGCGGCGACGCCGGCGTCACGCAGTGCGCGGCGCACCGGCGCCATGCTGCGCGACACCAGGTCGCCGGTCAGCAGCTCGAACTGTTCGCGCGACAGATCGAAGGAAACGCTGCGGCCATCGTCCAGCGTCAATGCGATCTTGGTGACCGGGGCACTCGACAGCGCCTCCTTGGCGCTACGCGCCCGCGCCAGCATCATGCGCGTCTCGCCGGGGGAAGGCGCTGCGAGTGCCAGTTGCTGCCGCAGCCAGTCGGCGATCCGGTGGTCGAAATCGTCGCCGCCAAGGGCGGAGTCACCTGCGGTCGACAGCACTTCGAACATGCCCTGTGACAGCTTCAGCACGGAGATGTCGAAGGTGCCGCCGCCGAGGTCGTAGATGGCGAAGGTGCCGTGTGCGGCACGGTCCAGACCGTAGGCGATGGCGGCTGCGGTAGGTTCGTTAAGCAGGCGCAGCACGTTCAGGCCGGCCAGACGCGCGGCGTCCTTGGTGGCCTGGCGCTGCGCGTCGTCGAAATAGGCGGGCACGGTGATGACGGCACCGACCAGATCGCCGCCGAGCGACGCTTCGGCGCGGTCGCGCAAGGTGCGCAGTATCTCGGCCGACACCTCGACCGGCGAACGCACGCCGGCGCGCGTGTCCAGACTCAGCATGCCCGGCGTGTCGACCAGCGCGTAGGGCGTGGCGGACGCGTCGACGTCGGCCAGCGAGCGGCCCATGAAGCGCTTGACCGACACGATGGTGTTGCGCGGGTCCTCGGTCTGCGCCGACTGCGCAGCGTGGCCGACGACGACGGCGTCTTCGGTGTAGCGCACCACCGAGGGCAGCAGCATGCGGCCGTCGTCGTCCGGCAGCACGCGGGTGAGGCCGCTGGCGACGGTCGCCACCAGCGAATTCGTGGTGCCCAGGTCTATGCCCACGGCCAGCCTGTGCTGGTGCGGTGCGGCGCTCATGCCCGGTTCGGCGATCTGCAGCAGGGCCATGTCGGCGTGCTCCGGTTGATTCGTGGACCGGCGTCAGACGCCGAAGCTTTCGCCGCAGCCGCAGGCCGACTTCACGTTGGGATTGTTGAACTTGAAGCCTTCGTTCAGGCCTTCGCGTACGAAGTCGAGCTCGGTGCCGTCGAGGAAGGGCAGGCTTTTCGGGTCGACCAGCAGGGTGACGCCGTGGCTGGCGAACTGGATGTCCTCGGGCTGCAGCGCGTCGGCGAACTCGATTGCGTAGGCGAGGCCCGAACAGCCGCTGGTCTTGACCGCCAGCCGCAGGCCCACGCCCTGGCCGCGCTTGACCAGGCTTTTCTGCACGTGCCGCGCGGCGGCTTCGCTGAGCGTGATGGTCATGTCCGTCACCTCACATCGAGAAGGAGCTGCCGCAGCCGCAGGACGAGGTCGCGTTCGGATTGCGGATGACGAAGCGCGAACCTTCCAGGCCGTCCTCGAAGTCGATCTCGGCGCCCATCAGGTACTGCATGCTCATCGGGTCGACCAGCAACGTGACGCCGTCGGTGACGATGGGCGTGTCGTCCTCGTTCACGCCTTCCTCGAAGGCGAAGCCGTACTGGAAGCCGGAACAGCCGCCACCAGTGACATAGACGCGCAGCTTCAGCGCCGGGTTGCCTTCTTCGGCGATCAGGTCGGCGACCTTGGCGGCCGCGGCTTCGCAGAACTTGATCGGCGACGGCAGCGGCAAGGTGGCGGTCGGGGCGACGGTACTTTCGGCAAGCGTGCTCATGGCGTGTCCTTTCAGGCGGCTTCGACGGTGTCGGGGGCGGTCTGCCGGGTGCGGTAGTCGGCCACGGCTGCCTTGATCGCGTCTTCGGCGAGGATGGAGCAGTGGATCTTCACCGGCGGCAGCGCCAGCTCTTCGGCAATTTCGGTGTTCTTGATCGCCAGCGCCTCGTCCAGCGTCTTGCCCTTGACCCATTCGGTCACCAGCGAGCTCGACGCGATGGCCGAGCCGCAGCCGTAGGTCTTGAACTTGGCGTCCTCAATGACGCCGTCGGCGCCGACCTTGATCTGCAGCCGCATCACGTCGCCGCAGGCCGGCGCGCCGACCATGCCGGTGCCGATGCCTTCCTCGTCAGTCGAGTAGGAACCGACGTTGCGCGGGTTGTCGTAGTGATCCAGCACCTTGTCGCTGTATGCCATGGTTGTTCTCCGTTCAGTCGTTGTGGAGGAAGGTGTTCAGTGAGAAGCCCACTGCACGGTCGACAGGTCGATGCCGGCGCTGTGCATGTCCCATAGCGGCGACAGCTCGCGCAGCTTGCGCACCGCGGTCGACACCTGCTCGATTGCCGAATCCACCTCCTGCTGCGTGGTGAAGCGGCCGATCGAGAAGCGGATCGAGCTGTGCGCCAGTTCGTCGCTGCGGCCCATCGCGCGCAGCACGTAGGACGGTTCCAGGCTGGCCGAGGTACAGGCCGAACCGGACGACACGGCGATGTCCTTCATGCCCATCAGCAGCGATTCGCCTTCGACGAAGTTGAAGCTGATGTTCAGGTTGTGCGGTACGCGACGTTCCATGTCGCCATTGACGAACACCTGGTCGAGTGCGCTGAGCCCGCTCAGCAGGCGGTCGCGCAGCATGCGGATGCGTTCGTTCTCGGCGCCCATGTTCTCGCGGGTGAGCCAGTAGGCCTCGCCCATGCCGACGATCTGGTGCGTCGGCAGCGTGCCCGAGCGCATGCCGCGCTCGTGGCCGCCGCCGTGGATCAGCGCTTCGATGCGCACGCGCGGCTTGCGGCACACGTAGAGCGCGCCGATGCCTTTCGGGCCGTAGGTCTTGTGCGCCGACAGCGACATCATGTCGATCGGCAGCTCGTCCAGATCGAAGGCCACCTTGCCGGTCGCCTGCGCGCCATCGACGTGGAACAGCACGCCCTTGTCGCGACAGATCGCACCCAGCGCCGCCACGTCCTGGATGACGCCGGTTTCGTTGTTCACGAACATGACCGAGGCCAGCACGGTGTCCGGCCGCAGCGCCGCGCGGAAGGCCTCGATGTCGATCAGGCCGTTCTCCTGCACGTCGAGCAGCGTCACTTCGCAACCGCTGCGTTCCAGTTCGCGCACCGTGTCGAGCACCGACTTGTGCTCGGTCTTCACGGTGACGACATGCTTGCCGCGGCCGGCGTGGAACTGCATCGCGCCCTTGATGGCGAGGTTGTTCGACTCGGTGGCACCCGAGGTCCAGACGATTTCGCGCGGGTCGGCTCCGACCAGCGCGGCCACCTGTTCGCGTGCCAGTTCGACCGCCTCTTCGGCAGCCCAGCCGTAGGCGTGCGAGCGGCTGGCCGGGTTGCCGAAGTTGTCGAACAGCCAGGGCAGCATCTTGCCCACCACGCGCGGGTCGACCGGGGTGGTGGCGGCGTAGTCCAGATAGATCGGGCGATTCATGTCGGCTTCTCCTGCATGAGGGGGTTGCATCCCTCTCAGCAAGTTGCGGGCCGGTTTTGAAAATTGATCTGGATCAACCACTTGTGGATTTTGGACAGGCGCATGTCCGGCTGTCGCGACAGCGCCTGTCGAGTTTGTCGCGTTGCCGACGCGGTCGCCGTGTGCGCATGCGTGCGCACGTGTACACGCGGGGGCGGGTCGCGTGCGATCACAACAGCACTGGCTCGCCGCGCAGGGCACCAGCCGCCCGTGACGGCGTCATCTGGCACAGCGCATGCATTGAAGCCGGTCAGGAGGTCGCCATGAGCGAAGTGTTGATGACCCTGATCGGCCTAGTGCTGGTCAATAACGTGGTGCTGGTCCGCTTTCTCGGGCTGTGCCCCTTCATGGGCGTGTCGAAGAAGATCGACAGCGCCTTCGGCATGGGTCTGGCCACCACCTTCGTAATGACGCTGTCGGCAATGGCCGCCTGGGCGCTCGAACACGCCTTGCTGCTGCCGTTCGGGCTCGGCTACCTGCGCATCCTCGCCTACATCGTGGTCATCGCCGCCGTCGTGCAGTTCGTCGAAATGGCCATGCACAAGACGCTGCCCGACCTGCACCGCGTGCTCGGCATCTACCTGCCGCTGATCACCACCAACTGCGCGGTGCTCGGCATTCCGCTGCTCAACGCACAGGCCGGTCATGGCCTCGGCATGAGCGTGCTCGGCGGCTTCGGCTCGGGTGCCGGCTTCACGCTGGTGATGATCCTGTTCGCCGGCCTGCGCGAACGACTGGCGCTGATGCGCGTGCCGCAGACCTTCGCCGGACCGCCGGTCGCTTTCATCACGGCCAGCCTGCTGGCGCTGGCTTTCATGGGTTTCACCGGCCTGGTGCCGGCAGGCGGCGGCTGATGCGTCGCACCGAAGGGGAGAGAGCACGATGGAACAGATGATTACCGCGGTCATGAGTCTGACCGCGATCGGCTCCGGGCTCGGCATCGTGCTCGGTGTGGCGGCGCGACGCTTCGCCGTCGAAGGCGACAGCCGGGTGAAGGAAGTCGAGGACATGCTGCCGGCCGCCAACTGCGGTCAGTGCGGCTTTCCCGGCTGTGCCGGTGCGGCGGAGGCCATCGTCGCCGGCACTGCGTCGCCCACCTGCTGCCCGCCCGGCGGCAAGGTGGTGGCGCTGGCGATTGCCGAGCATCTGGGCATCGCGCTCGACGCCGACGAGGTCGACGACGTGCCGCTGATCGCGGTGATCGAGGACGCGCTGTGCATAGGCTGTACCAAGTGCTACCGGCTGTGTCCGTCGGACGCCATCATCGGCGCGATGAAGCAGTTGCACGGCGTGTTCGAGGACGCCTGCACCGGCTGCAACCAGTGCGCCGAGAAATGCCCGACCGGCGCCATCACGATGCAGCCGCTGCCGCTGACCGCCGGCACCTGGGTCATGCCGAAACCTGCGCTGGCGGCCTGAGCCATGGCACACATCGTCATTCCACCGATACGCCGGCTGCTCACCCGCTGGGGCATCCATCCGGACGCGCGCAAGCATCCGGCCGCCGGTCTGGACATCGTCGACGCCGGCCTGCCGCCCTTGCTGGTGCTGCCGCTGGCGCAGCAGGCCGGCGCACCGGCGCGTCCCATCGTGCGTATCGGCGACCACGTGCTGCGTGGCCAGTGCGTGGCCGAAGCGGCCGGACCGATTTCGGCGCCGGTGCACGCATCCACCTCGGGCACGGTGATCGCGATCGGCGAGGCGCCGATGCCGCATGCGTCCGGTCTGCCCGGGCTGGCGATCACCCTGCGCCCCGACGGCGAGGACCGCTGGATCGAGCGTGCCGGCGAACCCTATCCGATCCGGCTGGCGCCGGAGGAAATCGCCCGCCGGGTCGCCGAAGCTGGCGTCGTCGGCATGGGTGGCGCCGCCTTTCCGGCGGCGGTCAAGCTGGCGCTCGGTCAGCGCAGCGCGATCGACACCGTCATCCTGAACGGCAGCGAATGCGAGCCCTACCTGTCCTGCGACGACAGGCTGATGCGCGAGAACGCGGCCGACATCATCGAGGGTGCGCGCCTGATCATGCGCGCCACCGGCGCGCGGCGCGTGCTGGCCGGCATCGAGGACAACAAGCCGGAAGCGATCGACGCGATGAAGGTGGCTGCGCATCCGTATCCCGAGGTGGCGGTGGTGCGCATTCCGAGCCGCTATCCGATGGGCGCGGAGCGCCAGCTCATCTACACGCTGCTCGGGGTCGAGCCGCCGGCCGGCGGTCGTGCCGCCGACGTCGGCGTGGTGGTGCACAACGTCGGCACGGCAGCGGCGGTGTGGCGCGCGCTGCGCCACGGCGAACCGCTGATCGAGCGCGTGGTGACGGTGGCGGGTGGTGCGCTGGCGGCACCGCGCAATGTACGCGCACGCATCGGCACGCCGCTGTACTGGCTGATCGAACGCGCCGGTGGGCTGACGCGCGAGCCGGCGCGCATGGTGGTCGGCGGCCCGATGATGGGTGTCGCGGTGAGCGACCTCGACACGCCGATCGGCAAGGGCGCCAGCGGCGTGCTGGCGCTCACCTCGGCCGAGGTGGGCGAGCGCGAGCCGAGTGCCTGCATACGCTGCGGCAGCTGCGTCACCGCCTGTCCGGTCGGCCTGATGCCGCTCGAAATGGCCAACCGCATCCACGCCGGCGAACTGGGTCAGGCCGAGGACATCGGCCTGCGCGACTGCCTGACCTGCGGCGCCTGCGGCTACGTCTGTCCGTCGCGCATTCCGCTGGTCCAGTACTTCGCCCACGCACGCGGCGAACTCGCTTCGCGCGAGCGCGAACGCCATCGCCTCGATCACGTGCGCGAGCTGACCGAGGCACGCGCCGAACGGGTCGAACGCGAGGCGCGCGAAAAGGCCGAGGCGCATGCGAAACGCAAGGCCGAGCGCGCCGCGGCGCAGGCGAAGGAAGCGGCGGCCAAGGCCCGGGACGAGGAGATTTCGGCATGAACAATCCGGTCCAGGCTTCGCCGCACGCGCTGACCCAGCGCACCAGCGGCCGCATCATGGCGCTGGTCATGCTGGCGCTGCTGCCGGCCACGCTGGCCGGCTTCTGGCAGTTCGGCTGGCCGGCCTTCTGTCTGTGGCTGGTGACCGTGGCCAGCTGCGTGCTGGCCGAGGCGCTGTGCCTGCAGTGGGCCGGCAAGCCGGTGGCGCCGGTGCTGGCCGATGGCTCGGCCGCGCTGACCGGCTGGCTGCTCGCGATGTCGCTGCCGCCCTGGGCGCCGTGGTGGCTGGGCGTGCTCGGCGGCGTGTTCTCCATCGTGCTGGCCAAGCAGGTGTTCGGTGGCATGGGCTGCAATGTGTTCAACCCGGCCATGGTCGGACGCACCGTGCTGCTGGTGTCCTTCCCGGTGCAGATGACGCAGTGGGTCAGCCCGGCGCTGATCGCGCAGGGCACCGATCTGGCGCAGGCGGTGAGCATAGGCCTGCACGGCGTCGCCACTGACGCGATGACCAGTGCGTCGCTGCTCGGCCACGTGAAGACCGAGCTCGGGCGCGGCATCGACCTCGCCGGTGCGATGGTCGCGTTCGCGCCGGAACAGGCTTTCGCCGGCGCGCGGCCTGGCAGCCTGGGCGAAACGTCGGCGCTGGCCATCGTCGCCGGCGGCCTGTTCCTCGTGTTCAAGCGGGTGATCGGCCTGCGCATACCGATCGGCTACATGGCCGGCCTGTGTCTGCCGGCCGCCATCGCGCACGCCGCAGCACCCCACGCCTTCATGCCGGCGGGGGCCCACCTGCTGTCCGGCGGTGCACTGCTGTGCGCCTTCTTCATCGCGACCGACTACGTCACCTCGCCGAGTGCGCCCTTCGGGCAGTGGATCTACGCGCTCGGTGCCGGGCTGCTCACCTGGCTCATCCGTACCTGGGGCGGTTACCCCGAGGGGGTGGCGTTCGCCATCCTGCTGATGAATGCCGCCACGCCGCTGCTCGACCTGTGGGCACGGCCGCGCATCTTCGGCCGTCGCGTCGGCGGCAAGCCGCTGGCGGCGCGGCGCGCACAGGAGCCACTGCAATGAGCCGACCGCTACCCGACGCACCGTGGTTTCCGGGCGTGACTCTCGGTGTGGTGATGCTGGTCACGACCGCCGTGCTGGCCTTCGCCCAGGGCGCCACGCGCGACGCGATCGAACACGCGCAGGCCGAGGACACGCGCCAGCTGCTGACGCAGATCCTGCCGCCCGGCTATGCCGACAACAATCTGCTGAACGACACGCTGCAGCTGGACGGACCGTCCGGTGCGCCGATGACCGTCTATCGCGCACGCCACGGCGGCACGCTGAAGGCGGTGCTGTACGAGGTGTCGGGCAAGGGCTACGGCGGTCGCATCGTGCTGCTGATGGCGGTCGACCTGAGCGGCCGCGTGGTCGGCGTGCGCGTGACGCGGCACAACGAAACGCCCGGTCTGGGCGACAAGATCGAGCTGGCGCGCAATCCGTGGATACGCAGCTTCGACGGCCGCACGCTCGGCGATCCGCCGCCGGCGCGCTGGGCGGTGAAGAAGGACGGCGGCGACTTCGAACAGTTCGCCGGCGCCACCATCACGCCGCGCGCGGTGGTCGCCGCGGTGCGACAGGGTCTTGAGTTCTTTGCCGCGCACAAGGCGGTGTTGTCCGGCGACGGAGCGACAGTGGAAGGAGAGCGGAAATGAGCGATCAGCCGGCAGCACGCGCCGTGATGCGCGACGGACTGTGGGACAACAATGTCGTGGTCGCGCAGATGCTGGGCCTGTGCCCGACCATGGCGGTGACCAGCAGCGCCACCAACGGACTCGGCATGGGGCTGGCGACGACCGCCGTGCTGCTGATGTCGAACGCGCTCATCTCGTCGTTGCGGCACTGGGTCAGCGACGAGGTCCGCATACCGGTATTCATCGTGCTCATCGCCGGCATGGTGACGCTGGTCGATCTGTGCCTGAACGCGTGGTTCCACGATCTGTACAAAGTGCTCGGCATCTTCATCGCGCTCATTGTCGTGAACTGCGCGGTGCTCGGACGGGCGGAAGCGTTCGCGTCGCGCCACGCGGTCGCGCTGTCGGCGGTCGATGGCCTGGCCACCGGGCTGGGTTTCACGCTGGCGCTGACGCTGATGGGCGCGGTGCGCGAAGTCTCCGGTGCCGGCACGCTGTTCGCCGGTGCGTCGCTGCTGCTCGGTCCGCAGTTCGCCTTTCTCGAAACGAAGGTGGCGGACGCCGGCGCGCTGTTCATGATCCTGCCGCCCGGCGGCTTCCTTGTGCTGGGGCTGCTGATCGCCGCGCGGCGCCGTCTGCAGCACTGGTCGGAATCGCGCCAGCCGGCTGGCGTGCCAGCAGCGGCTGCGCAGTGAGGACCGGATGAGGACGACGCGATGAAGATAGGCGTGGCGTGGGTCGGGCCGACCGACCGCGTGTGGATGCAGGTGGAGGTGCCGGACGGCTGCACGGTGGCCGATGGCATCGCGCGTTCCGGAATTCTGGAGCGCTGCCCTGACATCGACATCGACAACGCCAAGGTGGGCGTGTTCGGCAAGGTGGTGAAGAAGGACGCGGCGCTGCGTCCGGGCGACCGTGTCGAAATCTATCGTCCCATCATCTGCGATCCGGAAACGGTGCCGCGACGCAACGGTGCCGACGACGACGATGACGAATGAAGAGGTGAGCGCACGCAGCCGCGTGCGTGACTACCACCGTCGCACCATGCACCGCTATGCGGCCTACGCCGCTGGCCCGGAAACGCTGGACTGGGACGCGCAGCCGTCGCCCTTCCGTCACTACGAGGGCGCGCCGCGGGTGGCGTTGCCGCTGGCCACCGACGACGACAGCCCGGTCGCCGCGCGCTTGCGTCTGGACTGGCGCATGCTCGACACCGGTCTGCCGCCGGTGCCCTGCACACCGTCCGCGCTGGGTGCGCTGCTGCATCTGGCACTGGGCCTGACCGCCTGGAAGTCCACCGGCCCCGACCGCTGGGCTGTGCGTGCCAATCCGTCGAGCGGCAATCTGCATCCGGTCGAGGGCTGGCTGTTCGCGGTCGGCGTGCCGGGGCTGGCGGACGGCCTCTGGCACTACCTGCCCGAAGTGCACGCGCTGGAACTGCGCGCCGCCTTCGAGCCGGGTGGTGCGCCCGGGCTGCACCTCGCGCTCAGTTCCGTCATGTGGCGCGAGGCGTGGAAGTACGGCGAGCGCGCCTTCCGCTACTGCCAGCTCGACGTGGGCCATGCGACCGCCGCACTGCGCAACGCGGCCGCCGTGCTCGGCTGGTCGCTCGCCGTGCAGCCGGTTCGCGTCGACCTGCTGGCGGCAGCGCTGGGGCTCGATCGTCTGCCGGATTTTCCGGCGCGACGCGAGCAGGCAACCGAGGTGGAAGAGGCGGAACTGCTGTTCGGTGTGGGCGTCGGCCACGTACCCGGGCCCTTGCCGGTGCGCACTGTCGAGCGCTGGCACGGGCGGGCGAGCACGATAGACGCGCATCCGATGTACCGCTGGCCGGTGATCGGCGACATCGCCGAAGCGACGCGCGACGCCTTGCCGCGTGGCGAACTGCCGGCGCCGATGCGTGCGGTGGCCGCGCCCTGCGGCCGCTCGGTCGGTCATGTGCTGCTCGGCCGGCGCAGCGCGCAACGCTTCGACGGTCGTCACCTGATGGCGCGCGACGACTTCGACGGCCTGCTGCAACGGCTGCAGCCCTGTCGCGCCGCGCCGTGGGACGCATTGCCCGACGACCGCCGCATCGATCTGCTGCTGTTCGTGCACCGGGTCGACGGCCTCGCGCCCGGCGTCTATCTGTTGCCACGCGGTCCGGCCGGGGGCGGGGTGCTGCCGCTGCTCGCTGCGCTGTATCCGCTGACGCCCGTTGACGGGCTGCGCAGTGACCTGCGCCTGCTCGCCACGATGGCGCCGCCGGCGCTGGCGCGGCTGGCGCGCAGCCTGCACTGCCACCAGGACATCGCGTCCACCTCCTGCTTTGCGCTCGGCATGCTGTGCGAGTTCGACGCCGCGCTCGATGCATCGCCGGCGGCCTACCGCGCGCTGCACCGTCAGGCCGGCCTGATCGGCCAGCAGCTCTATACCGAAGCCGAAGCGCTGGGTCTGCGCGGCACCGGCATCGGCTGCTTCTTCGACGACGCGGTGCACGAACTGCTCGGCCTCGAAGACGAGCGCTTCCGCACGATCTATCACTTCACGATGGGCCGCGCCGTCGACGACGCGCGCATCGAAACCACGCCTGCCTACGCGGGCGCCGAACAGGAGCCGATGGCGGCATGAGGTCCATCAGGACGTCGGCGCGTCGGCTGGAGGGCTGAACAGTGAGCACGACCTACCACCGCATTTCCGCCGCCCAGGCGGCCGATCTGATCGCCCGCCACCGCAGCGGCCGCCTGCCGGCGCTGGCGCTGTTCGATACGCGCGACCGCGCCAGTTTCGAGCGTGCCCACATCGACGGCGCACGTCACCTGAGCGACGCCGTGTTCGGCGAGGTGCTGCAGACCGTGACTCGGCCGACGCCGGTGCTCATCTACTGTTACCACGGCAATGCCAGCCAGAGCTGGGCCGAGCGCTTCAGCGACTTCCGCTACCCCGAGGTGTACAGCGTCGATGGTGGCCACGCACCGCTGGCCAACGCGCTCGACCGGCTGGCGGTCGGCCGCGACGGTTGCGCGCTGCCGCCGGACGCGTCACCGGCGCTGCGCGCGCTGATCGAATCGAATGGCTTCGATCCGCGCAATCTGGACGGCGCGATCGCGCACGGGCTGACGCCGCTGATGCGCGCCGCGCTCGACGGCGACGCGGCACTGGTGGACGAACTGCTGGCGGCCGGCGCCGACGTCGGCTGCCGCAACGCCGACGGCAACAACGCGCTGTGGCTGGCCTGTGTCGGCGGCGACGCCGACATCGTGCGTGCGCTGGCCGGCGCCGGCATCGACCTCGACAACCGCAACGACACCGGCGCCACCGCGCTGATGTACTGCGCCTCCAGCGGCAGGCACGCGATGCTTGCGCTGCTGCTCGATCTCGGCGCCAACCCGCTGCTGCGCACCGACGACGACTATCTCGCCGCCGATCTTGCCTCGACCGTCGAGTGCCTCAAGCTGCTGCGGCACACCGTCGCATGAGCAGCCCGACGAAGGCAGCTCCCGGCGTCACCGCGCGACGCACACGCCCGCCTTCATTCCAACCCAGCCGAAGCAAGGATTCCCGATGACTCCGGGCACGCTCCAGGCGGTCGGCACTGCGCTGTTCGCGGTGGCCGTCGCACACACCTTCCTGACCCGATATTTCGAGCACCTCGCACATCTGCAGCCCGGTCACGCCGGCATCTGGCATCTGCTCGGCGAGGTCGAAGTGGTGTTCGGCTTCTGGGCCTTCGTGCTGCTGGCCTTCATGGCGCTCACCAGTGGTGCCGGCAGCGCCGCCGGCTACCTGGAAGCGCTGGACTACACCGAGCCGGCCTTCGTGTTCGTCATCATGGTGGTGGCGGCCAGCCGGCCGGTGCTCGAACTGTGCAAGGCGGGCGCTCGCACGCTGGCGCGCTACATCCCTGCGCCCGACAGTGTCGCCTTCCATTTCGTCTGCCTGTCCGTGCTTCCGCTGCTCGGTTCCTTCATCACCGAGCCGGCTGCGATGACGCTGGCGGCGCTGATGCTGCGTGACAACGTCTACAGCAGGAAGATTTCGCACCGCCTGAAGTACGTCACTCTGGGCGCGCTGTTCGTGAACGTGTCGATCGGCGGCACGCTCAGTCATTTCGCCGCGCCGCCGGTGCTGATGGTGGCCGGCAAGTGGAACTGGGACATGTGGTACATGCTCGGCCACTTCGGCTGGAAGTCGGCGATCGCCGTGTTCGTCAACGCCGGTGTGGCGACGCTGCTGTTCGCGCGCGAGCTGAAGTCGCTGCACGTGGATACGCGCCGCAGCGACCGCACCGTGCCGCGCGCACTGATGCTTCTGCATGTGTTCTTTCTCGCCGGCATCGTTTACTTCGCGCACCATCCGGTGGTGTTCGTCGGACTGTTCCTGCTCTTCCTCGGTGTGGCCGAGGCCTACCGGCACTACCACGACCGGCTGATGCTGCGCGAGGGCCTGATGGTGGGCTTCTTCCTCGCCGGCCTGGTCACGCTGGGGGCGCTGCAGCAGGGGTGGCTGCAGGCCGCGCTCGCCGGCATGGACAGCACGGCGCTTTACTTCGGTGCCACCGCGCTGACCGCGATCACCGACAACGCGGCACTGACCTACCTCGGTTCGCTGGTCGAAGGCACAGACGAGGCCTTCAAGTACTCGCTGGTTGCCGGTGCGGTGACCGGCGGTGGGCTGACGGTGATCGCCAACGCGCCCAATCCGGCCGGGTTCGCCATCCTGCGCGGCCATTTCGACGACGAGGCGATCAATCCGCTGGGACTGTTCGTGACCGCGCTGCCGCCGACCATCGTCGCCATCCTGGCTTTCCAGCTGCTCTGAACACGCGCTATGAATCAGCCGCTTCGGCTTCGCCCTCGGTGCGCTGCAGCCGGTAACTGAGTTTGGGCCGCGACATGCCGAGCCGGCGCGCGGCGCGCGCGATGTTGCCGCCCTCCTGATCGACGCACACCTTCATCAGCTGCTGCTCCAGCGCCTCCAGTGGAATGCCGGCGCGCAGGATCTGCTCGACCAGTTGTTCGCGCACCGCGTCACCGCAGCCTTCTTCCAGCTTGCCGCAGGCGGAAATGCCGGATTCGCGCGCCAGCACCGCTTCCAGCGACAGGAAGAGATGGTGCGCCTCGATCCAGCCCTGCTGCGGCGCCAGCACGACGCCGCGCTCGATCACGTTCTCCAGTTCGCGCACATTGCCCGGCCAATGATGGGCGTGCAGGGCCTGGAAGCCCTTGTCCGACACGCCCTGCACGTGCTTGCCATGCTGGCGGTTGAACTTGGCGACCAGCGAATCGACCAGCTGGCGCAGGTCGGCCAGCCGGTCGCGCAGCGGCGGGATGTGGATGGGATAGACATGCACGCGGTAGTACAGGTCGGGGCGGAAGCGGCCTTCCTTCACCGCCTGCGCCAGATCGACGTTGGTGGCGGCGACCACCCGCACATTCACCTTGCGCGTGCGCTCGTCGCCGAGCCGCTCGATCTCGCCCTCCTGCAGCGCGCGCAGCAGCTTGGCCTGGGCGGCCAGCGGCATTTCGCCGATCTCGTCGAGGAAGAGGGTGCCGCCTTCGGCGCGCTCGAACTTGCCGGCGCGTGAGGCGTGAGCGCCGGTGAAAGCGCCTTTCTCGACGCCGAACAGTTCGGACTCGATCAGGTCGTGCGGGATGGCGGCGCAATTGACGGCGACGAAGGGCGCGTCCTTGCGCGGGCTCATCTGGTGCAGCACGCGGGCGAAGCGTTCCTTGCCGACGCCGGTCTCGCCCAGCAGCAGTACGGTCACCGTGGTGCCGGCGGCGCGCAGCATCAGTTCATAGGCGCGGCGGAAGCTGGCCGAACTGCCGATCAGGTCGGTCGGCGTCGGCGCCTCCTGCGTGCTGTCGATCTGGGCGACGCCGGCCCAGGCGGCCGAGGGCAGGTGGGCGATGCGGCTGTCCGGTTCGAAGTAGCGGGCGTACTGCTCGCCGTTCTCCCATTCCTCGACCGGCTTGCCGATGATGCGGCAGTTGTTGGCGCCGCAACAGGCGCATTCGGTTTCCTTGAACAGCACCATGCGGCCCATGAAGGCCGAGGTGTAGCCCGAGGCGTAGCCGATCTGCATCCAGCACACCGGGTCGGCGGCCTGACCGAATTCGCGCAGGTGGAATTCCGCTTCCCACGAGTGTTCCCACAGGAACTCGCCGTCGAACTCGCCGCTGCGCACGTCGATATGGATGTGCACCGGCGTCACCTGCACGCTGCCCTCCAGCATGTGCAGCTGCGGGCCGACGAAGAAGGATTCGATCGGGTTCTGGTCCGGCCGTATCGTGCGCGCCAGTTCGGCGTCGCGCATGCCGGATTCGTAACCCATGCGGGTCAGGATGCGGCGCGCCGATTCCGGCCCGACCGACTTGATGAGCTGCGTGCGCAGCGCCGACATCGCGGCGCAATGCATCAGCAGCATGCGATTTTCCGCCAGCCAGATCAGTCCGTCGTCGGCCGAGAACCTGACCAGTCGACGCAGATCGCTGTTGTGCGGGTATTTGAACGTACTCATTGCCCGTGCCTCCTCCAGACCGGTGCTTCATGTTGCGCTGCACAGCGGTTCGGCCTCCGTCTTCTGCAGCGGACCGCGTGCGCGATCCCGGCTGCATGGCGTGGCCGGTCTTCTTCCGGTCGAATCGTTCATCAGTTGGTGAACACCTCTTCGGGCGCTTCACCACCTCGTCAACCGGTGGACGCGGCGACTGTACTCCTGCCCGTCCAGAACCGCCAAATATCGAGATTTTTATCGATTATCGAGTATGGCACGCTTCTTGGATAGGAGAGGGTGCGGCTGACGGCTGCATCCGCTGCTTCGGCGAAAGCTCTCCAGCTTCCGTTTCTTCCGAGGTGTTGATGCGCCGCAGCACGCACCACAAAAAGGAGGAGGAAAGCGATGGCAATGACCGGCGTGCTGCGCCCGGGTCATGTCGCCCTGAGGGTGACGGATCTGGAAGCGGCGGTGAAACACTATGGACAGGTACTGGGCCTGCTGGAGACCGGGCGCGACGCGCAAGGTCGCGTGTACTTCAAAGCCTGGGATGAACACGATCACCACAGCGTGGTGCTGCGCAAGGCGGACGCGCCGGGCATGGACTACATGGGCTTCCGTGTGGACAGCGAGGCGACGCTGGACAGGCTGGCGGCGGAGGTGGAAGGCAGCCGGCTGGCGACCGATCTGCAGTGGATTCCCGCCGGCGAACATCTGCACACCGGCCGCCGCATCCGCTTCACGGTGCCGACGGGTCACGCGATCGAGCTGTTCGCGAGCAAGGACAAGGTGGGCAACGGCCTGCCGGACGTGAATCCGGACCCGTGGCCGGATGGCCTGATCGGCATGCAGCCGACCCGCTTCGACCACTGCCTGCTGTACGGCGACGACGTCGATGGCGTGGTGAAGCTGTTCACCGAAGTGCTGGGCTTCCGGATCGCCGAACAGGTGATGGCCGGCGATCTGATGGTGGGCGTGTTCCTGACCTGCTCGACCAAGCCGCACGACATCGCCTTCATCCGCAACCCGGAGAAGGGCAAGTTCCACCACTGCTCCTTCATCCTCGACACGTGGAACGACGTGCTCAGGGCGGCCGACCTGATTTCGAAGAACGACGTGTCGCTGGACATCGGCCCGACGCGGCACGGCATCACGCGCGGCGCCACCATCTACTTCTTCGACCCATCCGGCAACCGCAACGAGGTGTACTCGGGCGGCTACCAGTACTACCCGGACAAGCCGGTCATCACCTGGACCACCGAGGACCTCGGGCGCGCGATCTTCTATCACGACCGCAAGCTCAACGACGCCTTCCTCAATGTGTACACCTGAGGCGAGCGTCATGGCGTCGGCATTCGACCCCTTCCGCAAGTACGTGCGCGTCACCGGCGAGCGCGAAGACGGCTTCGTCGAGTTCGATTTCGCGCTCGGCGAGCCGGAACTGTTCGCCGAAATGATGCTCACGCGCGCCGCCTTCGAAGAGTTCTGCGCGGCGCAGGACGTGGTGCTGCTCGACGCCGCCGGTGCCGACCCGGCATCGCCGGTGTCGGCGCGGCTCAACGAAGTCCTGAACGGCGGTCCGCGCTGAGCGGCCGCACGAGAACACATCAGAGGAGACAGGCATGCAGATCGATCTGCGTACCGTATCAATCAAGCCCTTGCGCCAGACCTATGGCCACATCGCGCGGCGCTTCGGCGACAAGCCGGCATCGCGCTACCAGGAAGGCACTTTCGACCAGCAGCCGACCGCCAACTTCCACTACCGCCCGACCTGGGACCCGGACCGCGAAATCTTCGACACCTCGCGTACCCGGCTGACGATGAGGGACTGGTACGCGTTCAAGGACCCGCGCCAGTACTACTACGGTGCCTGGACGCTGGCGCGCGCGCGTCAGCAGGACACGGCCGAATCGAATTTCGATTTCGTCGAGTCGCGCAACCTCGGTGCCCTGCTCAGCGACGACGTACGACAGCAGGCGCTCGACCTGCTGCTGCCGCTGCGCCACGTGGCCTGGGGCGCCAACATGAACAACTCCGCCATCTGCGCCTACGGTTACGGCACGGCCATCACCCAGCCCTGCATGTTCCATGCGATGGACAACCTGGCCATCGCGCAGTACCTGACGCGCATCGGCCTGCTGCTGGGCGACGCCGCCTCGCTGGCCACCGCGAAGGAACACTGGCTGTACGCCGCCGACTGGCAGGGCCTGCGCCGCTACGTCGAGGACTGCCTGGTGGTGCAGGACTGGTTCGAGCTGTTCATTGCGCAGAACCTCGTGCTCGACGGCCTCGTGTATCCGCTGTTCTACAAGACCGTCGTCGAGGACGAACTGTCGCTGCGCGGCGGCACCGCGGTCGCCATGCTCACGCAGTTCATGACCGAGTGGTACGCCGAAACCGCGAAGTGGGTCGATGCTCAGGTGAAGACCGCCTGCGCCGAGTCGCCCGACAACGCAGCGCTGGTGCGCGGCTGGGTCAGCGCCTGGCAGGCGCGCGCGCTGGAGGCCGTGATGCCGCTGGCACAACGCGCGCTCGGCGAGCGTGCCGGCGCGGCGCTCGACGATCTCGCCACGCAGTTCACTGCCCGCGTCGCCAAGTGCGGCGTGCCGGCCTGAGGTCGCGCCATGTCCAAGGTATTCATCGCACTGCAGACCAACGACGACACGCGCCCGATCATCGAATCCATCCTCGCCGACAACCCGCACGCCGTGCCGGTCGAGTCGCCGGCGATGATCAAGATCGACGCCGAAGGTCACCTGACGGTGAAGCGCGAGTCGATCTCCGAACTGATCGGCCGCGACTTCGACCTGCAGGAACTGCACACGCACCTGATATCGCTGTCCGGCCATATCGACGAGAGCGACGACGAGTTCACGCTGCACTGGGACAACTGAGTTCCGGCGCACGCGCCGAGCGAGAACCCGGGACACAGACGGCCGCATGAACGGCCGCACCCGGATCTGTCATTGAGGAGAAGTACAGATGGACATGCAGGTACCGAAGAAGAAGCTGGGCCTGAAGGAACGCTACACGCTGATGACCCGTGATCTGGCGTGGGACACCACCTATCAGACCAAGGAGAAGGTGTATCCGTACGCCGACTACGAAGGCATCAAGATTCATGACTGGGACAAGTGGGAGGACCCGTTCCGGCTGACCATGGACGCCTACTGGAAGTATCAGGCGGAGAAGGAACGCAAGCTCTACGCCATCATCGACGCCTACAGCCAGAGCAACGGCCATCTAGGCGTGACCGACGCGCGTTACCTGAACGCGATCAAGATCTTCCTGACAGCGGTCACGCCGCTGGAATACATGGCACATCGCGGTTTCGCTCACGTCGGCCGCGCCTTCCCCGGCGCCGGTGCGCGCGTGGCCTGCCAGATGCAGGCGATCGACGAGATGCGCCACGCGCAGACGCAGATCCATTCGCTGTCGAACTACAACAAGTACTACAACGGCTTCCACGACGCGCCGCACATGTTCGACCGCGTCTGGTACCTGTCGGTGCCGAAGAGCTTCTTCGACGACGCGATCACCGCCGGCCCCTTCGAATTCATCGTGTCGGTCGGCTTTTCCTTCGAGTACGTACTGACCAACCTGCTGTTCGTGCCCTTCGTGTCGGGAGCGGCCTACAACGGCGACATGGGCACCATGACCTTCGGCTTCTCGGCGCAGTCCGACGAAGCGCGCCACATGACGCTGGGTCTTGAGTGCATCAAGTTCATCCTCGAACAGGACCCGGCCAACCTGCCCATCGTGCAGCGCTGGATAGACAAGTGGTGCTGGCGCGGCGTGCGCCTGCTGTCCATCGTCGCGATGATGATGGACTACATGCTGCCCAAGCGCGTCATGAGCTGGAAGGAAGCCTGGGAGATCTATTTCGAGGAAAACGGCGGCGCGCTGTTCAAGGACCTCGCGCGCTACGGCATCAAGATGCCGGCCTGCGCCGAACAGATCCGCCAGGAGAAGGATCACCTGTCGCACCAGGTGTGGGCCACCTTCTACAACTACGGCGGCGCCACCGACTTCCACACCTGGATGCCGACCGAAGACGAAATGCAGTGGCTGTCTCAGAAGTACCCGGACACCTTCGACAAGTACTACCGGCCGCGCTTCGAGTTCTGGCGCGAACAGCAGGAAAAGGGCAATCGCTTCTACAACAAGACGCTGCCCATGCTGTGCCAGACCTGCCAGATCCCGATGCTGTTCACCGAGCCCGGCGACCCGACGAAGATCTGCTACCGCGAGCGCAGCTACAAGGGCAACAAGTACCACTTCTGCTCCGACCATTGCCAGCACATCTTCGACAACGAGCCGGAGAAGTACGTACAGGCCTGGCTGCCGGTGCACCAGATCTACCAGGGCAACTGCTTCCCCGAGGGCGCCGACCCGACCGCGCCTGGCTTCGATCCGCTGGCCGCCGTGCTGGAGTACTACCGGCTCAACGTCGGCCACGACAACGGCGAGTTCGAAGGTTCGGAAGACCATCGCAACTTCGAAGCCTGGCGCGGCATGGCCAAGCGCAACGACTGAGGGGAACAAAGACATGCAAGTCGCAGCAGTGAAGGACTACGTCGGCGTGCCGCGCGACGTGGTCGACAACTTCCACGGCAACCAGCTCGTCTATATCGGCTGGGATGATCACCTGATGTTCGCCGCACCGCTGGCCTTCCCCTTCCCGCCGACCCTGCGCTTCGGCGACATCGTCGAGAAGGTGCTGCCCGGCGCCTACGGCTACCACCCGGACTGGTCGAAGATCGACTGGTCGAAGGTCGAGTGGATGAAGTCCGGCGAGCCGTGGACGCCGCACTTTAACCGCACGCTGGCGGAGAACGGCATCGGCCACAAGGACGCGCTGCGCTTCCGTACGCCCGGCCTGACCGGCATCAAGGGATCGTGCAGCTGATGGCTTACGCGCTGACCATAGAACCGCTCGGCCAGACGCTGGAGGTCGAGGACGACCAGACGGTGCTGGATGCCTGCCTGCGGGCGGGCATCTGGCTGCCGCATGCCTGCTGTCACGGCCTGTGCGCCACCTGCAAGGTGCAGGTGACCGACGGCGAGGTGGACCACGGCGAGGCGTCCGACTTCGCGCTGATGGATTTCGAGCGGGAAGAAGGCAAGACCCTGGCCTGCTGCGCGCGGCTGCAGAGCGACGTGACGATAGAGGCGGACATCGACGAGGAACCGGACGCGCGCAATATTCCGGTCGAGGATTTCCACGGCACGGTGAGCCGCATCGAACAGCTGACGCCGACGATCAAGGGACTGTTCATTCGCCTCGAGCGGCCGCTCGACTTCCAGGCCGGTCAGTACATCAACCTCGACATCGGCGCCGAGCCGGGCATGTCGCGCGCGTTCTCGCTGGCCAATCCGCCCTCCACCGGCGACGAGGTCGAACTGAACATCCGCATCGTGCCCGGCGGTCGCGGCACCACCTGGATACACGAGGCGCTGAATGCGGGCGACCGGGTGAAGCTGTCCGGTCCCTACGGCCGCTTCTTCGTGCGCGCGTCGGCGGAGAAACCGCTCATCTTCATGGCCGGCGGATCCGGGCTTTCGAGCCCGCGCTCGATGATTCTCGACCTGCTGGCCAAGGGCTACGCGCAGCCGATCACGCTGGTGTATGGCGCGCGCAACCGGGCCGAGCTGTACTACCACGACGATTTCGCTGCACTGGCGGCGGCGCATCCGAGCTTCAGCTACATTCCGGCGCTGTCCGACGAACCGGCGGGCAGCGACTGGGCCGGCTTCCGCGGCTACGCGCACGAGGCCGCACTGGCCCACTTCCGCGAGGATTTTCGCGGCCACCAGGCCTATCTGTGCGGACCACCGGTCATGATCGACGCCTGCATCAACGCGCTGATGCAGGGCCGGCTGTTCGAGCGTGACATCTACACCGAGAAGTTCTTCTCGGCCGCCGATGCGCAGCAGGTGCGCAGCCCGCTGTTCAGGAAGATCTGACCATGGGGCGTTCGTACAGCATCGTGCTCGACGGCATCGGCCGCGAATACCTGTGTGCGGACACGCAGAACGCGCTGCGCGGCATGGAGGCGCTGGGCGGCCGCGGCATCCCGGTCGGCTGCCGTCAGGGCGGCTGCGGCGTGTGCAAGGTGGAGGTGCTGTCCGGCACCTACACCGCCGGCGTCATGAGCCGCAGCCAGATCAGCGAGGAAGAGGAGGGCCGCCGGTGCGTGCTTGCCTGCCGCATCTATCCGACCAGCGACCTGCGGCTCAAGGTGGTCGGCAAGATGGCGCGCAGCGTCGAGGCGCTGAAGCAGGAGGCGGCGAAAAAGGGCTGAAGTGGCGAGGCCCTGTGGGAGCGAGCTTGCTCGCGACAGGGCCGCTGCACGCCGCGTGCTTCGATCGCCGCCGAGATCGCGCGCAAGCTCGCTCCCACGGGAGGCTTGCTCGTGCCGCCGACAAGGAGTGCTTCTTGTGGGAGCGGCCTTGGCCGCGACGGGGCGGTCGAGGTCCGGCTACGCCCGCCGTCAGCGCCCGTTCGCTACCTTGCGGCTTGCCGATTCCTGCGCGAACTCCGGAACTGCGGACACCGTGTGGAAGGCCCGCCAGATGTGGCCGGACAGCAGGCGGCTGGCTTCGTCGGCGTCGCGCGCGATGGCCGCCTTGAAAATCTGTTCGTGTTCTTCGTGCACATCCTGCGGCACCGGCCGGTTCAGCACCGATATGCGACGGTAGCGTTCCGACTGCCGGTACAGGATGGCCAGGAAGTGGCGGATCCAGCGCGAGCCGCAGGCGCCGATCAGCGTTTCGTGGAACACGCGGTTACGCTCCTCCCACTCGTTCACGCTGCCATCCAGGTCGCCAGCCAGCTTTTCCTCGGCCCGGGTCAGCAGGTGGAAGGCACTCACCAGATTGCCTTCCCACGCCTCATCGCCGTGGGCAATGCTCTGCCGCAGCGCCTCGCTTTCGAGCATCACCCGGGTGCGCGTGATGTCCTCGAGGTCGGCCAGCGATATGGGCGCCACGCGAAAGCCGCGCTGACCCTGAGCGACCACCAGCGAGTCGCTCACCAGCAGCGCCAATGCCTCGCGCAGCGTGCCGGCGCCCACCTCGTACTCGTCCTTCAGGTGCTCGACCCGAAGCTTCGCGCCGGGGGCGTGGCGGCCTTCGATGATGTCGCGCCGCAGTTGCCGGTAGGCGCCATCGACCAGTGTCTTCGGCTCGTAGGCGTCGCCGTTGACCTGGAAGTCGCCGGTAATCAGCTGATCCATTTGATGTTTCCCTGAATGCCCACGCCGGTTGGGCGGGCATGTCGCCATTCTAGTTCCGAACTTTCTCCGTGAAAAGCCAAAAATCTCGAGAAAAAACGTTGACGTCGAGATAATCGTTTTATATCGTTAAGTCCATCGAATATCGATGAGCGTGAGGTCGCGACACAGCGACCCGGCGGAGGAGACGACATGGACGTGGCAGCGCGGCAATCGACAGTGAGCTGGGAGGCGGCATCGGCGGCGGTCATCGCGGCCGTGGCGCACGCAGCGTCCGTCGGCGCCTGCGTCAATGCAGCGGTGGTCGATCGCGCCGGCCAGCTGGTGTCCTTCCTGCGCATGCCGGGCGCCCCGCTGCACTCGGTCGATATCGCGATCGACAAGGCCTATACCGCCGCCAGCTTCGGCCTGCCGACCGGCGACTGGGCGGCCGCCTTCTCATCCCATTCCGACGCAGTCCGCCAGGGGCTGCCGCTGCGCCCGCGCATGGTCATGTTCGGCGGCGGCCTGCCGCTGGTGGTGGCCGGCGAACGCATCGGCGGCATCGGCATTTCCGGCGGCTCCGAGGCGCAGGACGAAGACTGCGCCCGCGCCGCGCTCGCGGCGCTTGATTTGACCTCGGCGCGCTGACGCGCCGCTCCAACAAGAAAGAGATCGATGAAACAGATCAGCCACTTCATCAACGGCGAGTTCGTTGCCGGCCGCGAAGGCCGTCGCTTCGACAAGCGCTCGCCGCTGGACAACCGCGTCATCGCCTCGGTCAGCGAAGCGGGACGCGACGAGGTGAATGCCGCGGTCGCCGCTGCGCGCGCCGCGCTCGATGGCCCGTGGGGTCGCATGACGGTGACCGAACGCACCGAACTGCTGTACGCGGTCGCCAATGAGATCAACCGCCGCTTCGACGACTTCGTCGCGGCCGAAGTGGCCGACACCGGCAAGCCGGTCAGCCTGGCCAGCCATCTCGACATTCCGCGCGGTGCGGCCAACTTCAAGATCTTCGCCGACGTGGTCAAGAACGTGCCGGGCGAGTTCTTCGAAATGGCGACGCCGGACGGCCGCGGCGCGATCAATTACGCGCTGCGCCGCCCGGTCGGCGTGGTCGGCGTCGTGTGTCCGTGGAACCTGCCGCTGCTGCTGATGACCTGGAAGGTCGGCCCGGCGCTGGCCTGCGGCAATACCGTGGTGGTGAAGCCGTCGGAAGAGACGCCGCAGACGGCGGCGCTGCTCGGCGAGGTGATGAACGCGGTCGGCGTGCCGCCCGGCGTCTACAACGTGGTGCACGGTTTCGGGCCGGATTCGGCCGGCGAATTCCTGACCACCCACCCGGGCGTCAATGCCATCACCTTCACCGGCGAGACGCGCACCGGCGAAGCCATCATGAAGGCCGCCGCCGGCGGCGCGCGGCCGGTGTCGCTGGAAATGGGCGGCAAGAACCCGGCCATCGTGTTCGCCGACTGCGACTTCGACGCCGCCATCGCCGGCACGCTGCGTTCGGCCTTTGCCAACTGCGGTCAGGTCTGCCTCGGTACCGAGCGCGTCTATGTCGAGCGCCCGCTGTTCGAGCGCTTCGTCGCCGCGCTGAAGCAGGGTGCCGAGGCGTTGGTCATGGGCCGGCCGGAGGACGACGCCACCGGCATGGGCCCGCTGATCTCGGCCGAGCACAAGCAGAAGGTGCTGTCCTATTACCGCCGCGCGGTGGAAGAGGGCGCCACCGTCGTCACCGGCGGCGGCGTACCGGACATGCAGGGCGAACTGGCCAACGGCGCCTGGGTGCAGCCGACGATCTGGACCGGTCTGCCGGAAAGCGCCGCTGTCGTGCGCGAGGAAATTTTCGGGCCCTGCTGTCACATCGCCCCCTTCGACCGCGAAGAGGACGTGATCCGCATGGCCAATGACACGCAGTACGGCCTGGCGGCATCCGTCTGGACATCGGACCTCACCCGTGGCCATCGCGTCGCCGCCTCGCTCGAAACCGGTCTGGTGTGGGTGAACGCCTGGTTCCTGCGCGACCTGCGCACGCCTTTCGGCGGCGCCAAGCAGTCGGGCATCGGCCGCGAAGGCGGCGTGCATTCGCTCGAGTTCTACACCGAGCTGAAGAACGTGTGCGTGAAGCTGTGAGGACCGACGACATGAACGCACCACTGAATCCGGAAATCGCCCGCAGCATCGTCGCCGCCGGCATCAAGACCAACTACCACGACCTGGGCAGCGGCTTTCCGCTGCTCATGCTGCACGGCTCCGGTCCCGGCGTCAGCGCCTGGGCGAACTGGCGGCTGGTGATGCCGCAGCTTGCCGAACGCGCCCGCGTGATCGCGCCGGACATGGCCGGTTTCGGCTACACCGAGCGTCGCCCCGACCTCCGCTACGACATGGACACCTGGGTCGCCCAGGCCGTCGGCATGCTGGATGCGCTCGGCATCGAACAGGCCGATCTGGTGGGCAACAGCTTCGGCGGCGGACTGGCGCTGCAGGTTGCCATCCGTCACCCGCAGCGCATCCGCCGTCTGGTGCTGATGGGCAGCGTCGGCGTGCGCTTCGACATCACGCCGGCGCTCGACGCGGTATGGGGCTACACGCCGTCGATCGAAACCATGCGCGGCCTGCTCGACCTGTTCGCCTACGACCGTTCGCTGGTGAATGACGATCTGGCCAAGCTGCGCTACGAAGCCACCATCCGCCCGGGCTTCCAGGAGTCTTTCGCGTCCATGTTTCCGGCGCCGCGCCAGCGCTGGGTTGATGCCATGGCCAGCAATGTTGAGGACATCAAGGCGCTGCCGCACGAAACGCTGGTGATCCACGGCCGCGAGGACCAGGTCATCCCGCTCGATACCTCGCTCACGCTGGCCCAGTGGATACCGAACGCCCAGCTGCACGTGTACGGCAAGTGCGGCCACTGGACGCAGATCGAGCACGCCGCGCGCTTCGCGCGTCTGGTCGGCGACTTCCTTACTGAATGAGGCCCCCACGCTCACTCCGCTCGCTGCCCCCCACGGGGGCTGCGCTCGCCCCTGGGGCGGCCCGGCGGGCGGCGCGGTGCGGTCGATAACGATATGGAGCAGATGATGATGCAAGCCGACAAGATCCAGCGCTACGGCGACGAGCTGTACGCCGCGCTCACTACCCGCGAAACCGTGGCGCCGCTGACCAGCCGCGAACCGGACATCACGATCGAGGATGCCTACCACATCCAGCAGCGCATGATTGCGCGCCGGCTCGACGCCGGCGAGCGCGTGGTCGGCAAGAAGATCGGCGTTACGTCGAAAGTCGTGCAGAACATGCTGAACGTGCACCAGCCGGACTTCGGCTACCTGCTCGACGGCATGATCTACAACGAGGGCGAGTCGATCGCTGCCAACTCGCTGATCCAGCCGCGCGCCGAGGGCGAGATCGCCTTCATCCTCAAGCACGACATCATGGGCCCCGGCGTCACCGGCGCCGACGTGCTGCGCGCCACCGAGTGCGTGATGCCCTGCTTCGAAATCGTCGATTCGCGCATCACCGACTGGAAGATCCGCATCCAGGACACCGTGGCCGACAACGCATCGTGCGGCGTGTTCGTGCTCGGCGACCGCGCGGTGTCGCCGCGCAATCTCGACCTCGGCCTGTGCGGCATGGTGCTGGAGCTGAACGGCGACATCGTCGGCACCGGCGCCGGTGCCGCCGCCCTCGGCCATCCGGTCAACGCCGTCGTCTGGCTCGCCAACACGCTGGGCCGTCTCGGCATTCCGCTCAAGGCGGGCGAAGTGATCCTGTCCGGTTCGCTCGCCGCCCTCATTCCGGTCAAGGCCGGCGACAGCCTGCGCATCGCCATCGGCGGCCTCGGCGGCTGCTCGGTGCGCTTCGTCTAGGAGTCACTCCATGGCACGCATCGCACCCCTTCCGATCGAGTCCACGCCGGACATGGCGGCCGACTTCGCCTTCTTCGAACGCACGCTGGGCTTCGTGCCGAACAGCCTGCGCACGATGGCCTGGCGGCCGGCGCTGGCGAAGGGCCTGATCGCGTTGAGCCGCGGCGTGTACGACCCGGCGGGCGAGGTCGACCTGGGCTTCAAGCGCCTGGTCGGACACGTCGCCAGCATGGCGGCCGGCTGCCTGTACTGCCGCGCGCACACCGCCACCAGCGCGCTGCGCCACGGTGTCGCCGCGGAAAAGATGGCGGCGGTTGCCGACTACCGGACCAGCCCGCTGTTCTCCGATGCCGAACGCGTGGCGCTCGACTTCGCGCTGGCTGCCGCCAGCCAGCCGAACGACGTGAGCGACGAACTGTTCGCCCGCCTGCGTGCGCACTGGAGCGAAGGCCAGATCGTCGAGCTGCTCGGCGTGATCGCGCTGTTCGGCTTCTTCAACCGCTGGAACGATTCACTGGCAACGACGCTTGAGTCCGAGCCCCTTCAAACCGCCGGCAGCGTGCTCGCGAACACCGGCTGGACGGCCGGCAAGCATGCCGCCGGAGACAAGGACATCCCCGCATGAACAAGATCAAGTGCGCACTGATCGGGCCGGGCAATATCGGCACCGATCTGCTCTACAAGCTCAAGCGCAGCCCGGTGCTGGAACCGGTCTGGATGGTGGGCATCGACCCGGCGTCCGAAGGTCTGGCGCGCGCCCGCGACATGGGCATCAAGACCACCAGCGACGGCGTCGACGGCCTGCTGCCGCACGTCATGGCGGACGGCATACAGATCGCCTTCGACGCCACCAGCGCCTACGTGCATGCCGAGAACTCGCGCAAGCTCAATGCGCTGGGCGTGATGATGATCGACCTCACGCCGGCCGCCATCGGCCCCTTCTGCGTGCCGCCGGTGAATCTGAAGGAACACGTCGGCAAGCGCGAAATGAACGTGAACATGGTCACCTGCGGTGGCCAAGCGACGATCCCGATGGTTGCCGCCGTGAGCCGCGTGCAGAAGGTGAGCTATGGAGAGATCGTCGCCACCGTCTCCAGCCGCTCGGTCGGTCCGGGCACGCGCAAGAACATCGACGAATTCACCCGCACCACCTCGGGCGCCATCGAGCGGGTCGGCGGCGCCGCCAAGGGCAAGGCCATCATCGTGATCAACCCGGCCGAGCCGCCGCTGATCATGCGCGACACCATCCACTGCATCACCGAATCGGCGCCGCGTGCCGCCGAAATCGAGGAATCGGTGCACGACATGATCCGCCAGGTGCAGGCCTACGTGCCCGGTTACCGGCTGGTCAATGGCCCGGTGATCGACATGGACACCCACCGCGTGTCCATCTTCATGGAGGTCGCCGGCCTCGGCGACTACCTGCCGAAGTACGCCGGCAATCTCGACATCATGACCGCCGCCGCCGCGCGCACGGCCGAGATGTTCGCCGAAGAAATCCTGAACGGCTCGCTCTCGCTCGAGCCCGTCCCCGCTTGAGCGCAAAGGACACGACCATGAATCTCAAGGGCAAGAAGGTCACGCTGCACGACAACACGCTGCGCGACGGCATGCATCCGAAGCGCCACCAGATCACGCTGGACCAGATGCTGGCGGTGGCGCGCGGCCTCGACGAGGCGGGCATGCCGCTGATCGAGGTCACCCACGGTGACGGCCTCGGCGGCGCCTCGGTGAACTACGGTTTCCCGTTGCACAGCGACGAGGAGTATCTGAGCACCGTCATCCCGGCGATGAAGAACACCAAGGTGTCGGCGCTGCTGCTGCCGGGCATCGGCACCGTCGATCACCTGCGCATGGCGCACGAACTGGGCGTGCACACGATACGGGTGGCCACCCACTGCACCGAAGCCGACGTGTCGGAACAGCACATCGGTCTGGCGCGCAAGCTGGAGATGGACACCGTGGGCTTCCTGATGATGGCCCACATGATCGAGCCGGACAAACTCGTCGCGCAGGCGAAGCTGATGGAAAGCTACGGCGCCAACTGCGTGTACGTGACCGACTCCGCCGGCTACATGCTGCCGGACGACGTGACGGCGCGCGTCAGCGCGGTGCGCCAAGCGCTGAAGCCTGAAACAGAGATCGGTTTCCACGGCCACCACAACATGTCGATGGGCGTGTCGAACTCGCTGGCGGCGATCGAAGCCGGTGCCAGCCGCATCGACGGCTCGACCAACGGTCTGGGCGCCGGTGCCGGCAACACGCCGCTGGAAGTGTTCGTCGCGGTGGCCAACCGCATGGGCATCGAAACCGGTGTCGACCTTTACCGCATCATGGACGTGGCCGAAGACCTGGTGCTGCCGATGATGGAACACCTGGTGCGTATCGACCGCGATTCGCTGACGCTGGGCTATGCCGGCGTCTATTCCTCCTTCCTGCTGTTCGCCAAGCGCGCTGGCGCCAAGTACGGCATCGCGCCGCGCGACATCCTGATGGAACTGGGCCGCCGCGGCATGGTGGGCGGGCAGGAGGACATGATCGAGGACACAGCGATCACGATGGCGCGCGAGCGCGCCGCTGCTGTGGCGGGGGTCTGAGCGATGAATCTCGACCGCACCACCATCGCGCTGCTCGCCGAGCGCCTCGAAAACTGCGAGCTGGAAGCGCGCGACACCACCAAGATCACCGATGACCACCCGGACATGGACTGGGAGGACGCCTACGCGGTGCAGGACGCGATACGCGCCCGCAAGCTGGCGCGCGGCGCACGCATCGTCGGCCTGAAGGCCGGACTCACCTCGCGCGCCAAGATGAAGCAGATGGGCGTCGAAGACCCGGTATTCGGCTTCCTGGTCGATGACTTCGCGGTCGCCGACGGCGGCGACATCGATACGACGAAGCTCATCCACCCCAAGGTCGAGCCGGAAATCGCCTTCGTCACCAAGGCGCCGCTGAAGGGCCCGGGCTGCCACATCGCCGCCGTGCTCGCCGCCACCGACTTCGTCGTTCCGGCCATCGAAATCATCGATTCGCGCTACCGCGATTTCAAGTTCGACCTGAAGAGCGTGGTCGCCGACAACTGCTCGTCGTCGCGCTTCGTGGTCGGCGGTACCGCGACGCCGGTCGAGGGCCTGGACCTGCGCACGCTGGGCGTGGTGCTGGAAAAGAACGGGCAGCCGGTGGCGCTCGGCGCCGGTGCCGCGGTGCTCGGCCACCCGGCGGCGGCCATCGCCATGCTGGCCAACATGCTGGGCCGGCGCGGCGAAGAGATCCCGGCCGGCACGCTCATCCTGTCCGGCGGCATCACCGAAGCGGTGGCTGTCGCGGCCGGCGACAGCGTGTCGCTGCGCATCCAGTCGCTCGGGGCGACCAGCGTCCGTTTTGTCTGACCGACCTTCGCCCTTCAGGAGAACCGAAAAATGCCATTTGCACAGATCAACATGATCGAAGGTCGCACCGAAGACCAGAAGCGCGCCGTCATCGAGAAGGTGACGCAGGCGCTGGTCGAGGCGGTCGGCGCGCCGCGTGAAACGGTGCGCGTGATGATCGTCGAGGTACCCAGTTCGCATTGGGGAATCGGCGGCGTCAGCGCCAAGGACCGCGGGCGCTAGCCACCCGGCGTCACACCACATACCCGATCGATGACCCGGCCGCAGAGCCGGGCAAGGAGGAGAAATACATGAACCATCACGGATTCAGGGCGCTGGCCGTCTGTGCCGCGCTCACCTCGCTCGCAACCGGCTGCACCCAGGCGCCCGACCTGTCGGCCGCGCGCGCCGAGGCGCAGAAGCCGGTGCAGCGCTACGACGCCATCCAGGCGCTGGCCGCGCACGGCGACAAGGTCGCTGCCGGTACCCGCAGCGGTGCGGTGCTGGTGTCTTCGGACGGCGGCCGCAGCTGGAATCGACAGCCCATCGCCGGGCCGTCGTCGATCACCGGCATGGACGTGTGCCCGGACGGTCGCTTCATTGCCATCGATTTCTACCGGAAGTTATGGACGGCCGACGCCCAGCTGTCCGCCTGGACCGCCCAGCCACTGGAGGCACCGCACACCGCGCTGGCCGTGCACTGCGACCGCCAGGGGCGCTGGTGGGTGGCCGGCAGCGGCGCCCTCATCGTGCGCAGCGACGACCAGGGCAAGACCTGGGCGAAGACCGACCTGCAGGAAGACCTGCAGATCACCACGGTGCGGATGGTCGATGAGCTGAACGGCTTTGCCACCGGCGAATTCGGCACCGTCGTGGTCACCACCGACGGCGGCGCGACCTGGGCGAAGCGCGGCGCGCTGCCCGAGGAGTTCTATCCCTACGCGGCGCTGTTCGTGTCGGCCAGCGAAGGCTGGGTGACCGGACTGGCCGGACAGGTGGTGCACACCACGGACGGCGGCCTCAGCTGGACCGCGCAGGTGAATCGCGCCAACGCGCCGCTGTACCGCATCTTCATGCACGCCGGCGCACCGCACGCGGTCGGCGCCGGCGGCGCGGTGGTGCGTCTGCAGGGCGAGGAATGGGTGGCCGTGGCCTACCCGGACGCCCGACCGGTGCCGCTCGCCGCCGGCACCTCGGTTGCCGCGAACAACACCCTTCTGATCGGCGGGCCGGGTGGCCTGCTGCGTGCCATCGCCGACGGTGGCTCATCCAAACCCGGAGCAGCGAAATGATCGCCCCGATCCGCAAGTCCATCACCCACACGCTGCACAAGGCCGAAGAGTGGATCTTCGCCAATCCGAAGATCGTGCTCAGCCTGATCTTCCTGGTCACGCTGGCCTTCGCCGCCGCGCTGCCCAAGCTGCGCATCTATTCCGACTTCTCCGACCTGCTGCCGCAGGAGCACAGCTACATCCAGACCTACAACCGCATCAAGGAGAACTTCGGCGGCGCCAACATGATCGTGATGGCGATCGAGGTCGAGCAGGGCACGATCTTCAACAACGACACGCTGAAACTGGTGCATGAGGCGACGCAGGGCGTCGACAACCTGCCCAGCGTGAACCACAACCTGGTGTCGTCGCTGACCCACCGCACCGCGCGCAAGGTGTTTCTCAGCCCCGAGGGCAGCTTCGTGTCGCAGCCCTACTACGACCCGGCGAAGACCTATTCGGCCGACGAGCTCGCGCAGATGCAGCGCGACGTGATCGCCAACCCCAACCTGTTCGGCCTGATGGTGTCGCCGGACTTCAAGGCGGCGCTGATCAAGGCGCAGCTCAACGAGAGCGAGCTCGACTACGTCGAAACCTTCGCCGCGCTGCAGAAGGTGCGCGACACGCTGGCGCGCGACGGCCACAAGGTGCACGTGACCGGCAATCCGGTGCTGACCGGCTGGGTCTACACCTATCTCGACCAGATCGTGCAGATCCTGGCGTGGACGCTGGCACTGCTGGCGACGCTGCTGATCGTCTACTTCCGCCGGCTGTACGGCATCGCGCTGCCGCTTCTGGGCATCGCGCTGTCGTCGATCTGGGGCCTCGGCTTCATGGCGCTGGCCGGTATCAACCTCGAACCGCTGTCGCTGCCGATTCCCTTCCTGATCGCGGCCCGCGCCACTTCGCACGGCGTGCAACTGGTGGTGCGCTACTACGAAGAACTGGCCATCGTGAAGAACGGCAGGCAGGCGGCGCGCAACGCGCTCGATGCGCTGTTCCGCCCGGGCTCGCTGGCCATCATCGTCGATGCGGTGGGCATTGCCGTGCTGGTGCTCGGTGCCGCGCCGTTCAACTACAAGCTCGGCCTGGCCGCCGGCTTCTGGGGCTTCTCGGTCATCTTCACTGTGCACTTCATGGTGCCGCTGGCGCTGACCGTGCTGCCGCAGCCGAAGACGATGGAGAACGCTAACGAGGGCGTGCGCAACTTCCTCGGCAACGCGATGGCGCGTACCGGCGGTACCGACGGCGGCGCGCGCGCCATCCTGTTCGCCTCGCTTGCCTGCGTGGTGGTCGGCAGCTGGTACGTGGCCAAGGTGCAGCTCGGCGAGTCCGAGCCGGGCAGCCCGCTGCTGAACCGCGACCACGACTACAACGTGTCGACGGCGGCCATCAACACGCTGTTCCCGGGCTCGGAAGAGCTGCACATCGTCGCCCGCACCGAAGAGAAGGGTGGCATCAAGCGACCCGAGGTGATGCACGCGATCGAGCGCTTCCAGGCGCACATGCTGTCCGATCCGACGCTGGGCGGCGCGCGTGCGCTGCCGGGCGTGGTGCGGGTGGTGAACCAGCTCACCCACAACGACGATCCGCGCTGGGCGCAGATCCCGGATAACGCCGACGAGGTGGGGGGCCTGATGTTCGCCTACATGGCGTCCAGCCCGATTCCGGGTGCGCTGAAGGAGTACATCAGCCCGGACGAGAACGAAGCCAACATGGTGTTCTTCTACAAGGACCACCAGGCGGAAACGATCAACCGGGTGGTCGCGCTTGCGGAGGAGGGCAAGGCGCGCATCGAGGCCGAGGTGCCGGGCCTGAAGATAGAACTGGGCGGCGGCATCATCGGCGTCACCGCGGCGGCCAACCAGGCGCTGCACACCGATCACATGATCATCATTCCGGCGGTGATGCTGCTGGCCTTCTTCCTGGTGATGGCCTATTACCAGTCGCTGCACGCCGGCTGGCTGATGGTGCTGCCCATGCTGTTCGCCACCGTCATGACCTACGCCTATATGGGCTGGGCCAACATCGGCATCAGCGTGAACACGGTGCCGGTGATCGCGGTCGGCGTTGGCGTCGGCATCGACTACGCGGTGTACTTCATGGACCGCATCCGCGAGGAAATGGCGGTCACCCGCAACATCCACCGCGCCGTCGTCAATGCGGTCGCCACCACCGGCTACGCGGTGTCCTTCACCGCCGCGACGCTGATCGCCGGCGTCGTCATGTGGATCTTCATGTCCGACCTGCGCTTCCAGTCGGATGCCGCTGTCCTGCTGTCCTTCATGCTGGTCGTCAATGCGCTGGCCGCGATGCTCATCGTGCCGGCCTGGTGCGTGGTGTTCCGCCCGCACTTCGTGGTGGCCACCCACTACGACGAAGACGGCGTGCTGGAAGAGGACGACGCCCCGCGCGAGGTCGCCCGCGCGGCGGCCTGACCGAAAGCTTCAACCCGCCGGGCGGGTGTCCGTCCGCCCGGCAGCAACCGAGAGAGTCAGCAGTGCGATAGCAGGACAAACAGGAGGAGGACAAGGTGGACACATACAAGAAGAGGAGCCACCTCGCGGCCCGTGTCGGGCTGGGAGGGGTACTGTGCGCACTCGCCGCACTGAACGCGATCGCGCAGGACAATCTGCCCGACCTGGGCAGCAGCAACAGCAAGTGGAAGGTGGACGTCTATTACGAGAACGACACCCGCTTCCGCGGCAAGGACAACACCGAGCGCACGGTCGGGCTGTCGAAGTTCCGCAACACGGTGCAGGTCGAGGCCGACAAGGATCTGGGCAACGGCTGGGAACTGCACGGCGTGCTGCGCGGAACCTGGGACGGCGTCTATCGCCTCAACGACGACCAGTACGGCAAGGAGGCGGGCGGCGCGATCAATCTGGACACCACCGACCCGGCCGGAGCATTCGGCGGCACTCGCTCGACGCCGCACGGCCAGGGCGTGGTCGGCGACAACGGCCTGATCGACACACCCTTCCTCGGTTTCGACCTGAACCGCAATCCGAATGAGGGCCTGCGCGTGCTCGGTGACCGCTGGCACGACGTCGAGGGCGGTGCCGCTTTCGGTGTGCCGGTTCGCCCCTGCGACTACGACAATCGCGGTTGCGCCGACTTCGGCGGTTATGGCGACAAGAAGCGCTCGGAACTGGAATCGCCGGAGTTCAATTCGCGGCTCGACTTCCTGCGCGAAGCCTACGTCAAGAAAACCTTCGCACTGGACGATCAGCGCTCCATCTTCCTGAAGGTGGGCAAGCAGCAGGTGGTGTGGGGCCGCACCGACCTGTTCCGCGTGCTCGACGTGATCAACCCGGTCGACTACTCGCGCAACAACATCTACGACGAGCTGGAAGACATCCGCATCCCGATGTGGATGGTGCAGGCCGAATACCGCATGGGCGGCAGCGAAACCATGCAGGAACGCAACCTGCAGGTGGTGTGGAATTTCGACAAGTTCCGCCCGAACAACCTTGGCCAGTGCGGCACCGCCAACGTCATCCTGGATGCAGGCTGCTTCTTCCGCGGCATGAAGAACCTGTGGGACAACGGCGGCACGGTGGCCAACTTCGCCAACATTCCGGGCGTGCCTGGCTCCTATCTGGCCACCGACTTCGGCCCCGGCCAGATCGGTCTGGACGAGGTTCATCTGCCGGGCTGGAAGCTCAAGAACACGCAGCTGGGCGTGAAGTACGAAGGCGTTACACAAGGCGGCCTGTCCTTCTCGCTCAATGCGCTGACCTACCGTTCGCAGCTGCCCAGCCTGCGTGGCGGCAAGCGCGGCACCAACGGCTTCACCGGACAGTTCCAGAACGCCTGGCCCTACCTGATCTCGTTCGACATGCACTTCCCGCGAGTGAACCTGATCGGCGGCTCGATGGACTTCGAATGGGAAGCCGCCAACGCGGCGGTACGCATTGAGGCGGCGCTGACCGACGGCGAGGAATTCGCCAACACGTCCAAGCCCGAGCTGTATTCGGAGAACAACGTGTTCCGCGCGGTGATCGGCATCGACCGGCCGACCTTCATTCCCTTCATCAATCCGCGCCGGACCACGCTCATTTCCGGTCAGCTGTTCTACCAGCACATTTTCAACCACGATCTGAAGCGTGGTCCGATGGGCGGCCTGATGGGCATTCCGGACTGGGAGGACAACGTGATCGGCACGCTGCTGATCAAGGCCTTCCTGAAGAACGACCGCCTGAGTCCGCAGATCATCTTCGCCCACGACTTCCGCGCGCAGGCGACGGTTGCCGCGCCGCAGGTCGAATGGCTGCTCAGCGACAACCTGAAGTTCGCCATCGGCGCCAACGTGAAGCTGGGCAGCAACAACGACCGCTACAAGTTCGACGACTGCCGGGCCTGCAACCCGTGGCCGCCCAATACCTCGGGCAACTACGGCGGCAATCCGCTCGAAGCCTACTCGCGCGGCCTCGCCGGGCTGGAACCGCTGGGCCGCTTCCGCGCCGGCCCGATCGGCGCCGCCTGGGCCGAAGACGAAATCTACGCAACCCTCCGCTACAAGTTCTGACCATCCACCGCAGTGCCGGGGCGCGCGCCCCGGCTTCACAGGAGACGCACGCAATGAACAAGCTACTCGCCGCCGGCCTGCTCGCAGCCGGACTGTGCACCCAGGTCTTCGCCGCCAGCGAAGCCGATGTCGAAAGCGCTTTCGAGCCGTACAAGAAGGGCTTTCCGACCTTCCCCGGCCTCAGTGCCGGCATGACCATCAACAAGGACAACGTCGACCAGTTCAAGGACGCTCTGGACGCCGGCATGTACATGGTGATCAAGAACGGCTGGTACCAGATCAAGGTCGGCGAGACGCTGAGCTTTCCGAACCCCAAGGGCTATGTCGAGGCCACCCGCAAGAACCTGAACAAGACCAAGCTGGGCGCCAAGACGGGCGAAATCGAAGGCTTCGCCGGCGGCCGTCCCTTCCCGGAAGAGCCGAGCACTTCCGACCCGCGCGCCGGCGAGAAGGTGGCGTGGAACTTCAAGTACGGCGCGAACTGGGGCGACAACGCCGCCATCCACCCGTTCTACTGGAAGTACCGCAACATGACGACCGGCCAGCTCGAGCGGACGCTGAAGTTCAACTTCTTCTTCCTGAACTTCAAACACCGTACCGACCACGCGCCGACGCCTGAAGTAACGCCGAACGCAGCCAACCTCTATCGCGCCATCTACGCCCAGGTGCTGGAGCCGCAGGATCTGAAGAACACGCAGCTGCTCATCCAGAAGTACGAGGACGACACCAAGTTCGACGATGCCTACCTCTACCTCGGCTTCCAGCGCCGCGTGCGCCGGCTGGCGGCAGGGCAGGTGACCGATTCCTTCCTCGGCTCCGACCTGATGATCGAGGACTTCGAAGGCTATGAAAGCCGTGTGTCCGACATGCAGTGGAAATTCGTCGGCACGAAGAACCTGCTGATGCCCTACTACAAGCACAACGACATGAAGCTGTCGGACGAATTCAAGGAAGAGGACGGCTACAAGTACGTGAGCTTCACCGGCCAGGGCGAGTGCTTCCCCGACATCACCTGGCAGTTGCGCAAGGTGCACGTCGTCGAGGCGGTGCCGGTCAACAGCAACCATCCGGTCGGCAAGCGCATCATGCATTTCGACGCCCAGGTCTATGGCGCGTCGCGCACGCTGGTGTATGACCGCAAGGGCGAACTGTGGAAGAGCTGGACCATCGGCAAGGCCCACCCGGACTTCCACCTGCCGATCAACAAGGGCACCGGTGTCGCGCTCGACGACTCCTTCTCGATGGTGGACGTGCAGGCCAAGCACTGCACGACCGGCCAGTTCAAGGGCAAGGTCGATCCCAAGCTGAGCCCGGCCAACCTGTTCCAGGTGCAGAACATGCGCGGCGGCAACTGACGCCCGCCCCCTCACGCGTGTCCGCGTGAGGCCAACGATGGTGTGAGCGGTACTCCTCGTTCCCGGTCAGCCGGGACACGCCCCGACACGGACCCCCCGTGTCGGGGCTTTTTTTCGCCCTTGCCGCTTGCGGCGACAGCGAACTCGCCGGCGCCGTTTCGGCATTTGAAGAATTCCGGATTTCCGATATCCGGAAAGCGGTACGGGCGGCCCCCGAGTCAGCGCGTCGGTTTCAAAACACTTTCATCGAATCAATGGCTTGGCGGTTCAAAACCGCTTGGCACAGTCGTTGCAAATCCGGAGTCTGCGCGGCGCTGAACCCGCGCACCACAAGAATATCCGGAGGAAGAATGCAGCATTGTCCGCATGGCGCGCGCCCGTCGCCCGCCCACAGCGAAGGCGCCGACGCATGAGCGCGCCGAACATCCCGGTCGTCGTCACCCGCCACGCGCGCGTCGCCGACGACATTGCCCACATCGTGCTCGAATCGCCGGCCGGTACGCCGCTGCCGGCCTTCACCGCTGGCGCTCACATTGACGTCGAACTGCCGAACGGTCTGGTGCGCCAGTACTCGCTGCTCGGCGACCCGGCGCAGACGCGGCAGTACGAACTGGGCGTGCTGCGCGAAGCGGCCGGCCGCGGCGGCTCGCGCAGCGCGCACGACGATCTGCGTGCCGGCATGCAGCTGCGCATCGGCGCACCGCGCAACCTGTTCGCGCTGGTGCCGGCGCGCCGGTCGCTGCTGTTCGCCGGCGGCATCGGCATCACGCCCATGCTGGCGATGGCGCAGCAGCTGGCGCACGGGCAGGCCGATTTCACGTTGCACTACTGCGCTCGCTCGCCGGCGCGCGCCGCCTTCCTCGACCGGCTGCGCGACGCGCATTGGGCCGACCGCGTACGCCTGCATTTCGACGACGGCGACCCGCGGCAGAAGCTGGACGCCGCTGCCGTGCTGGCCGCACCGGCGCCGGACACCCACCTCTACGTCTGCGGGCCGACAGGCTTCATGGATCACGTGATCGGCAGCGCCCGTGCGGCCGGCTGGGCCGACGCGAACATCCACGCCGAATCCTTCGCTGCGACCGACGGCGCGCGCAGCGGCGACCAGGGCTTCGCCGTGCAGCTCGCACGCAGCGGCCGCGTCGTGCCGGTGGCCGCCGGGCAGACCGTGGTCGCCGCACTCGCCGCGCACGGCGTCGAAGTGCCGCTGTCCTGCGAGCAGGGCATCTGCGGCACCTGCGTCACCCGCGTGCTGGAGGGCGAGCCGGATCACCGCGACATGTATTTCAGCGACGCCGAGCGGGCGGCGAACGACTGCTTCACGCCCTGCTGTTCGCGCTCGAAATCCGCCGTGCTGGTGCTCGATCTCTGATCGCCACCTGCCGGCCTGCAGGACCGCCCGGTGTCCGCCGGGCGCATCACGACAAGACGGAGGAGACAACAAGATGGAAACGAAGGCACTGGAGAAGAAGGTCGAGTTCCTGAAGGACTGCTGGTACGTCGCGGCGCTGTCGAGCGAGGTGCCGGCCGAGGGCATGTTCCACCGCCGGATACTCGACACCTCGGTGCTCATCTACCGCAAGGCCGATGGCGCGCCGGTGGCGCTGCACGACCGCTGTCCGCACCGCTTCGCGCCGCTGCACCTGGGCAAGCGCATCGGCGACGACGTGGTGTGCGCCTACCACGCGCTGCGCTTCGACTGCAGCGGCGCCTGCACGCACAACCCGCACGGCAATGGCCTGATCCCGAAGGCGGCGAAGGTGCGCAGCTTTCCGCTGCTGGAGAAGTACGGCTTCGTGTGGATCTGGATGGGCGACGCCGCACTGGCCGACCCGACCCGGCTGCCGGACTTCGGACCGCTGGACGAGGGGCATCCAAACGCGCTGGCGCATACCTATATGCGCATGGACGTGAACTATGAGCTCATCATCGACAACGTGATGGACCTGAGTCACATCGACCATGTGCACAGCGAAATCATCAGCACCCGCGGCCAGCTGTCACCGCTGGTGCCGGCGGTGAAGGAGGGCGCGGACAGCGTGAATGCGCGCTGGCAGTGGTCGCAGACGCCGGCCATGCTCATCTTCGCGAACTTCCTGCCTGACCCGGCCGCACCGGCGCGGCATTTTTTCGACATCACCTGGACGCCACCGGCGAACATCCAGCTGTCGGTCGGCGCCATCCAGGGCGAGGGGCCGCTGGATCTCGATCACTGCACCGGCCAGTACGACCTGCATACCTGCACGCCCGAGTCGGCGACGAAGACGCACTACTACTTCGCTACCCGGCGCAATCACGACGTGGAGAACGCCGAATACAACGCGATGAAGATACGTGCCATGCACGCCGCCTTCGAGAACGAGGACGGCCCGGTCATCCAGGCGACGCAGGATGAAATGGGCACGACCGACTTCTTCTCTCTGAACCCGGTGCTGATGAGCAATGACATCGCCGCTGTGCGCGTGCGCAAGCTGCTGACGAAGCTGATCGACGCCGAGCGCAACGGCGCGCTGCGCGCAGTCGGCTGAAGCGGGGTACCACGCGGCTACGCGCTGGAAATCGCCGGCGATCGCCCTCATCTGACCGGAACGACTTTTCGGCCGTCACGATTCCATGTCATCGTGACGGCCGAAATTCATACCGGAGAAGCGCGTGACCGAATTGCTGGCCCATTACGGGCTGTGGCTGATTTTCCTGGTGGTGCTGGCGGAACAGCTGGGCCTGCCGATACCGGCGATGCCGCTGGTCATGCTGGCTGGCGCACGGGTGGCCGACGAGCCGATGTACGGCGTGTTCGCGCTGCTGGTGGCGGTGGCCGCATCCTCCCTAGGCGATGTCGCCTGGTATCTCGCCGGCAGGTTGCAGGGGCACCGCGTGCTGCGCCTGCTGTGCCGCATTTCGCTGTCGCCCGATACCTGCGTGCGGCAGAGCGAATCGACCTTCACCCGCTACGGCATCGCCACGCTGGTGATCGCCAAATTCGTGCCCGGTTTGTCGACGATCGCGCCGCCGCTCGCTGGCGCGCTCGGCATGCGGCCGTCCGCCTTCATGCTGTTCAACACGCTGGGCGCCGTGCTGTGGGCTGGCGCCGCGCTGGTGATCGGCCTGCTGTTCGCGACGCAGATCGAAGCGGTACTCGATGCGCTGGCCGAACTGGGGGCCTACGCCGCGGCGCTGGTCGGCGTGCTGCTGGCGCTCTACATCGGCTGGCGCTGGCTGGAGCGGCGTCGCGCGCTGCGCCAGCTGCAGTCGGAGCGACTGGCGCCGGAAGAGCTGCTGGCCATGCTGGACCGCGGCGACCTGGTCACGGTGGTCGATGTGCGCTCGGGCCTCATCGTCGATGCCGAGCCGGTGCGCATTCCCGGCGCGCTGAGCATCACGCTGGAACAGATCGACGCGCACGCTCACCGCCTGCCGAAGGACGGCGTGCTGGTGACTTATTGCGCCTGCCCGAACGACGTGTCGGCGGTGCGCGCTGCGCTCAAGCTGCACGCCGCCGGCCTCCGGCACGCCCGACCGCTGCGTGGCGGCATCGAGGGCTGGCAGGCGGCGGGGTATCGGGTGGAGGTGACAGGCGTCTCGTCGCTGTCTGACGGCGGCGTGCTTGCTGGCGACAGCAGCTCTTGAAACGAAGGCACGGTTCGCGACAGCCCTGTCGCGGCCAAGGCCGTTCCCCCAGGACGCACGCCTGATCCGTGGTCGGAGCCGGGGTTCTGTGGGAGGGGGCTTCTGACCCCGACTGCAGCGTGAATCGAAGCCGGCGGAGTGCCTTGGCCGCATCGCGGCCAAGGCCGCTCCCACGGGAACAGACCTGATAAGCCGCTACGGCCAGGCTTTGGTGGGAGCGAGCTTGCTCGCGATGGCAGCCTGAAGCGAAGCCGCGGCCCGTTGAAGCCGCATCGCGACCAGAGGTCGCTCCCACAAGAACCGAATCAGCTCGACCAGCGGCGCGGCATCAGGCGGGCCCTGTCTCCCGCTTCTTCGCGCGGTACTCGAACTGCCCCCGCCTCAAGCCGAGCAGGCGGGCAGCGGCTGACAGGTTGCCGCCGGTGCGCGTCATCGCGTGGTCGAGCAGGCGCTGTTCCAGTTCGTCGAAACGCAGGCCGGCGTCGACCAGTGACGCAATGTGCGCATCCACACCGTCCGGCGGTGCGTCGGATGATGAAGTCGTGGTCTCGGCTGCGCGCGTGAGCCGGCCGCCGGCCGACAGGTTGAACATCGGCTGGGTCAGTCGCTCGCCGCCGGAAAAGAGATGCTGCACGTCCAGATTGCCGCCGTCGTCGGCGAGGATGACCGCGCGCTCGACGATGTTCTCCAGTTCGCGCACATTGCCCGGCCAGTCGTAGGCCCACAGCGCTTCCGCGGCGCGCTGGGTGAGGCCGGCGATGTGCTTGCCGAAACGTTTGGCGTAGCGCTCGACGAACACGTTGAGCATCAGCGGAATGTCCTCACGCCGCTCGCGCAAAGGCGGAATCTCGATCGGGAACACGTTGAGGCGGAAGAACAGGTCTTCGCGGAAGCGCCCGGCCGCCACCTCGGCGCGCAGGTCGCGGTTGGCAGCGGCGACGATGCGCACATCGACTGGCCGCACCCGGGTGTCGCCGACCCGCTCGACCTCGCCTTCCTGCAGCGCGCGCAGCAGCTTGCCCTGGGCCGGCATCGGCAGGCTGCTGATTTCGTCGAGGAAGAGGGTGCCGCCGTGGGCGCGCTCGAACTTGCCGGGCCGCGACGCGTGGGCGCCGGTGAAGGCGCCGCGTTCGACGCCGAACAGTTCGGCTTCCACCAGTTCGGCCGGAATGGCGGCGCAGTTCACGCCGATGAAAGGCCCTTTCGCGCGCGGGCCGATGGCGTGCAGCGTTTTCGAGAAGCGCTCCTTGCCGACGCCGCTTTCTCCCAGCAGCAGCACGGTGGCGTCGGTCGGCGCGACGCGACGTATCAGGTGGGCAACGGCGTTGAAGCCGGCCGAGGCGCCGACCAGATCGGGCAGTCCCGAGCCGGCGCCATCGCCCGCAGGCTGGCGACCGCGCGGCGCCGACACGAATTCCTCGATGCGCAGGAAGCGCAAATCGTCGGCGCTGTCCTCGCACTCCTCCAGCGGGCGGCCGATCACGCGGCAGCGCGCGTGGCCCATCGCGACGCACTCCAGCTCGCGCCACAGAATGGGCCGGCCCATCATGGTCGTGGTGAAGCCGCTGGCGTAGCCGGTCATCATCCAGCAGGCCGGCGATCCGCTGATGCCGAAGTGCTTCAGATGCGCCTCGGCCTCCCACGACGCCTGCCAGTAGTAGTCGCCCCAGAACTCGCCGCTGTCGGTGTTGAACTGCATGCGTTCGACCGCCTGATTGCGCACGAAGCCTTCGATCTCGCGCAGGCGCGGCCCGAGCGCCAGCGTGCGCGTCAGGTCGCCGCCTTCGGTTTCGCGCAGGCAGCGCGCGTCCTCGACGCCCTGCTGATAGCCCATGCGGGTGAACAGCTCGCGCGTGCGCTCCAGTCCCAGCCGTTCGACCAGTTCGTGCCGCAGCGCGGCGACCGAAAAGCCGTGCATCAGCAGCATGCGCTGGTCGAACAGCAGGATATGGCCGCTGTCCGGCGCGAAATGGACGTTCTTCGCCAGCGTGCGGTCGTCGATGGCGTCGGTGATGGCGGTCAGCGGGCCGCGGGAGGGACGGGGCATGGCGGATTCCAGTCGTCGGTTTGCCGGAAAAGCCGCAGGCGGCGGCGAGTACGGTTTCGTCAAATCATGAAATCAGCGCCCGAAAATGTCGAGATTTTTATTGAATCTTCGAATAAACAGGGGCTTGTCCGGGGTGCGACGACTGGTACGGCGATTGCACTGTCTGCGTGCCCGGTCACGAACCGGGCCACGACAAACAGATGGAGGATGGAGATATGCCGATGACCGGCGTGCTGCGCCCGGGCCATGTCGCGCTACGCGTGACCGACCTGGATGCCGCGGTGAAGCATTACGGAGAAGTGCTGGGCCTGATCGAAACCGGACGCGATGCGCAAGGTCGCGTGTACTTCAAGGCCTGGGATGAACACGATCACCACAGCGTGGTGCTGCGCAAGGCGGACGCGCCGGGCATGGACTACATGGGCTTCCGTGTGGACAGCGAGGCGACGCTGGACAGGCTGGCGGCGGAGGTGGAAGGCAGCCGGCTGGCGACCGATCTGCAGTGGATTCCCGCCGGCGAACATCTGCACACCGGCCGCCGCTTCCGCTTCACGGTGCCGACCGGGCACGCGATCGAGCTGTTCGCGAGCAAGGACAAGGTGGGCAACGGCCTGCCGGACGTGAATCCGGACCCGTGGCCGGATGGCCTGATCGGTATACAGCCGACCCGCTTCGACCACTGCCTGCTGTACGGCGACGACGTCGATGGCACCGTCAAGCTGTTCACCGAAGTGCTGGGTTTCAAGATGGCGGAACAGGTGATGGCCGGCGACGCACTGGTCGGTGCCTTCCTGACCTGTTCAACGAAACCGCACGACATCGCCTTCATCCGCAACCCCGAGAAGGGGCGCTTCCATCACTGCTCCTTCATCCTCGACACATGGAATGACGTGCTGCGCGCGGCGGACATCATTTCGCGCAAGGACGTGTCGCTGGACATCGGCCCGACGCGCCACGGCATCACGCGCGGCGCCACCATCTACTTCTTCGATCCGTCGGGCAACCGCAACGAGGTGTTCGCCGGCGGCTACATCCACTATCCGGACAAGCCGGTCATCACGTGGAAGGTGGAAGACCTCGGGCGCGCCATCTTCTATCACGACCGCAAGCTGAACGAGGCCTTCCTGAACGTGCACACCTGAGCGGCTATCTGCGCTCCGGCCGGTCGGTGAGGCCCTGGATGTCGCGCCGGGGGTAGCCCTCGGCGCGTATCCGCGTCCATACCGCGCGCTTCTCGTCCGGCGTCATGAACACCCAGTTCGCCACTTCCATCACGGTGCGGCCGCAGCCGCGGCACACCTCGTCGAACAGCGTGCTGCAGATGGCGACGCAGGGCGTGTCCGGCTCGTCGGCCGGCGACTGCTCGCTCATTGCATCAGGCCGGCAACGAAGGCATCGAGCTTGCGCGCATCGACGTCGAAGCGGCGAATGCCGTCCGACAGCTTTTCGACCGCCATCGCGTCCTCGTTGTGCAGCCATTGATAGGCTTTCTGGTCGAGCAGGACGCGCTCGGCCGGCGTCGTGCGCGTCGGGTCGAGCCGGCGCTCCAGTTCGCCGGGCAGGGCGGCCATCTGGTCCAGCAGGTCGGGGGCGATGGTGAGCAGGTCGCAGCCGGCCAGCGCCTCGACCTGACCCACCTTGCGGAAGCTCGCGCCCATCACTTCGGTGTGGTAGCCGTGCTGCTTGTAGTAGTTGTAGATGCGGGTGACCGACGCGACGCCCGGGTCCTGGTCCAGCGGAATGTCGGCCACCTTCTGCTGCGCGCAGTGCCAGTCGTAGATGCGACCGACGAAGGGCGAGATCAGCGTGACGCCGGCGTCGGCGCAGGCGATGGCCTGGGCCATGCCGAACAGCAGCGTGAGGTTGCAGTGGATGCCGTCACGCTCCAGCTTTTCGGCTGCGCGCACCCCTTCCCAGGTGGTGGCGAGCTTGATCAGCACGCGGCTGCGTGAAATGCCGGCCGCTTCGTACAGCGCGATCAGGTGGCGCGCCTTGGCGATGCTCGCCTCGGTGTCGAAGCTCAGGCGCGGATCGACCTCGGTCGACACCCGGCCGGGCACGTGCTTCAGGATTTCGCAGCCGAAGGCCACGAACAGCCGGTCGATCGCGCCGTGCAGGTCTTCGCCGGCCGCCTTCGCCTGCGCCAGCGCGCCGTCCAGGAGCGGCCGGTAGCGCGCGTCCTGCGCCGACTTCAGCAACAGCGACGGGTTGGTGGTGGCGTCCTGTGGCTTAAGCCGGGCGATGGATTCGATGTCGCCGGTGTCGGCGACGACAATGGAATGCTGTTTCAGCGATTCGAGATGGGTCGTCATGGGGGCTCCGTCGGGGATCGGGTCCGGTGCGGTGTTCAAGTGTGCCGGGAGTGTATTGCGAGTCGGCGGTTACCGGCGCGCATTCGGGTAAGCATGCCGCTTGGGGTACGCATGCCGCTTGGCGTATCGTTCCGGTTCCCGCACGTACGAGACAGCGAGTCCGATGACGCTGATACCTGGCAGTTTCCGCAACCGCCTTGCGCTGCTGTGTGGTGGCCTGGCGCTGATCGTGGGCCTTCCCGCCTATCTGTACATCAACCACGTCTACGCGGAACAGTTGCTGAACGAGCGCGGCCACGCGATACACGAACTGGCGACCGCAATGTCCGCGGTGCTGGCCGAAAGCCTGAACGAGCGCCGCCGCGAGATCGAACTGCTGTCCGACACCCGCCTGTTCCGTCGCGAACCGCTGGACGACAGCGCCTTCCGCGGCAGCCTGGAGCGGCTGCAGAACTCCTATCCGCAGTATTCGTGGATTGGCGTTGCCGATCTCGACGGCGTGGTGCAGGCCGCCACACACGATCTGTTGCTGGGTCAGAACGTGGCGCAGAGGCCGTGGTTTGCCGGCGGGCTCGACGGGGTGTTCATCGGCGATCTGCACGAGGCCCTGTTGCTGGCCAAGTTGCTGCCGAAGAAGGGTGCCGGCCCGATGCGCTTCATCGATATCGCGGTGCCGGTGTCCGGTGAGGATGGCCAGGTGCGCGGCGTGCTGGCCGCCCATGTGCACTGGGACTGGGCCGGCTCCGTACTGCAGGTGCTGCGGCCGAGCAACGCCGAGCGTGTGGGCATGGACATCCTCATCATCAACGGACAGGGCGACGTGATCTTTCCGGAGGACAGCCCGCTGGCGCTGCCGCGCCTGGGCGATCCGCCTGCGCGTGCGGGGTTCTTCATCGACAACTGGTCGGGCACCGAGCCCTACGTAACGGCTGTGGTACCGGTGCGGGAGGTCGTTCCGACCAGCCCGCTGGGCTGGCAGGTCGTCATCCGCCAGCCGCTCGATCGCGTGATGGAAGACGTGCAGGCGCTGCGCAAGGTGGTGCTGGTGTTCGCGCTGCTGGCGGTCGCGATCCTGCTGCTGCTGTCCTGGCTGGCGGCGTCGCGACTGAGCCAGCCGATCGAGCGGCTGGCGACGCTGGCGCGCCGGATCGAGAAGGGCGACGAGGGGGTCACGCTGGAAGTGGGTGCCGGCGCGGTCGAACTGCGCCATCTGGTCGATGCGCTGCGCGGCATGGCGGCGACCTTGATACAGCGTCGCGAGGCACTCGAAGCGAGCAACCGCGACCTCGAACACAAGGTGGCCGAACGCACGGCAGAACTGGCGCGGCTGAACGACGAGCTGCGCGACCAGGCGCGACGCGACGCGCTGACCGGTCTGCCCAACCGGCTGGCCGCGAACGAGCGCCTGCGCGACGAATTCGTCCGCATGCGGCGATCGCGCAAGGGCTATGCGGTGCTGGTGGCCGACATCGACCACTTCAAGCGGATCAACGACGGTCATGGCCATCCGGCCGGCGACGCGGTGCTGCGTCACGTCGCGGCGGTGCTCAGGGCGGCGCTGCGGGAGAGCGACTTCGTTGCCCGGTTCGGCGGCGAGGAGTTTCTGCTGCTGTTGCCGGCGACCGGCTTCGCCGACGCCTGTCGTGTCGGCGAGAAGATCCGGCGAGCGGTCGAGGCTTCGCCCACGGCGGCGGTCGGCGTCGTCACGATGAGCATAGGCCTTGCCATGGCGCAGCCCGAGCACGAGGACGAGGACGCCGCAGTCCGCCTCGCCGACGCCATGCTTTACGAGGCGAAGCGCGCCGGCCGCAACCGCCTGGTCAGCGAACAGGCGCAGACGGCCGACGGCTGATCCGGCCGGTCATTGTTCGCGCGCTCTTGAAATCGAAACAACCCGCCACTACTATTAGCACTCGTTGGCAGTGAGTGCTAACACGGCGGTGCGCTGTGTCGCATCGCCCCGAATATCGTCAAACGTCGCGACTGGGTTCGCGCCTTCAATCTCAAGGAGTCATTGCATGAAAATCCGTCCGTTGCACGACCGCGTGCTGGTCAAGCGTCTGGAAGAAGAGCGCAAGACCGCTTCGGGCATCGTGATTCCCGATGCAGCCGCAGAAAAGCCGGACCAGGGTGAAGTCATCGCCGTCGGCGCCGGCAAGATCCTGGACGACGGCAAGGTTCGCCCGATGGCCGTCAAGGCTGGCGACCGCGTGCTGTTCGGCAAGTATTCCGGTCAGTCGGTCAAGGTCGATGGCGAGGAATTCCTCGTCATGCGTGAAGAAGACATCATGGGCGTGGTCGAGGCCTGATCGCCTCCTTTGTCCTGAATTTCTGAATACTCAAGGAGTTAGATATGCCCGCAAAAGAGGTACGTTTTGGTGATTCCGCCCGCGAACGCATGGTCGCCGGCGTCAATGTGCTGGCCAATGCAGTCAAGGTGACCCTGGGCCCGAAGGGCCGCAACGTGGTGCTGGAGCGCTCCTTCGGCGCCCCGACCGTGACCAAGGACGGCGTGTCGGTCGCCAAGGAAATCGAACTGAAGGACAAGTTCGAGAACATGGGCGCCCAGATGGTCAAGGAAGTCGCTTCCAAGACTTCGGACGTCGCTGGTGACGGCACCACCACCGCCACCGTGCTGGCCCAGGCCATCGTGCGCGAAGGCATGAAGTACGTGGCTGCCGGCATGAACCCGATGGACCTTAAGCGCGGCATCGACAAGGCCGTGACCGGCATTATCGGCGAGCTGAAGAAGATTTCGAAGCCCTGCTCGACCAGCAAGGAAATCGCCCAGGTCGGCTCGATCTCGGCCAACTCGGACACCTCGGTCGGTGCCCGCATCGCCGAAGCGATGGACAAGGTCGGCAAGGAAGGCGTCATCACGGTTGAAGACGGCAAGTCGCTGAACGACGAGCTGGAAGTGGTCGAAGGCATGCAGTTCGACCGCGGCTACCTGTCGCCCTACTTCATCAACAACCCTGACCGCCAGATCGCCGTCCTGGACAGCCCCTTCGTGCTGCTGCACGACAAGAAGATCAGCAACATCCGTGATCTGCTGCCGGTGCTGGAACAGGTCGCCAAGGCCGGTCGTCCGCTGCTGATCATCGCCGAGGACATCGAAGGCGAAGCGCTGGCTACCCTGGTGGTGAACAACATCCGCGGCATCCTGAAGACCGTCGCCGTCAAGGCCCCGGGCTTCGGCGACCGTCGCAAGGCCATGCTGGAAGATATCGCCATCCTGACCGGCGGTACGGTGATCGCCGAAGAAGTCGGCCTGTCGCTGGAAAAGGCCACGCTGCAGGATCTCGGCCAGGCCAAGCGCATCGAAGTGGGCAAGGAAGAAACGACCATCATCGACGGCGCCGGCACCGAAGACGCGATCACCGCACGCGTTGCCAACATCAACACCCAGATCGACGCCGCCACGTCGGACTACGACCGTGAGAAGCTGCAGGAACGCAAGGCCAAGCTGGCCGGCGGTGTTGCACTGATCAAGGTCGGTGCCGCGACCGAAGTCGAAATGAAGGAAAAGAAGGCACGCGTCGAAGACGCGCTGCACGCCACCCGCGCTGCCGTTGAAGAAGGCATCGTGGCCGGCGGCGGCGTCGCCCTGGTGCGCGCACTGCAGAACCTCGGTGACCTGCGCGGCGACAACGCCGACCAGGACGCCGGCATCAAGCTGATCATGCGCGCTGCCGAAGAGCCGCTGCGCCAGATCGTCGCCAACGCCGGCGACGAGCCGAGCGTGGTCGTGGCCAAGGTGAAGGAAGGCAAGGGCAATTTCGGCTACAACGCCGCCTCGGGCGAGTACGGCGACATGGTCGAAATGGGCGTGCTGGACCCGACCAAGGTCACCCGCACCGCACTGCAGAACGCCGCTTCGGTTGCTTCGCTGATGCTCACCACCGACTGCATGGTGGCCGAGCTGGCCGAAGACAAGCCGGCTGCCGGCGGCATGCCGGGCGGCATGGGTGGCATGGGCGGCATGGGCATGGACATGTAATGTCCGCTCCGGTCGCCGCGAGGCGACCGGGCCCGGTCTGCCAGACAAAAAAAGCCCGCACTTCGGTGCGGGCTTTTTTCGTCCACGGGCAGCAGTCGCGGCGAATGTGTGACGGTGCAACGAGAACGATCGGGATTGGGGGAGCGATTCGGACGGGCGCCCGAAAAATGGGTGGGGAGCACCCCGTGCAGGGGAAGGGTGCTCCCCGGGGCGCGCCGGACTGACCGGTTTGCCCCCGAGGACCAAAAGAAGAACAGCGCTGCGCAGACTATTCTTGAGCGCTTACATCTCCCTTACACTGACGTCCGGTGGGGTTATTCAAACCCCAAACCCGAATGCGAACGCAGAAGACGTTCATGGAGGAGGCGGCCGCAAGGCTGATTTGCTATGCATATCCTGCTTGCCGAGGACGATCCGGTCATTTCCGATGCCGTGGTTCGCGCGCTGCGGCGCGCCGGTTACGCTGTGGACAGCGTGGCCACAGGTGGTGAGGCCGACGCGGCGCTGCATGGACAGGGCTTCGATCTGGCCATCATCGACATCGGTTTGCCCAAGCTGTCCGGCATCGAGGTGATCAAGCGCATGCGCGCGCGCAAGTGCACGACACCGGTACTGATCCTGACCGCGCAGGACGGCATCGACGACCGCGTGCGCGGGCTCGATGCCGGCGCAGACGACTATATGTGCAAACCCTTCGCACTGCCCGAGCTGGAAGCGCGCGTGCGTGCGCTGACGCGCCGCGGCACCGGCATGCCCACCCGTATCGAGATCGGCAGCCTCGCCTACGATCAGACCGATCACGTGGCCAGCGTCAATGGCCAGGCGATCGAACTGTCGGCGCGCGAGACCGCGTTGCTGGAGGTGCTGCTGCTGCGCGCCGGCCGGCTGGTCAACAAGGAACAGCTGGTCGACCATCTGTGCGGCTGGGGCGAAGAAGTGAGCAACAACGCCATCGAGGTCTATGTGCACAGGCTGCGCAAGAAGATCGAGCACAGCGGCCTGCGCATCGTGACGCTGCGCGGCCTGGGCTACTGCCTGGAAAGACCGGATGCCGCCGCGTGACAAGCTGAAGAACCGTCGCGACAAATCAGGCGAAAGGACCGGCGAGTACAACTCGCTGTTCGGCGAAATCCTCGACTGGATGCTCGCGCCGCTGATGTTCGTGTGGCCGATCAGCATCGCCATCATCCACAACGTGGCGGACGACATTGCACACGCGCCCTATGACAAGGTCTTGGGCGACAGTGTCTATGAGCTGAGCCGGCAGGTGCGCTTCACGCCGGTCGGCGCCATCTTCGTGAAGCCGCCGCAGATGCGAGATCTGTTCCACATCGACGGCGAAGACATCATCTACTACCAGGTGCTGGGCGGTGCTGGAGAGCTGCTGGCCGGTGACAGCGAAGTGCCGGACGTGCCCGACGACAAGCCGTGGAAGGCCGGCGAGCTCTACTTCCGCGGCGGCCGCGTGAACAACGAGGACGTGCGCATCGCCTACATGTTCCAGCCGGTCACCACCATCCCCGGTTCCTACGTGACCGTGCAGGTGGCCGAGACGCTGAACAAGCGCGAGGCGCTGACCTCGCGCATCCTGTCCGGCGTGCTGCTGCCGCAGTTCGTCATCATCCCGATCGCCGTCGTGCTGGTCTATTTCGGTCTGGGCCGCGGGCTGTGGCCCTTGAAGCGGCTGCAGGCGGTGATCGAGAAGCGGCGACCGACCGACCTGTCACCGATCGACGTGCGCCGTGTGCCTGAGGAACTGCGCCCGCTGATCAATGCGCTGAACGACATGATGTTGCGGCTCGAACTGA